>NZ_JBHUOT010000010.1:0-269778 GCF_042686225.1 Flavobacterium notoginsengisoli
GTTGTTGCGGGTGCAAAAGTAGCACCTTTATTCAGTTATACAAGCTTTTTGTCCGCCTTTTTTTGATCTTTTTTCACTCTTTTTCTTAACACTCTCATAACTCGCAGGTTATAATCGAAGTTTTTTCTATCCCTTGTGAGGTTTTTCCTCTTTTGGCTATTGTTTCTCTTGTTTTGCCACCAAGGCACCAAGACGCAAAGCCTTGTTTTCTGCCCTTTTTGATCTCGAAAACACGCAAAGGCGCCGGGTTTTTAATTTCCTTTCTTGTGAAAACGTCTTTTCTTTCCGAAATTCTCTTCTGAAAAATGGTGCCCTAGCCCCGATAGAAGTGGAAATCCTTTTGCTTTTTCCTTTAAAAAGCAAAAGATTGAAACGGATAGCGGGATTTTGCTCCTTATTAATTACAATCTAATATCTTAAATTCAGTTTTCTTACTCTTATTATATAATATACTACATATACATTATATATATATGTATAAAAAAACAAACCCGACAGGTTTTGAAAACCTGTCGGGTTGAGCATCTATTTAGACTAGAAACTATTTTTTATTTAATTCTTTTGCTCTTTCCTGCCATTTACTGGATAAGTCGTCATAATCTACGGGATTCGCTGGTTTTTGATTTGCTAATCGCCCTGACTCAAACGCTCGGACTAAAATAGTTTCTATTAAATAGTCTTCGTTTACATCATAAGGTTTATATTCCGTTTTTAAACTTATGTCAAATAAATTTGCAGTTGTATTAGAAACAAAAGCTTTAAATCCACTTTTTAATGTTTTAATTAATTCATAAGTGGTGATGCCGGTTTGACGGTGAATCAATTTTACCAGAATCTGGCCTTGTTTTCTGGAAAGCTTTTTTAGTCTTTCTTCAAATTCATTATTTAAATAGTCTTCTACTATTTTGAAGTATTTTTTCTTTTCACGATTTGTTTTTAAACGAGCCATCCCGTTATTCAACGCTGTTAATCTGTCAGAAGCTAATCTGGCATAAGGATAAACTTTATAGACTCTGTTTTGAAGAATCTGAAATTGCTTCATTTCTTCGGGATTCATCTTCTCGCCTTTTGAAATAATTATCTCCGGCAATTGGATGGTGTCATTTAAAATAGAGTCTTGTTCTGTTAATATATATCCCATTTGCTGGTTTTCCTTTGGAGTAACCTGGGCATGACACGAAAAGGAAACTAATAGTATAAATAAAATAAAGGTGGTTAATCTCATTGAATCATAATTTAAATGTAAAATTATATATTTATACACAACTCTGATACCAAATTTCTATTTTAGCAAAAAAATATTTTTATGAGCACAAAATCTATCTTAAAAGATACTTCTATAGCATTCTTGGAAAGCTACCTTAATAACGCCTCTCCTACCGGATATGAAAGCGAAGGGCAAAAACTTTGGATGAATTATTTGAAACCTTATGTTGATAATTTTATAACGGATACTTATGGAACTGCTGTAGGTGTAATCAATCCTGATGCTCCTTATAAAGTCGTTATTGAAGGACATGCTGATGAGATTTCATGGTATGTAAACTATATCACCGAAGACGGTCTTATATATGTTATTAGAAATGGTGGTTCAGATCACCAGATCGCTCCTTCTAAGAGAGTCAATATTCATACAAAGAATGGAATTGTTAAAGGTGTTTTCGGATGGCCTGCAATCCATACTCGTTTACGTGATAAAGAAGAAATACCTAAACTAAGTAACATTTTTATCGATTTAGGATGCGAAAATAAAGAACAAGTTGAAGCTTTAGGTGTTCATGTTGGCTGTGTAATTACTTACCCAGACGAATTTATGATTTTAAACGAAAACAAATTTGTTTGTCGTGCTATTGACAACAGAATGGGAGGATTTATGATTGCTGAAGTTGCTCGTTTACTGCATGAAAACAAAAAAGAACTTCCTTTTGGCTTATACATTGTAAATTCTGTTCAGGAAGAGATTGGTCTTCGTGGGGCTGAAATGATTGCACACAGAATAAAACCAAATGTCGCTATTGTAACAGATGTTTGTCACGACACTACTACTCCAATGATAGACAAAAAAGTAGAAGGCGATCTTAAAATGGGTAAAGGACCTGTTATAGGGTATTCTCCGGCAATTCAGAATAAATTACGTGATTTAATTGTAGATACAGCTGCTGAAAATAATATTCCGTTTCAAAGACATGCAACTTCACGTGCTACCGGAACAGATACAGATGCATTTGCTTACAGCAATGGCGGCGTTCCGTCTGCTTTGATTTCGCTTCCTTTACGATACATGCACACTACAGTTGAAATGGTTCATAGAGATGATGTGGAAAACGTTATCAATTTAATTTATGAATCTTTGCTTAAGATTGAAAATAACGAGACTTTCTCTTATTTCAAATAAATCCTATCTTTAATGTAAATCTGACTGAATAAAATTTCAGTCGGATTTACTAATTATACACCGAAATGAAAATATTACTGCTCGAAGACGATTTTACTTTATCTAAAGAAATTTCAACATTCTTTACATCAAAGGGGTTCGAGTGTATTCCATATTACGATGGCTCTTTATTGCTTAAAAAATACTTTCCATACGAATATGATTTAATTGTTCTTGATATTAATGTTCCAGGAATAAACGGAATTGAAGTATGCAAAGGGATTCGGGAAACAGATAAAAAAACACCTATAATTATGCTGACTGCTTTCAGCGAAATTGAAGACAAGTTATCTTCTTTTGACAGCGGTGCAGATGATTATTTGGTAAAACCTTTTCATTTTGATGAACTTTATGCGAGAGTTCAGTCTTTATTAAGAAGAAAAGATGTTCCTCAAATTGTCGAAAACAAGATTACTATAAACGATCTGGAAATTCTTGAAGATGAAATGCAGGTTTTTAGATCTGGAGAAGAAATCAAGCTTACACCAAAAGAATTCAAACTAATCCTTATTCTGGCTCACGCGAAAGGAAAAGTTTTGTCTAAACAATTTATTGCCGAAAAGCTTTGGGATTATCATATCGAAACCAATCAAAATACTATTGAAGTTTACATTAATTTTTTAAGAAAGAAAATTGACAAAGACCACGACACTAAATTAATACGCACAAAGGTAGGTTATGGTTATTATCTAAGCGATCAGGAATGACATTAAAAAATCGAATATCATTGTTAGTCAGTTTACTGTTTACCATCCTTTTTGGATTGGCATCTACAGTGATATTCATTTTGTATTCTAATTATAGAAAAGAAGAATTTCGTGATCGATTAGAAATTAAGGCTTTATCTAACATAAAACTTTTAGTCAACGTTAAACAGGTTGATAATCAGCTTTTAAAAATTATCGATCAAAACTCAATTAATAAATTGTATGATGAAAAAACGCTGGTTTTTGATTCTAATTTTAAATTGATTTACAGTAGTATTGACGATGCGAAAATTAATTGGTCGATTGATGACTTAAAATACTTAAAGAAAAACAAAACATTTTTTAAACAGCAAGGAGATTATGAGGTGTATGGTGTTTTTTATGACACAAATGATAAAGATTTCTACGCCCTGATTTCTGCAACGGACGATTACGGCAAAAAGAAATTACTCTTTTTAAGATACACTTTAATTATATCCTATATTTTCTTCACCTGCCTGTGCTGGGTTATTACTTCTTTTACCGTAAAAAAGGTAATGAACCCGTTGAATGCCTTTCATCAGAAAATAAAAAATATCAACGAGAATAATCTTGATACCCGAATTGAATCTAAAAGCACTAAAAACGAAATTGACTTAATTGCTGATGAGTTCAATTTTATGATGGATCGAATTGAGCTTTCTTATCAAAGACAAAAAGAATTTACTGCACATGCTTCGCACGAGTTAAGAACTCCACTTTCAAGAATGACGTCTCAAATTGAAAATGCTGTTGCCGATCCTGATACGAAACCTAAAAACAAATCTTTCTTAAATGCTATATTGACTGATGTCAATCATTTAAGCGAATTAATCAATTCTTTATTAATTCTGTCTAAAATTGATAACCGAGAAGTTGAAAATCATGAAGTACAACGAATAGATGAGATTTTATTTTCTTCTATTGAAAAAATAAATAAATCTTTCCCCGATTTTGTGATTCTTTTTGAAATGGAGGAAAGTGAAGATCTTGATACTGCACTGGAAATTAAAGGTAATAAAAACCTTCTGGAAATTGCTTTGAGCAATGTCCTTAAAAATGCCTGCGTATATTCAGACAATAAACAAGCTAAAGTAAAAATAAGTACAGATCGTTACCATTTAATAGTATCAGTTTCAAATACCGGAGATACATTAAGTGAAGCAGAACAAAAAAATCTTTTTCAGCCTTTCATGCGTGGTAAAAACTCTAAAGGAACTTCGGGCTTTGGACTTGGATTAAGAATTGTTCAACGAATACTAACACTGCATAAAGCAAACATAACTTACTCAGTAACAAATATTAATACGAATTTATTTCAGTTATTTTTTAATTTATAAATAATTTTAAGCTATTTTTAAGGTAGATTTTAAGGTCTCTTAAAGCCTGTTGATAGCATATTTGTATAATTAAAAATGATACAATGAAAAAGTTATTCGCATTGCTGTTATTTGCACTTCTCAATCAAGCTGCAATAGCTCAAAAATCGGTCACACTTCTGGACTGTGAAAGTCAATTCTTAAAAAAGAATCTTTTTTTACTGGCATCTCAATATAATATAGATGCGTCGAAAGCACTAACTATTCAGGCTCGAATCTGGGACAACCCTACTCTCTCGGCCGAATTGAATGCATACAACCCCGAGCGAGATAAGTATTTTGATATCGGAAAAGAAGGTCAAAAAGTTTTTGCCATTGAGCAACTCATTTATCTTGGCGGAAAAAAACGTAATGAAGTGAAACTGGCTCAAACCAATGAAAAGCTGGCCGAGCTTCAGTTTAATGATTTACTGCGTACACTAAAACTGCAATTGCGTAAAAGCTTTTACACTGTGTATTACAACAGTAAGAATCTTGAAAATACAGATAAGCAATTAGTTCATATTGAAAACTTAATTAATTCTTATTCTATTCAGGCTCAAAAAGGAAATATTCCTTTAAAAGATGTTGTCCGTTTGCAATCGTTATATCTTAATTTCAAAAATGAAAGATTAGAAGTAATCAACAACAATATAGAGGAGCAAGCGAATTTAAAATTGCTTTTGAATGAAACTGAAAATGTAGTTCCTGTTGTCAGCAAAGATGATTCTAATAAATATTTAAAAGTTATCGATTTTGATCTTAAAAGTTTTGAAGAACAGGCTATAGCTAATCGTCCGGATTATTTAGCCAAACAAAAAGAAATCGACGCTAATGAATTGAATGTTAAATTACAAAAATCACTTTCAATTCCAGACATCACACTTGGTGCAAATTACGATCAAAGAAGTGGTGCTTTTAATAATGAAGCGAATCTGACTGTTGGTATTCCTTTACCGCTTTGGAATCAGAATAAAGGAAACATTAAGTATGCAAAAACAGTTTTGGAGCAGTCTAAAATTGAGAAACAAAACTTTGAATTACAACTGAAAACAGAAATTACTTCAGCGTGGACCAAGTGGGATGAATCTCGTCAAAATTATGTTGTTATTAAACCAACTGTAAATGCAGATTTTGAAGCTGTTTACAATGGCATGCTTACCAACTTTCAGAAACGAAATGTAAGTCTTTTAGAATTTACCGATTTTATGGAAAGCTACAATCAAGCTATAATTCAGTTAAACGAATTGAAGAAAAAAGTTGTAATAGCAGGCGAAGAATTAAATAGTACCATCAACAAAGATTTATTTTAAAAAGACATAAAAATGAAACATACATTATTCATAGGAATCGCAATTGTAAGTCTATCACTGGCAAGCTGCAAAAAAGAAGTAGAAAATCCAGAAACAAATACATCTTTTGTATTAAGTGACGCTATGCTGAAAACTACAACTACCGCTGAGGCTCAAACGCAGCCATTAAAAAACGAACTTAGTTTTTACGGAAAAATTACAGCTGATAATAATAAAATGATCGACGTTTACCCTTTGGTTGGAGGAAATGTAATGAAAGTAAATGTTGAGCTTGGCGATTATGTTAAAAAAGGACAAGTTCTTGCTACTATAAAAAGCACAGATGTGGCAGATTTTGAAAAGCAATCAATCGATGCTAAAAGTGATTTATTAGTAGCCAAAAACAATTTAAAAGTAGCTCAGGAATTATTTGATGGTAAATTGAATTCTGAAAGTGATGTTCTTCAGGCAAAATCGGAAGTAAATAAGGCACAGTCACAATTAAGCAAAATTCAGGAAACTTATAAAATCTACAACATCAAAGCAGGATCTATTTATGAAGTGACGGCTCCGATAAGTGGTTTTATTATTCAAAAAAGTATCAATCAGGATATGCTTTTACGTAACGACCGTTCTGAAAACATTTTTGATATTGCAGAAATCAGCGAGGTTTGGGCAATGGCAAACATTAACGAAATTGATATCAATAAAGTAAAATTAGGAACAAGTGCTTCTGTTACTACGTTGAGTTATCCGGATAAAACATTTCATGGAAAAGTAGATAAAATCTACAATGTAATCGATCCGGAAACTAAAGCAATGCAGGCAAGAATCAAATTAAGCAATCCAGATTATATGCTTAAACCGGATATGAATGCTAACATAAAATTGTCATTCAACGAAAATCAATCTATGATAGCTGTACCTAGTAAAGCCATTGTATTTGATAAAAGTAAAAACTTTGTTGTGGTATTTAAAGACCGTAATAATATAGAAACAAGACAAGTTGAAGTGTATAGAGTTGTTGGAGATACTACTTATCTTTCAAGTGGTTTGAAAGAAAACGAAAAAGTAATCACAAACAATCAGCTATTTATTTATGGTGCTTTAAACAACTAAGACATGAACAAATTCATAAAAAATATTATTGCTTTTTCTTTAAAGAATAAAGCATTTACCTTCTTTTGGGTTGGATTATTGGCTGTTGCAGGATTTATTTCGTTCAAAAACATGCCTATCGACGCTTTTCCTGATGTTACCAATACACAGATTATTATTATTACGCAGTGGAATGGAAAAAGTGCTGAGGAAGTAGAACGTTTTGTTACCTCGCCTATTGAAATTGCGATGAACTCTGTTCAGAAAAAAACAAGTGTTCGAAGCATTACGATGTTTGGATTATCAGTAATCAAAATCATTTTTGATGATGGTGTAGATGATACTTTTGCGCGTTTTCAGGTTAATAATTTATTAAAGAACGTTTCGCTTCCTGATGATGTTGAACCGGACGTGCAACCACCTTACGGACCAACTGGAGAAATCTTCAGATATATTGTAAAAAGTAATAGCAGAGACAGTCGTGAATTATTGACTTACCAAAATTGGGTAATTGACAAACAACTTCGTTCTCTTCCTGGAGTTGCAGATTTAAACGTTTTTGGTGGTCAGACCAAAACTTATGAAGTTGGTGTTGATCCAATCAAACTGGCTAAATATAACATTACGCCTTTACAAGTTTACAATGCTGTTAATGCAGGAAACTTAAACGTTGGTGGTGATGTAATCGAGAAAAACGGACAAGCTTTTGTCGTTCGTGGTGTTGGATTATTAAAATCTAAAGAAGATATCGGAAATATTATCGTTGATGATGCCGGAGGAAACCCGATTTTGGTTAAAAATCTAGCTGATGTTTACGAAAGTTCGATGCCCAGAGTAGGACAAACCGGTATTGGAAATAATGACGACGCTGTAGAAGGAATTGTAGTAATGCGAAAAGGCGAGAATCCACAGGAAACTCTTGCCTTGATAAAAGCAAAAATTAAAGACCTAAACGATAATGTTCTTCCTAAAGACATTAAAATTGAGACTTTTTATGATCGTGATAATTTAATGAATTTCACGACCGAAACCGTAATGCATAACTTATTTGAAGGTATTATTCTGGTTACTGTTGTTGTATTCCTTTTTATGGCCGACTGGCGAACCACTTTTACGGTTTCGATTGTAATTCCGCTTTCCTTATTATTTGCATTCTTGTGCCTGAAAATGATGGGAATGAGCGCCAACTTATTGAGTTTAGGTGCAGTCGACTTCGGGATTATTATTGATGGTGCTGTGGTAATGGTCGAAGGTTTGTTTGTGGTTCTGGATCATCGGGCACACCAATTAGGGATGGAAAAATTCAATAAAATTGCAAAAGGAAGCTTAATCAAGAAAACCGGAACAGAAATGGGTAAAGCTATTTTCTTTTCAAAACTGATTATCATTACAGCTTTGCTTCCAATTTTCTCATTCCAAAAAGTAGAAGGAAAAATGTTTTCTCCTCTAGCCTTTACATTAGGGTTTGCATTATTAGGAGCGCTTATTTTTACTCTGACTTTAGTTCCTGTTCTTTCACATATTTTATTAAATAAAAATGTAAAAGAAAAACATAACCCGTTTGTGAACTTTTGGGATCGAATTGTTTCTAAAGGTTTTGCCTGGACATTTAAACATAAAGTACAAACCTTAATTGCTTCAATTGGATTATTAGCAGCCGTTTTCTTTTCTGCTGGTTTCTTAGGAACCGAATTTTTACCCCAATTAAATGAAGGTGCCTTATGGGTTACAGCAGAATTACCAATGAGTACTTCATTGCCTGAAAGTGTTAAAACTGCCGCAATGATTAGAAAAGATCTTGAAAGTTTTCCGGAAGTTAAAAATGTATTATCTCAAACTGGTAGAAGCAATGACGGAACTGATCCGAATGGATTTGGGTTTATCCAGCTTCAGGTTGATTTAAAACCAAAAGCCGAGTGGACACGTAAAATTTCTATGGATGACCTGATTAATGAAATGGATACTAAACTAAAAGTTCATCAGGGGATTACCTACAATTACTCGCAGCCAGTAATTGACAATGTTGCTGAATCTGTTGCTGGATTTAAGGCTTCTAATGCAGTTAAAATTTATGGAGACGATTTAAACAAATTAGATCAACTTGCTAATGAAGTTTTAGCTCAAATTAAGGATATTCCGGGTATTAAAGATGCTGGTATTTTGCGAAATGTTGGGCAACCAGAAATTAGTGTAATCCTGGATCGTGAAAAAATGGCTGCTTATGGTGTAACATTAAGTGATGCTCAGGCTGTTTTAGAATTAGCATTTGGAGGAAAAACTGCAACCGAAAAGTATGAAGATGAAAAGAAATTTGACGTTCGTGTTCGTTTTTCAAAAGAATACAGAAAAGATGAAAAAGATTTGGAGGAAATTAAAGTTCCAACAATAAGCGGAATCAAAATTCCTTTAAAAGAAATCTGCGACATTAAAACCATTACCGGACCAGCATTTATTTACAGAGACAATACGAAACGTTTTATTGGGGTTAAATTTTCTGTTCGTGATCGTGATTTGGGTAGTACAATTGCAGAAGCACAGTCAAAAGTAAATAAATTAAAACTTCCTGCCGGCTACACAACCGGGTGGACAGGAGAATTTGAAAATCAGGTTCGTGCCAGTGCCCGTCTGGCTCAAGTTGTACCAATCAGTTTAATTGGAATTTTTGTTCTTTTATTCATCTTGTTCGGAAACTTTAAAGATTCTCTTTTGGTTTTAGCCAATGTTCCTTTTGCAATTATCGGAGGAATTATTGCACTCCATATTACAGGAATGAATTTTGGAATTTCCGCCGGAGTTGGATTTATTGCTCTTTTAGGAATTTGTATTCAGAATGGGGTAATTCTAATATCAGAATTTCATCATAATCTAAAAGCAAAATTCACACTCGAAGAATCTATTTTTATGGGAGTTAAAGCCAGAACAAGAGCTGTTGTAATGACTGCCTTAATGGCTTCAATCGGATTATTGCCTGCTGCAATTTCTACAGGAATTGGTTCTGAATCTCAAAAACCACTCGCGATTGTTATTATTGGTGGTTTAATGACAGCGACTGTTTTAACCTTATTGGTATTCCCTATTTTATTCTGGGTATTCAACAGAAAAAAACATGTCCCAATAGAATAAAGATTTATTTTTTTAGTTTTTTAAATCAAATTGTTGGATTTAAAAGTGGGAAGCATCATTCTTTGTAATGATGCTTTTCTATTTTATAAAAACAAAAAAAATGACCTTTTGCTCAGAAAGGTCATTTTATACTAACTCAAAACTTTTTAAACTGTATTCTTTTTATCTCAATTCTTTCAAAATTGAAATTGCTTCTGAAGCATTTGATAATTCAGCATATTTTAATGCAGTGTATCCTTTTTCATTTTTTATATTTGGTCTAGCACCATTTGCCAATAAAACTTTAAGGATTTCACATTTGTTATAACGTGCTGCAATCATTAAAGGAGTCAAATCTTCAGACATCTGATTTACATCTGCTCCGTATTCAATAAACTTTTTAACCGTTTCTAAATCTCCTTTACTAATAGCTACATTTAAAGGATTTGCTGCATAACCAGTATATTCAACCGGATTTTTAACAGTTGAAACTCCGTTTGAAGCCACTGCCACATTTCCAAATGCAACTAAGGCCAGTCCTAAATAAATAATTGATTTTTTCATAATAATTGATTGTTGTTAAATGATTGATGATGATTTTTATTTCCATGTAAAAATAATTATTATTTTGTATTATGTATTACAAAGTACTATGTTTTAACTAACTCTTAACGATTACTTAATGAATACATAATTTACTCGCTATAACATTATAAATTTCATGGTTTTGATATAATAGACGCCAAAAAATATAAAATGTTACAATTCACCATAAAAAAAATTAAAATTTATTTTTAATACTTGTAAAAGGCTTGTGTAAAAGCAAATTAGAATTCTTTAACTTTACTGTAAGAATAAAACTGTTATAGTTTCAAATCTAGAAAAAATTAAAAAACTAACTTAAAACCAGTAAATATGCTTATTATTAAAAGAATTCTTATCATCTTAATTTTGATTATTTCTATCATCCTAATTGCAGCTTATTTTATGCCTAAAGAATATGCTGTTGAAAGAGAAATTACAATTAATAAACCTGTTGATAGTGTTTTTAATTATGTTAAATCATTAAAAAATCAAAACGAATTTAGTGTTTGGGCAAATATGGATCCCAAAATGAAGGTAAATTACAAGGGGATTGATGGTGCTGTTGGCTCAATCTCTTCCTGGGAAAGTAATGTAAAAGAGGTTGGTGTCGGCGAACAGGAAATTACTAAAGTAATAGAAAACAAACGTATAGATTTTGCTCTCCGTTTTAAAAAACCAATGGAAGATACCGCTGTCGGATTTATGTCTACAGAATCTGTTTCTAATAATCAGACGAAAGTAAAATGGGGGATCAGTGGTGTAATTCCTTATCCAACAAATATTATGCTTCCTATGTTAAAAATGGATCAAATGATTGGAAATGATTTACAAAAAGGCCTTGAAAACTTAAAAGATAAAATGGAATAATATTTTTGATAAAGAAAAAAGCATCACTCAATTTAGAATGATGCTTTTTTCTATGTCAGAAAAATGCAATTCACTTTAACCCTTTTAAAATGGCTATCGATTCGTCTGCTTTTGCATATTTTGCATAATCCAATGCTCTAAATCCCTGCTCATTTTCAATAGACGGTTTTGCCCCATTAGCTAATAAAATTTTTACGATTTCCACATGATTGTAACGTGCTGCCAGCATTAAAGGCGTCATGTTTCGAATAACCTTATTCACATCTGCGCCATATTCAATAATTTTTTTTACACTTTCAAAATCTCCTTTGCATACAGCTACGTGTAAGGGAGATGATAAGTAAGTTGAAATTTCAATTTGATCTTTAATTGCTGGCTTTTGATTAGAAGCCATTGCGAAATTTGTAAATACGACTAAAGCCATTCCTAAGATAATAACTGTTTTTTTCATGATTGATTGTTTGTTAAATTGATTGATGATTGTGATGATTTATTATTAGACGCATCTACGTGGTAAAACGTTGCATTAAAAGTGTAAAAAAATGATAAAAACCCTAAGATATCAGGAATTAACAAAAAAACGCGACTCAAATAATTGAATCGCGCCTTTTATATCGTAAAATTTGTATTATTCTTAGTCTAACTTCTTATTATAAATGTCTTTTAAATCCTTTTCAAACAAAGTAAAAGGATCGTCATAAAACCTTACAAAATCTCTTTCACTCACCTGCCCCGGAAATGGAGCGTAATAATGCGTGGGACTTGTACTGTCATTTCTCCAAACCAAGACGTAAGCTAATTTTAAATCGTTAGTTTTCAATGTTTTTAACAAAACCTCGGTCCACCATTTTTCATTTGGAACAGACTCTAAACCTGTTTCTGTAAAGGCGGCTAATTTTTTCTTTTTTTTACCTAAATCAGAAATTATTTCCAGTTTCTTTAAACCAGATTCCAAATCATACTTTCCGTCACGACCAAAATCGCCGTAATTATCCATTCCAAAAAGATCAACAAACTTGTCGCCCGGATAACGTTCTAAATATTCAGATTCCGAATTAAACTGATTATCGGGAGAAAATGCATAAATAAAATTATGCACACCTAAAGTATCTTTTAAATAGGAAACGGTAAACTGCCATACGGCAATAAAATCTTCACGAGCTGTATGCGACTTTCCCCACCAAAACCAATCACCGTCAAATTCGTGAAACGGTCTGAAAATCATTGGAGCAAGTGTTCCATTTTTTGCTTTAACAGAATTTGCAAAGTCGGCAATCGTTTTTAAAATTTCTTTATATTGCTCATGATGAGAACCTCCAGGCTTAATCAAAGCCATTGATGCAGTCGAAACTCCTTCTTTCCAATAAAATCCACCCTCAGAAGCCGGATTATTAAAATGCCAAGAAACTGTGGTAATCCCGCCTCTTTTGTAGGTATCAACTACAATTTTCCTTAAATTTTGTTTAGCTTTTTCTGTTTGCACTTTAGATTGTCCGGAAAAATCACTAAAATCTATTCCGATTACGGCAGGATGTGAACCGGTCACAGATTTTACATCCGATCTATTTGGTTCATTGCTCCATCCGTGTCCATACTCAAGCGCGTGTTGATGGCCAAAAAGAATATTTCTTATAGAAAGAATATTTAGATTATAGTATAAATTCTTCGTCTCTTTTGTGGCCTTTTTATCAATTTGTGCAAAAAGAAAATGCCCTGCTGTAATACATACAAATAACAGGACATTTTTATTGGTTATAATTTTCATGGTTTAAATAGTTAGTTTTAAACCCGAAAATTACTATTTAGAAGCTAAGTAAGCTAATACGTTTTTTTCAATACGTTGATCAATATTATCAATATCAGCTTTAACGAATTTTTCTCCTAAAATATTCTCGTATAATTCGATATATCTTTCAGAAACAGACTCAATATATTCGTCTGTCATATTTGGAATCTGCTGTCCTTCTTGTCCCTGAAAACCATTTTCAATTAACCAGCGACGAACAAATTCTTTAGAAAGTTGTTTTTGCTCCTCTCCTTTTTCTTGTCTTTCTGCATAACCTTCAGCATAAAAATAACGAGATGAATCTGGAGTATGAATCTCATCAATTAAAACAATAACGCCATCTTTAGTTTTTCCGAATTCATATTTAGTATCCACTAAAATCAAACCTCTTTGAGCCGCGATTTCAGTTCCTCTTTGAAATAAAGCGCGTGTATATTTTTCTAAAACTAAATAATCTTCTTCAGAAACAATTCCTTTAGCTAAAATGTCTTCGCGAGAAATATCTTCGTCATGTGAACCGTTATCCGCTTTTGTAGTTGGAGTAATAATTGGCTCCGGAAATTTATCATTTTCTTTTAAACCTTCAGCCATAGCAACACCGCAGATTTGTTTTCTACCAGCAGAATATTCACGAGCAGCATGTCCTGACAAATAACCGCGAATTACCATTTCTACTTTAAAAGGCTCGCATAAATGTCCAACAGCAACGTTTGGATCTGGAGTAGCAATCAGCCAGTTTGGAACAATATCTTGCGTTAATTCCATAAATTTAGTAGCAATCTGATTTAAGATTTGTCCTTTGTATGGAATTCCTTTTGGCAAAACTACATCAAAAGCCGAAAGTCTGTCGGTTGCTACCATTACCAAAAGTTCGTCGTTAATATTATAAACTTCTCTAACTTTTCCACGGTAAACTGATTTCTGATTCGGGAAATTAAAATTTGTAGTTGTGATTGTATTGCTCATTTTGTTGTGTTGTTTTTTATGAATGCAAATTTAAAATTATTTCAGAGAGTTACACCATGAAATTTTAAGATTCAGAAATAAAAAAATCCCTAAACAGAATATTTAGGGATTTTCATTTAAATACAATTCTAAATTAACTTGAAGCTAATTCTTTATCTAAAATTTTAGATGCGATGTATTTTGCTACACCATCTTCAGCATTAGTTTTAATAACTTCCAAATCAGGTAAAGCATCTTTTAAAATTGAAGGCGCATTCCCCATAATTAATCCTCGTCCAGTTGCAGACAACATTTGCAAATCATTAAAACCATCTCCAAACGAAACAGCGTCTTCCATAGCAAATCCTTCTTTTTCTAATACTTTTGCTATAGCAACCGCTTTATCTACAGACTTATCCATAAACTCTAAACAAGTTGGTAAACTAAAAGCATGATGTAAATGCTCTGAAGAATTGGCTAAAACTGCATCTCTCACTTTTACCAATTTTTCGTGATTATCGCATGAAAAGAAGATTTTTATCGCTTTAAAGTCTTCAATAGTTTTGTAGTCAACTAATTCCGGACGGTATTTTAATTCGGCTTGAAACGAATTTAACCTTTCATTCCATTTATTCGTCTGCCAAACATTCTCTTTAAATAATACAACCGTAACATCTGGATCGATTTCTATATTTAACGCTGCTTTTACCACATCGCTATCCAAGTTAAAAGCAAAAAGTTCTTCTTTGTTTGGCGAATGAATTCTTCCTCCGTTAGAACTTACTAAATAAACCGGCACTGCAAGTGTTTCGATAATAGCCATCGCATCAAGATGATGACGTCCTGTAGCTACAACAATCAAATAACCCTGATTATGAAGTTCCTGAAAAATTGATTTAGTGTAATCTGAAATTCTGTGTTGTGGGTTGAGTAAAGTTCCGTCAAGGTCACTTACTACCACTTTTATATTTTTAAGTTTTGTCATATTTAAGTATCAAATATCGATGATATGCAAATTTAAGGTTTTAAGCTCGTTTAGACAAAGTTTACAAGCTTTGAAAGCTAAAATTGAGGGAAGTTTATTATTTATTTAACTATTCCGTTAAATATTGCTTTAAAATTAATTTAAACCTTAACAATTCCTGTTTTGTATAAATTTATGGCTTTTTGAATTATCATTTCAATTTGCTCTAAAGGTAAATCTTTTTTAGAATCGAGTATAAAAATTTTCATTCTGGAACGATTTTCCTGAATAAGAAAAACTTCGTCAAAATGCTTTCCTTCTACAATTCCGATATAAGGCTGTTTGAGTTTTTTATGAATCCATAGATAACAGAACATCTTTTCTTTATAACAAAAGAATGGCATTCCGTATTTTAAAACATTTCTAATGTCCTTATCTTGTTTCAAAATGATTTCTTTTAATGCGAGAAATATCCCTTTTATAGGTTCTTTCTGGTTTAGGTAGAAATCATCGAGTTGTTTCATTTTTTCAAATAATATAATATCGCTTTAACTTCTCTATCATTAAAGTCAAAATCATGAATATAGGAATTCTGATTTGACCAATCTTTCAATGCTAAAGCCTCTTTATTTCCATGCTTTAATAAACTATCTTGTTTTGTAATAAAATCAATAAAGAATCTTTCACTTCTTTCTTGATTTCTAACAGAATTTTCTAAAAAATTATCTTTAGCATCTTTGCCTGCATGACAGTTTACACAATTTTTATAATAATATTTTTTTCCAATGTTTTCCAACAAAATTCCACTCCTTTGTAAAGCAAGATCTTCATAAAATTTGTTCTTTTCTATTTCTTTCTTTTTACAGGAAATAAAACTCATCAATAGAAGAAAACTAAAAATTCTAATCATTGCAAATTTTTATAGTTACTAAAAAAATATTCGTTTTGCATTTTTCTAAAAGAAAACATACAAAACGAATACTACTAAATGTTAAAACACAATTCACGATTTACATTTAACATTTCAATAAAATTTTATAATTAATCGTGATTCTCAATTTGTTTATAAGCGTCAATTACTTTTTTCACTAATCTGTGGCGAACGATATCTTTATCATCCAGATAAATAATTCCAATACCGTCAATATCTTTCAAAACCAAAATGGCTTCTTTAAGACCAGAAATAGTTCTTCTTGGTAAATCAACCTGTCCAGGATCACCCGTAATCATAAATTTGGCATTTTTTCCCATACGGGTCAAAAACATTTTCATTTGTGAATGGGTTGTGTTTTGCGCTTCATCAAGGATTACAAAGGCATTATCAAGCGTTCGTCCACGCATAAATGCCAGCGGTGCAATCTGAATAATTCCTTTTAAGATGTAATCTTCGAGTTTTTCGTTTGGAAGCATGTCACGCAGCGCGTCATAGAGTGGCTGCATATAAGGATCCAGTTTTTCTTTCATATCTCCGGGAAGAAATCCAAGGTTTTCTCCGGCTTCAACCGCGGGACGTGTCAGAATAATCCTTTTTACTTCTTTATCCTTTAGCATTTTAACCGCCATAGCAACACCGGTATATGTTTTTCCGGTTCCGGCAGGACCAATTGCAAAGACCATATCATTTTTCTTAATGGTATCAACAAGTAATTGTTGATTTGGTGTCATCGCTTTGATAATCTTACCACCAACACCATGAACTAAGATTTTGTCATGATCGTATGCTCTTTTCTCTTCTTGGCCATCACTCATAATAACACGTTCAATTACATTGTCGTCGATATTATTATAACGAGTGAAATGAAGCATTAATCTTTGAAATCTTTTTTCGAATTCGTCTAAAACTTCTTTTTCGCCAAATGCTTTTAAAGTTGTCCCTCGTGCTACGATTTTAAGCTTTGGGTAATACTTTTTAATGATTTCTAAATGGCTGTCCTGCGCGCCCCAAAACTCTTTTGGAGCAATATCTACTAGCTCGATTATTCTTTCGTTCAAATGAAGTTCTTTTTAAATTAAATAATTCAGTTATTATTTTTAAGAGTTGTCGGGTTCTTTTTTTATAAGTAATAGTTTCCAGTTTTAACCAAACGGAAAACTTATACTTGTATTACAGCAACTTAATTTTTAAAACACAATTTGTCTTTTCTTTCTTTCAATTTGTGTTTACTATTATTAGCTTTGCATTTCTCAAATTTAATGAAAATTAGATTTAAATACTATCAATAGTTATAAACAAAAATATGTCAATAATTACCCTTACTACAGACTACGGCTTAAAAGATCACTTTGTGGGGTCGCTGAAGGGTAAAATACTTTCTGAAAATCCAGAGGTTCAAATCATTGACATTTCTCATGACATTGATCCCTTTAATACTGCTGAGGCAAGTTATATCATTGGCGCTTCTTATTTGAGTTTCCCAAAAGGTACAGTTCACCTTATTGGCGTTGACATTGAACGTAATAAAGAGAATCAGCACATCGCCATGCAATGGAACGATCACTACTTTATTTGTGCCGATAATGGAATTTTAAGTATGCTAACGCAGAAAATTGTTCCTCAAAAAATTGTGGCTATCAATATTCACGATCGTTTTCCGATTGAAGCTACAGATTTGGATATTTTTATTCAGGTTGCTTCCCATTTATCTAAAGGCGGTTTATTGAATGTAATCGGAAAAGAAATTACTGCAATAAAAGAAGCCACCGAACTACAACCTGTTGTAGCAGATGACGGAAATTCTGTAAAAGGTAACATTATTTATATTGACCATTTTGGAAATGTTGTCACTAATATTTCTAAAAAACAATTCTTAGAAATTTCTCGTGGGCGACCTTATGAAATTGTGATGAAACCGAAAAGCATCAAAACAATTTTACCCAATTATTCGGCTATTGCAACTTCTGATAAATATCCAATTAAAACCTATGAAGGAGAAAAACTGGCTATTTTTAATGAAGCCGGATTTCTTGAAATTGCTATTTTCAGAAGTAATCCTTCCAAAGTTGGTTCTGCAAATAGTTTGTTAGGATTGAATTATCGTGATGTTATTACGATTAAATTCTCTTAAATTAATTTTAGATATTAGACTTTAAATTAATTCTCTCGCAGATTTTACTGATTGTTCAGATTATTCACTGCATCATAAACATAGCCCATGGTTTCAACCATGGGAAACGTATTGTAATATTGCATGCGTCCCCGTGGTTGAAACCACGGGCTATATTTTAAATATCTTTGGCATCAGAGTTATAGAAAACATACTTTTATAATATTTCATTTTTTATTTAAAACAACAATCAATTTTGGTATTTTTGCGCACCTGAATAGCTTTTAGACGATCTAAAATCTAAATTCAGAAATCTAAAATAATAAGATGTTTGTCCGAATAGTAAAAATGAGTTTTCACGAAGAAAAAATTCCTGATTTTTTGGAGAATTTTGAATCTGTGAAAGATAAAATACGAAATGCAGAAGGAAATCGTTTTTTAGAATTGTATCAGGATAAAAATGACAAATGCATCTTTTTCACTTACAGCTATTGGGAAACCGAAGAAGATTTGGAAAATTACAAAAATTCTGAGCTTTTTAATACCGTTTGGGATTTTACAAAGAAATTATTCAATGCCAAACCAGAAGCTTGGAGTGTGGATAAATTAGTCAGCCTGACTTAATTCATCTAGGTCTTACACTAAATCTAAAAAACAGGAAAGAGTTCGTTGAATAAACAAATTTTAAAAGACAAAAAAAACATGCCTTTAATCAGATGTTCGGCTCAAAAAAACAGGTCACTTGAAGAATTCTATACGGAATGGGCTCAATCAGATAATAATATATCTGCTGCTTTAGGGGAATCAATGCTTAAAATTATTGATTTTATAAACCAGACATTTACCCAAACAATGCTTTTTGGCTTAACATCTCATGCCCATCTTTTATTATATCCTGAAGATGATGACAGTTCTGATCCCTATTTTGTTATTATTTCAAATAGTGATGAATACTGGATTGAATACAAAATGCCGGAAAAAACAAAACCATGGAAAAATGCAATGATTAAAGGTGCAACTAAATCTTTTGAAGAATTTAAAAGCTTTATTGTGATTGCCATGTCTGAAAGCGAAGGCTGGCAGGAAAGTAATGAAGTCCAAAATTTATACAGACAAATTAAGAAATAATATTCCAAAGAAAAGCTTTTAAGTTCTAAGTTTGCAAAGTCAACTTGAAACCTGAAACAAGAAAAACTTGAAACAAAAATAAAACGAATGAAATCAATCATTTTAAGAGAAATAAAATCCTTTTTTGGCTCTCCGATCGGCTATTTGGTCATTGCGATTTTCTTAATCAGCAACGGACTATTTTTATGGGTATTCGAAGGAGATTACAACATCCTAAACTCAGGTTATGCTGATTTGACTCCATTTTTCACTTTAGCACCGTGGATTTTAATATTCTTAATTCCGGCCGTAACGATGAGAAGTTTCTCTGACGAAAAAAAACAAGGAACTTTAGAGTTATTACTAACTAAACCTTTGTCAATCTGGGAAATTGTAAACGGTAAATTTTTTGGTTCATTTTTACTGATTATTTTAGCGATTATTCCAACTTTGATTTATGTTAAAGTAATTTCAGATTTAGGTTCGCCAGAAGGCAACATCGATATGGGAAGCACAATTGGCTCTTATTTCGGATTATTGTTTTTAATTGCTTCTTACTCCGCAATTGGAATCTTTACCTCTACCCTTTCAGAAAATCAGATTGTGGCTTTTATCCTTGCTGTTTTCTTATGTTTTTTCCTTTATTTTGGTTTTGAAGGTTTGGCTTCTCTTTTTTCTGATTCTAATAGTTTGATCTCTGTTTTTGGAATGCAAAACCACTTTAAAAGTATGAGCCGAGGTGTTATTGACACACGAGATGTAATTTACTTTTTAAGCATTACTATCGCTTTTCTATCTTTTACTGTTTATCAATTAAAATCTTTTAAAGCGTAATGAAAGCATCTACTAAGCAAAATTTAAAAACATTAGGCATCACTATACTTATTTTAGTGGTTTTAAATGTACTTGGAACTTTATTTTTTCAGCGTTTTGATTTAACGAAAGACAAACGTTATACTTTATCATCAACTTCGTTAGGTATTGTAAAACAAGTTCAGAATCCATTATCAATCAAAATTTATATGGCTGGCGAACTTCCGGCTGATTTTAGACGTTTACAACAGGAAACCAAACAATTACTGGAAGAATTTCAGGCTTATAACAAAAATATAGTTTTCGAATTTGTTGATCCTTTAGAAAACGAAGAAGAAAGCGACGAGCTGACAAAATCGCTTTTTCAAAAAGGCTTAACTCCTGTAAACATTACGGTTGATGACAAAGGAAAACAATCACAGGCAATGGTTTTTCCTTGGGCAATTGCAGTTTATAATGGTAAAGAAGTGAATATTCCGTTATTAAAAAATATAATGGGATCTTCGACTACACAAAAAGTAATTGGTTCTATTCAGCATTTAGAATATTCTATTGCAGATGCTATCAACAAAGTGACTAAAACCAAACAGAAAAAGGTTGCGATAATAAAAGGAAATGGTGAACTAAGAGAAAGGCACATTGCGCAAATGCTGAAACAGATTCATGAAAGCTACCTAATTGGCCCTTTCACATTAGACTCCGTTGCTAAAAATCCGAATGCTACTTTAAATGAATTGAAGAAATACGATTTAGCCATTGTTGCAAAACCAACTGAAAAATTCTCAGACGAAGAAAAAGAAGTTCTGGATCAGTTTATTATGAATGGTGGAAAAACACTTTGGTTAATTGATCAGGTTGCTGCCGATATGGATAGTTTATACAATGATGCGGGCGCAACTTTAGCTTATCCGAGAGATTTAAACCTAAATGATATGTTTTTCAAATATGGTTTTAGAATTAATCCTGATTTGATAAAAGACGAACAAGGAACTCCAATAAAACTGGCAACCGGCGAGCAAGGAAGTGCAACACAATATCAGGATTTTGTATGGAAATTTGCGCCACAGGTTTTCCCGACAAGTCAACATCCGATTGTAAAAAATCTGGGCGGAATTAAATTTGATTTTGCCAATCCAATTGATACTTTGAAAAACGGAATCAAAAAAACGGTTTTATTACAGTCTTCTCAATATTCCAAAACTATTGGTTCTCCTGCAGAAATCAGCCTGAATATGGTAACGGAGAAAACAACTCCACAGGATTATTTAAATAAAGGAAATCAGAATTTGGCTGTTTTATTAGAAGGAAACTTCCACTCTGCTTTTGAGAATAGAGTTTTGCCTTTCAAAGACAATTCTTTTACCTCAAAAGGAAAACCAAATAAAATGATTGTTGTTGCTGATGGAGATATTGCCAGAAACCAATTAGACAAAAACAGAATGCCCGTAGAATTAGGCTACGATCAACGAACAGGAAATCTTTATGACAATAAAGACTTTATTATGAATTGTATTAATTATCTGTTGGATGACACTGGACTTATTAACATTAGAAGTAAAGATGTCGAACTGCCTTTATTAGACAAAGAAAAAGTTTATGAAAGTTACAGCATAACCCAATTCATAACTATCGGAGTTCCAATTCTAATTTTATTGGTTTTCGGACTTGTTTTTACCTTTTTGAGAAAAAGAAGATACAGCAAGTAGATGTTAATAAAAAAATGTAATACTTTGGATAGTTTAAGATATATTTGTAATCCGTATATTTAGCCCTTTATTTGCTAAAGCATCCATCAAAAAATAAAATAAAACAGATGAAATTTATAGTATCGAGTTCGTACTTATTAAAACAATTACAAGTTTTAGGTAGTGTAATTAACAGTAACAATACGTTACCAATTTTAGACAACTTTTTATTTGAACTAAACAATAATGAGTTAACAGTTTCGGCTTCAGATCTTGAAACGACTATGTCGGCTACATTATCAATCGATTCTACAAGTAAAGGAAGTGTTGCTGTACCAGCGAAACTTTTGCTTGAAATTTTAAAAACTTTCCCTGAGCAACCGTTAACTTTTACTGTTGAAGATAACAACACAGTAGAAATTAGTTCTAACTCAGGTAAATATGCATTAGCTTACGCAGCTGGGGAAGAATTTCCAAAAGCAGTAAGTCTTGAAGATCCATCTGTAACTTTAGTTCCTGCTGAAGTTTTAGCAACAGCGGTAAGCAAAACTATTTTTGCTGCCGGAAATGATGATTTACGTCCGGTAATGTCTGGGGTTTTCTTCCAGTTTTCACCAGAAGGATTAATCTTCGTAGCTACAGATGCTCATAAATTGGTAAAATATTCACGTACAGACGTAAAAGCTTCTCAGGTTGCTGATTTTATTATGCCTAAAAAGCCTTTAAATATCTTAAAAAGTATTTTAGGTTCTTCTGATGCTGAAGTAAAAATTGAATACAACGATTCAAATGCGACTTTCTCATTTGATAATTATATCTTAATGTGTCGTTTAATCGACGGGAAATACCCTAACTACGAAGCGGTAATTCCAAAAGAAAATCCAAACAAATTAATGATTGACCGTTCTTTATTTTTAAGTTCTGTTAAACGTGTTGCGATTTTCTCTAACAAAACTACACACCAAATTCGTTTGAAAATTGCCGGAGCAGAATTAAATGTTTCTGCCGAAGATATCGATTACTCAAACAAAGCAGAAGAAAGATTGACTTGTGATTATCAGGGAGATGACCTTCAAATTGGTTTTAACTCTCGTTTCTTAACTGAGATGTTAACAAACCTACAATCTGACATGATCATGCTAGAAATGTCATTGCCAAACAGAGCTGGTATTTTAACTCCAGTTGATGGTTTAGAAGAAGGAGAAACTGTTACTATGTTAGTAATGCCTGTAATGTTAAATAGTTAACATTAAAGTTTCTTTCTGTTACAGGGATATTTTTTAGTTTAAAATAAAAGATATATCATTGTAAAAAAAAGATATCGCTATTAACCAACCATTTTTTATACCTAGAAACCGCAATTCCCATAAAGAGTTGCGGTTTTTTATTTGGGGTTAATTTTGTTTCGGGTTTCAGGTTTCAGGTTTCAGGTTTCACGTTGATATACTTTGTGTAGATTTTTTACGCAAAGAACGCAAGGTTTTTTTGATTTAGATTTTTCATATAAAACGCTAAGTTCGCAAAGCTTTGTGTTGAACTTTGCGTCTTTGCGAGATATTTCACCAAGCTAAAAAATGCTTAGCGAACTTTGCGCAAACCTTAGCGCCTTTGCGGTAAAAAAACACAAAGCATATCAACGTGAAACCTGAAACATAAAACTTGAAACAACAATTTTCCGTATCTTTGTAATATGAAAATAGAAATTTGGTCGGACATCATGTGTCCGTTTTGTTATATCGGAAAAAGACAGTTGGAAACAGCGCTTGCAGTGTTTCCTAACAACGAATTTGAAATCGAATGGAAAAGCTTTCAGCTGGATCCTACTATTACTTCTCAACCTGACATGGACGTTTACACGTTTTTAGCAGAAAGAAAAGGCATGTCTATTGAACAATCTAAAGAAATGCATAAAGGAGTTGCAGAACGTGCTAAAAGTGTTGGTTTAGATTATAATTTTGACAAAGCGGTTATTTCTAATTCTTTAAACGCTCACAGAATTATTCAATTGGCTAAAACCAAAAATATGGGCGATCGAATGGAAGAAATTTTCTTCAAAGCTTATTTTAGTGATGGCGAAGATTTAAACAATGGTCAGACTTTAATTAAATTAGGAATTCAGGCAGGTTTAGATGAAAATGAAATTAGAGAAGTACTGGAAAGCGAAACTTTATTTATCAAAGAAGTAGAATCGGATATTAAAGAAGCTGGTGAAATTGGAGTTCAAGGCGTTCCGTTTTTTGTTTTTGATCGTAAATATGCTGTTTCTGGTGCTCAGCCAATTGAAACTTTTGTAAAAACAATTCAGGAAGTTCTGAAATAAATTAAAAATACTCAAAAAACGTAAAAGCGTGCTGTCTACATTTAGACAGCACGCTTTTATTATTTAGTCTATTATATAAACTAAAAAATTAATGTCCAGCTCTACCTTTTGAATCTGTTGATTTTGTTGTAGTGCTTTTTCCTCTAGAACCAGAAGTTGATTTTTGAGTTTTTCCAGAATCTTTCATTCCAGATTTCGAATCTTTTCTTGAAGTTTCCATGATATATAATTTTTTAAATTATTGATATACAAAGTTGGAAAATACTAGCTCATCTTTTTTACAGGATTATATCTGATTATTATAAAATAAGAATAAACAAATCATGTAAGATTAAAATTAAATCCTATAATCTTTTTAATCTTCTAATTTTCAAATTTGTATATATCAAAAGTTGAATTTATTTAATTTAAAAGAGCAGTTATGAAAACAATTGGCAACAACTTAGATTCTGCAAAATTTAATGATTTTAAATGCAGTAAACCTGATCATATAGACACAGCTCATGAAAATGAAGCAATGGATGAAGAATTTACTACTGGACAAAATTCTGACACCAGTACTTATAGAAATGATTTCAATTCGTTTACTGATGATTCTTACGAAATCATAGAAAGCGGTTTAAATATTGCCGAAGATAACACGCCCTTTTCAACTTATGATGAAGCCAATCCTTATGACAGTTATAATCTGGATCATGAGGATGAAAAATACAACTGCATCAATTACAAAAATTTCGAACATTAAAATCAGGAATCATTATGTCATCAAAATATAAATATTCGTATGCAATGCTCCATTTTATAAACGTCTTTACGTTTGTCTTGAGTATTTCGTTGATTACTTATCTTGTAATGGCCACAAGATAGTAAAACTATAATTATGTAATTCTAGAAGATGAATCCACCATTACTACAATTTAACGATAAAGGCATTTATTGTCAGCAGGCTGATGTTTATCTTGATCCCTGGAGACCTGTTAAAAATGCCATTATTACGCACGGTCATTCTGATCATGCCAGATGGGGACATCAAAATTACATTACGCATCATACCAATGTGCCTATTATAAAATACCGTCTTGGCGATATTAATGTTACCGGAAAAGACTGGAATGAAACGTTTACTATAAATGGCGTGAAATTTTCTTTTCATCCTGCAGGACATATTATTGGTTCTGCTCAAATAAAAGTAGAATACAAAGGAGAAATCTGGGTATTTACAGGAGATTACAAAACAGAAGATGATGGAATTTCAGTACCTTATGAAGTAGTGAAATGTCACTCGTTTATTACCGAATGCACTTTCGGACTTCCTGCATTTAAATGGGAACCGCAAGCTGATGTAATGACGGAAATAAATAATTGGTGGGCTGAAAATCGCGCAGAAGGAAAAACTTCAGTTCTCTTTGGATATTCTTTAGGAAAAGCACAACGATTATTAAAATATCTCGATCCCCATATTGGAACAATTTACACGCATGGTGCAATCGAAAACATGACTGAAATTATTCGTCCCTTAATTGATTTACCTCCAACAATACGAGTGAATACAGAAACAAAAAAAGAAGATTTATTAGGAAACATTGTAATTGCCCCACCAAGCGCACACGGAAGTACCTGGATTAGAAGAATGACTCCTTTTGTAACAGGTTCTGCAAGTGGCTGGATGGCTTTTCGCGGAGCAAGACGAAGACGCGCCGTTGACCGTGGTTTTGTTCTAAGCGATCATTGCGACTGGACAGGTTTATTAGAAAGTATCAAAGCTACCGGCGCAGAAAGAGTGATTTGTACGCACGGATATTCGGACATATTTTCAAAATACCTTAGAGAATTGGGTTACGATGCCAGAACTGCAAACACACAATATGAAGGAGAAACCAATGATACTGATGAAAGTTAGGGAAGTTAGAAGTTAAGAGTCAAACGTTATGCGATACTTTAAAAGTTGTAAGTTAAACGTTGTTCGATGTCTAACTCCTCCCCATAACCCATAACCCATAACCCATAACCCATAACCCATAACCCATAACCCATAACCCATAACCCATAACCCATAACCCATAACCCATAACCCATAACCCATAACCCATAACCCATAACTTAAAAAAATGAAAAACTTTGCCGAGCTTATAAAAACCTTAGATAGTTCTAATAAAACATCGGTAAAAGTGGATGCTTTGACAAACTATTTTCTAAAAGCAAGTGACGAAGACAAGGTTTGGACAATCGCTATCCTTTCTCATCGCCGTCCTCCCCGACCTGTTAATACTACTTTATTACGTTTATGGGCGAATGAATTGGCTAATATTCCCCTTTGGTTGTTTGAGGAAAGTTATCATATTGTCGGCGATTTGGCAGAAACGATTGCTTTGGTTATTCCAACTACAAAAGAACATTCTGATAAAAGTCTGACCGAATTTCTACAGGAAATCATTGCTTTGAAAAAGAAAACCGATTCAGAAAAAAAAGAATATCTGCAAACCAATTGGCTGAACTTGAATTATTACGAAAGATTCGTTTTTACTAAATTAATAACAGGAAGTTTTAGAATTGGTTTAAGTCAGAAATTAATGACCCGTGCACTTTCTAAAGCTGAAAACATTGACGAAGACACGCTTGCTTATAAATTAATGGGCGATTGGAATCCGAATACGATTACATTTCAGGAATTGATTCTGGATGAAAGAAGCAGTGATTACTTATCAAAACCTTATCCTTTTTATTTGGCTTATCCAATTGAAGGCGAAATTGAAAATCTTGGAAATCCCGAAGACTGGAGCGCCGAACATAAATGGGACGGAATTCGTTCTCAAACCATTATTCGGGAAAATGAAATTTATGTTTGGAGCCGTGGCGAAGAATTAGTAACCGATAAATATCCAGAGTTTCAATCTTTCCTTGGAAATATTCCAGACGGAACTGTTATTGATGGCGAAATTCTTCCTTTCATTGATAATCAAATTGGAACATTTAATGATTTGCAAACTAGAATTGGCCGTAAAAATGTTTTAGCTTCCGTTTTAAAAAATTCTCCTGTAATCATTAAAGCTTATGATTTATTAGAATGGCAGGGAAATGATATTCGGAATCTTCCTTATGAAGAACGTCGAACGTTACTAGAAGAATTATTTACCACTTTAATTGGAAAAGAAATTCCGTTGCAACTTTCAGAAAGACTTAATTTTTCTACTTGGGAAGATGTCACAAACGAAAGATTAAAATCTCGTGAAATGAAAAGTGAAGGTTTAATGTTAAAACGAAAAGATTCTCCGTATTTAGTGGGAAGAAAAAAAGGCGATTGGTGGAAATGGAAAATAGAACCTTTAACCATAGATGCTGTTCTAACTTACGCAATGCGAGGTCACGGGCGACGATCGAATTTATTTACTGATTATACTTTTGCCCTTTGGCAGGAAAATGAGAATAACGAACGAGAACTAGTAACTTTTGCGAAAGCATATTCCGGTTTAACCGATGCAGAATTTAGAATGGTAGACGATTTTATCAAAAAAAATACTTTAGAACGATTTGGGCCTGTACGAAGTGTAACTCCAAAATTAGTTTTTGAAATTGGTTTTGAAGGCATTGCACTTTCCAAAAGACATAAAAGCGGTGTTGCAACCCGTTTTCCGCGAATTTTAAGATGGCGACACGATAAAAAAATTGAAGAAGCCAATTCGATAGAAGATTTAAAAAATTTAATTGTATAAATGAACAGAGAGCAGTTATTTACGATTGCCAATGACTGGTTTGAAAGTCAGGGATGGAAACCTTTTCCGTTTCAGACTCAAACCTGGACTGCTTTTTTGCAGGGAAAAAACGGCTTGTTAAATGCTCCAACCGGAAGCGGAAAAACATACGCACTTTGGCTTCCAATCATTTTAAATTATATCAAAGAAAATCCGAATTATAAAACCAAGCATAATTCAGGATTAAAAGCCATTTGGATCACACCTTTAAGATCTTTATCTGTTGAAATCAAACAAGCGGCAGAACGAGTGCTTACAGATTTAGATATTCCAATGACTGTCGGAATTCGATCCGGAGATACTTCTGCTTCAGAAAGAGCCAAGCAAAAAGGAAAAATGCCCGATTTGCTGATTACAACTCCTGAAAGTCTGCAATTACTTTTGGCCTCAAAAGGATATGCGGCAACTTTTAAAAACTGCAGTTCAATTGTCATAGATGAATGGCATGAATTACTGGGAACCAAACGAGGTGTTCAAGTAGAACTGGCATTATCAAGACTTAAAACGATAGCAAAAAACATCCGAATTTGGGGAATTTCTGCCACAATTGGAAATTTACAACAAGCGCAGGAAGTTTTGCTTGGAGTAGATTCTGAAGCTTATCATAATTCTGTTTTAATAAAAGCGGTTATCAATAAAAAGATAAAAGTAGTCTCTATTATTCCAGAGAAAATGGATGCTTATCCTTGGCGAGGGCACATGGGATTACATTTGATTGATGAAGCAGCAAAAATTATAAAAGCCAGCAAAACGACTTTAATTTTTACGAATGTTCGTTCGGCCTGCGAAATTTGGTATCAGAGATTGTTAGAAAAATATCCTGAATTTGCAGGAGAAATGGCAATGCATCACGGAAGCATCGATAGAGAAACGAGACTTTGGGTTGAAAATGCGATTCGGAATGAAGAATTAAAAGTTGTAGTCTGTACTTCTAGTTTAGATCTGGGTGTTGACTTTGCTCCTGTCGAATCGATTATTCAGGTTGGAGGCCCGAAAGGCGTTGCTCGTTTTATGCAGCGCGCAGGACGAAGCGGACATCAGCCTGGCAAAGAAAGTGTTATTTATTTCCTAGCTACTCATGCCGTTGAATTAATCGAAGCTTCGGCACTAAAAAAGGCTGTCGAAAACAGTGTTATAGAAGATCGCGTTCCGTATTTAAACAGCTGGGATGTTTTGGTGCAGTATCTTAATACAATTGCAGTTTCTGACGGATTTTATCCAAACAAAATTTTCAAAGAAATTCACGGAACATTTAGTTATCAAACCATTACAACTGAAAACTGGAACTGGATTTTGAATTTTATCACACAAGGAAGTCAAAGTCTTCATGCTTATGACGAATTCAAAAAAGTTGAAATTGATGAAAATGGCTGTTACAAAATCAACAGCCGAATGATTGCCATGCATCATAGAATGCAGATTGGAACTATTGTTGGCGATGCTGTCATGAATGTAAAATTCATGAGTGGCGGTTATATTGGAACGATTGAAGAATGGTTCATTTCGAAATTAAAACCTGGCGATACTTTTATCTTTGCAGGAAAAAAACTCGAATTATTCCGTATTCGAAATATGCAGGTTTTAGTCAAAAAAGCGAGTCCGAAAAAAGAATCTAAAATTGCCAGCTGGATGGGCGGTCGTTTGGCTTTATCTTCTCAGATGAGCGAATTGCTTCGTCAGGAATTGTATCGTGCCAATACCGACAATCTTTCGCCAGAATTAAAAGCGTTACAGCCTTTGTTTAAAAGACAGCGAAAAGAATCTATTGTACCGAGTTCAGATGAATTTCTCATTGAGACTTTTAAAACCCGTGAAGGATTTCATGCTATTTTTTATCCGTTTGAAGGACGTTTTGTTCACGAAGCTTTAGCCAGTTTACTGGCTTACCGAATTAGTTTGTTACAATCGATCACTTTTTCTTTGGCTTATAACGATTATGGCTTTGAATTGCTTTCTGATCAGAAAATTGATATTGAAGCGGTTTTAGATAATAATTTATTTTCGACAGAATACGTTCATCATGATTTGCAGAAAAGCTTAAATTCAACCGAAATGGCTCGAAGAAAGTTTAGAGATATAGCGGTAATTTCCGGATTAGTTTTTACTGGTTTTCCGGGAAAAATGGTTAAAACCAAACATTTGCAGAGTGGCTCGCAATTGTTATTTGAAGTTTTTAGGGATTTTGAACCTGATAATTTGTTATTGCATCAGGCGTATAGAGAAACCTTTGAACATCAATTAGAAGAAGGGCGTTTGATTTTAGCTTTGGAAAGAATTGCAAGCCAAAACATAATTTGGAAACAATGTTTAAAACCAACGCCTTTTAGTTTTCCAATCATTACAGATCGATTGAGAGAAAAGCTTTCGAGTGAAACTCTGGCTGAAAGAATTCAGAAAATGACTGCATCTTATATGAAATAAATCTTTATGAATATCCAATTAAAAAACGAAAATTTTATACTTCATTCAAGCGGAGCTATTTTTTGGGAAAAGCAAAAAACAGTCATAATTTCTGATGTGCATTTGGGAAAAGTAACACATTTTAGAAAACACGGAATTGCTATTCCGCAAAATACTGTTTCAGAAAATTTTAGAAAAATCACAGCAGTTTTGGATCATTTTCTTCCTGAAAAAATTATTTTTCTGGGAGATTTATTCCACAGCACTAAAAATGCAGAATGGAATTTATTTGAAGAATGGCTTTCCAATCACAAACAAGAAACCTATTTAATCACTGGAAATCATGACATTATTGATGAAAGTCATTATAAAAAAATTGGAGTAATTGTCACAGAGATTTTAGAAATTGACGATTTCTTTTTTACGCATCATCCCACAGAAAAAGAAAACTTATTTAATTTTTCAGGGCATATCCATCCAGGAATTATCTTGCGTGGCTTGGGTTTACAAACTTTAAAGCTTCGTTGTTTCTTTTGCAAACCCAACCAAATAATCCTTCCTGCATTTGGCGAGTTTACTGGAAAGTATTTTCTAAAACCCAGCTTAGAAGATACAGTTTATGCCATCGCCGGAAATGATGTCATTCAGATCAATAAAGAATAAGATAACCTTTGGATAAATTTAAAATCATATCTAATTAACAATCAATAAATTATACGAATATATTCTCAAAAATAAAAGAATTATCTTTTAAATTTTAAGCTTACATTAGTTGAATTAACTTCTAAAGCTTTGAAAATGAAGAATATTACATCAAAATTTGACAAAGTCCTAAACAATTCTACAACCTACGGAAATGTTAATCACGAACCAGATTCGAGCACAGAAACACAGTTAAATACCCCCGAAAAATCAATGCCGTTTTCAGATCAGATTGGAAATTACCAACGTAATATTGGAATTCCTCTCAAATCACATGAAAACAGCAAAATCTATATTGTAGGAAGCGGAATCGCCGGAATGGCAGCTGCCTACTATTTTATTCGAGATGGTCGAATTCCTGCCAAAAACATCACTTTTCTGGAACAGCTTCATATTGATGGTGGTTCACTCGATGGCTCAGGAAATCCCAAAGAGGGTTATATGATTCGCGGCGGTCGTGAAATGGATATGACCTACGAAAATCTATGGGATATTTTTCAGGATATTCCAGCTTTAGAACTGCCTCCACCCTACACTGTTTTAGACGAATATCGATTGATTAATGATAACGATTCGAATTATTCGAAAGCAAGGTTAATTCATAAAAACGGAGAAATAAAAGATTTTAGCAAATTTGGTTTGAATAAAAAAGATCAACTAGCAATTGTAAAATTGCTGTTGAAAAGAAAAGACGAACTAGACGACTTGACGATAGAAGATTATTTTAGTGAATCGTTTTTAGAAAGTAATTTCTGGACGTTTTGGAGAACCATGTTTGCTTTTGAAAACTGGCATAGTTTATTAGAACTAAAATTGTATATGCATAGATTTCTTCATGCAATTGATGGATTAAATGATCTTTCTTCGTTAGTATTTCCTAAGTACAATCAGTATGATACTTTTGTTACACCGCTGCGAAAATTCCTTGAAGAAAAAGGTGTCAATATCAAATTTCATACACTGATCAAAGATTTAGTCATCCAAAGTAATACTGAAGGTAAAGTAGTTGAAGGAATTATTACAGAGCATGAAGGCAAAGAAAATAGAACACCAATTGGCAAAGATGATTTTGTAATTGTTACCACAGGTTCAATGACCGAAGATACTTTCTATGGAGACAATAAAACTGCTCCTATTATTGGTATTGACAACTCTACCAGCGGCAAAAGTCCTGGATGGATGTTATGGAAAAACTTAGCCGCGAAATCTCCTATTTTTGGAAAACCAGAAAAATTCTGCACTAATATCGAGAAATCATCTTGGGAATCGGTTACGCTGACTTGCAGGCCTTCTGCTTTTGTAGAAAAACTAAAAGAATATTCTGTAAACGACCCGTATTCCGGCAAAACAGTAACAGGAGGAATTATTACCATTACCGATTCTAATTGGTTAATGAGCTTTACTTGTAACAGACAGCCTCATTTTCCAGATCAGCCAGACGATATTTTAGTGCTTTGGGTTTATGCCTTGTTTATGGATAAACCTGGGAATTATATCAAAAAAGTAATGCCCGAATGTACTGGAGATGAGATTCTAACTGAATTATCTTTCCATCTCGGAATTTTAGATAAACTGGATAATATAATAGAAAACACCATTGTACGAACCGCTTTTATGCCTTACATCACTTCGATGTTTATGCCGAGGGCAAAAGGAGATCGTCCGAGAGTTGTGCCTGAAGGATGCAAAAATCTTGGCTTAATTGGACAATTTGTTGAAACGAATAATGATGTGGTATTTACTATGGAAAGTTCGATTAGAACGGCTAGAATTGCGGTTTACAAATTGTTGAATTTAAATAAACAAGTTCCGGATATTAATCCGTTGCAATATGATATTCGACATTTATTGAAAGCAGTGCGAACGCTTAATGATGGAAAAGCGTTTTTAGGCGAAGGCATTCTGCACAAAGTTTTACGAGGCACTTATTTTGAACATGTTTTACCGCCCATTGAAGAAGATAAGGAAGAACATGAATCTTTCTTTTCGGAACAGGTTAACCGATTTAAAGATTGGATAAAAGGGATAAAAGATTAATTTAAAAAATTAATTCACATTATCTTAAATCTCCTTATTTAAAGTAATAAATTATATTCCGTTAGGAATATCTCGTCGGTAAAAAATGGGGTTTTGAATTATATTGTGTCCTGTAGGGACACCTAATTTTACGAAAATAAAATCTGACCAAATAATCAAACGTTCCTTTGGAACGTATAAACCTAATTCAAATTTCCGTACACCGTCGAAACGTTCCTACGGAACGTATATATTCAAACCATTTTTTTTTCTACCGATGAAACATTCCTACGGAATGAAATTGCAAACAAATAGTTTCTTTATTAAAAGCCCAGTAAAACTAGTTTTACTGGGCTTTTGTGTTTAACTCTAAACTTGTAATCAAAGATTTAAGCTCTATTGTTCGTCATTATTCATGGCAGACATCAATAAAGTGTAGGCATTTTTTACAACGATTTTAGAAGAATTATCCAACTCGTTTGAAGTAATCTGGCAGAAACCTTCGTTTTTAACTCCAGCTTTTACTTCCACCATTTGAAACTGATTATTTCCAAGGGCTGTAAAAACAAAAAACTTACCCTGCCAGCGCACTACAGCATCTTCAGGAACCGTTAAAGCTTTTTGATTTTCTACTTCGACTTCCGCATTTATAAATAGACCTGGTAAAAGTGCCGGATTATAAGCATTAACTTTACAAATAATCTCTGCTGCTCTATCTCCGTTTAAACTTTGATTGATAAAAGCAATTTTGGCTGGGTATTTTTTTGCATCCGAATTATTGGCAAAAGCCATAACCGTTTGACCGATTAATAAAGAAGCAACATCTTTCTCAAACGCATTTAAAGTCAATACAATATCCTTTTTATCAATCAATTCAAAAAGCATATCGGTTGGGTTTACATATTTTCCAACATTCACATTTACTTTTGAAACCAATCCATTAATAGGCGAAACTACTTTAACTGTATTGCTGATTGTTGAAACATTCAGTTTCTTTACATTGATTCCTAATAAAGTCAGTTTATGTTCCAAAGAAGCCATTGTAATACGCTGTGTACGTGTTTCGGTTGTAATCTGTTCTAGAACTTTATCACTGCTGGCCTTACTTGCATTAAGTTCTTTTTGTCTTTTATATTCGTTCTGAGCCAGTTCAAACTTTTCTTTCGCCATAAGATAATCTTGCTGCAATTCGATAAACTGCATGTCTTCTAAAACGGCTAAGACCTGTCCTTTTTGCACATTCATTCCCGCAATTAAATTCGTACTTTTTACATATCCTCCTAACGGAATACTGATACTGACCACACTTTTTGGAGGCACTGTTACCGTTCCTTGAAGCTGTAAAATCTCTTTTACATTTTGAAGCGTCGGATTTCCAGTTTGTAAATCAGCATTTTTGATTTGTTCGCTGGTCAATTTTATAATATTAATGCTCTTCACTTCAGCATTTTTATTTTCTTCATTTTGTTTCTTTCCGCAAGAAAACAATACTAATGCGCCTGCAAACGCTGCTATATATTTTTTCATTTTAAATATTATTAAGATTCTGCAGTGTAACAACTGCTTTGTTGTAAGCATTCAATGCGTCTAGATATTCACTTTTAATTGTAATGGCTTGATTTACGACCAAAACCCACTGCAGATAATCAATATCTCCATTGTAAAGCTGGCTGCTTGAAGCTTCGATAATCGTTTGAGCATTTTTTAATCCTTCTTTTTCATAATACTCTAAACTTTCCTGATACTTTTTCACTTCCCTATCCGCATTCTCAATAGCAGTTTTCACTTCAATTTTAGCGGCTTCGGAAAGTGCCTCATAACTCTCGTATTCTGCTTTTGCGGCACGTTTGCGTTCAGACTGACTCGTAAAGAAAATTGGAATAGACAAACCAGCATTGATGTAATTAAATCTTTGTGAACTATCATAATAAACTTCCTGACCTGAAGCATTAGTTTGAGTCCCGATAATACTCAAATTATTATAACCTAAAGTGATTTCAGGAAGCAGTTTGGCACTTTCGGTTTTCCATCTCCATTTTGCTGCTTCCGATTCATATTGTGAACGCTTTACAATTGGTAGATTTTCTGCTTTCAGATTTTCAACTAAAGATTGATTTAAAACCGCTTTTGATTTTTCATTTTTAGGAGCATATTCCACTTTATCCTGAAGAATCGCATTAAATGAATTTAAAGCAATTTCTATATCACGATTTACCATTACCAGCTGATTGCTGTAAAATTGTCGGGCAGATTGTGAAGCACTTTTTTCTAAAACATTTGCTTCGCCAGCTCGAAATCTCAAATCCGATTTCTTTTCCATAATTCGGTAAATCGAATCGGCATAGACTAAAAGTTCTCTTTTACTTTGAAGCCATAAATAATCGTAATAAATATTTCTGACTCTGGTTTTAATTTCCTGAGAAGTCAGCTGCACTTCTGTCTTGGCTTTATTAAAATCTGCCTGAAGTGCTTTTTTCTGATTGCTGTAAACAGTGGGAAAAGCAAAAGTCTGACTGATTCCAAATCTAGTATCTTTTTGAGCACTATTAAACTGACCGTAATCGGCATCGATTTGTGTCTGCGGAAGATTATACCCCGTTTTTTGCAAATGACTTTTGGACTGCTCGTTCAACTTAGCCGATTTAACTGTTCTGTTATTCTGAATGGCAATCGAAATCGATTCGTCAAGCGAAATTGGTAATTGCTGCGCATTTGCCATGTTACCAATAAAAAGAACACCTAATAAAATGGTTAGATTATTCATGTGTTTTTTTCTTTTTTTAGAAAATCCTTTAGCGTGATAGGTCATCAAATAAATAGCCGGAAGTACAAAAAGCGTTAAAAGAGTAGCTGTTACCAATCCGCCGATCACGACAGTTGCCAGCGGACGCTGTACCTCTGCTCCTGCTCCGTTGCTCAATGCCATTGGAAGAAATCCTAGCGAAGCAACCGCCGCAGTCATTAAAACTGGACGTAATCTATTTTTGGTTCCTAAAAGGATAATGGCAAAAGGATCTGTAATTTCTCCTTGTTTTTGTATTCGGTTGAATTCGGATATCAAAACAATTCCGTTTAATACCGCAACTCCAAAAAGCGCAATAAAACCAACTCCCGCCGAAATACTAAATGGCATATCTCGCATAACTAAGGCAAAAACACCTCCAATTGCAGATAACGGAATAGCAGTAAAAATGATAATTCCTTCTTTAAATGATCTAAATGCAAAATACAACAAAGCAAAAATCATTAATAAAGCAGCCGGAACAGCAACTCCCAATCTTGCCTTTGCCTGCTGTAAATTCTCAAAAGCACCACCATAAGTGATATAATAACCTGGATCAAATTTGATCTGTTTATTGACTTTTTGCTGTAATTCTTCCACAATAGACTGCACATCTCTTCCGCGGACATTAAACCCAACGATGATTCTTCTTTTTGCATTTTCACGCTGAATCTGATTTGGGCCTTCCACTTCATCTACATTTGCCACTTGGTAAAGCGGAATCTGCATTCCTGAAGGAGTCGCAATTAAAAGGTTTCGAACATCTTCAATTCCTTTTCTGCCATTATCTTCCACACGGACTACCATATCGAAACGTTTTTCTCCTTCATAAATGCTTCCTGCAATAGCTCCTGCAAAAGCAGCGTTAATCGTTGCATTCACATCTGCAACTCGTAAACCGTATTTTGCCATTTCTGCCCAATTGTAATCAATTACAATTTGAGGCATTCCGGTCACTTTTTCTACGTATAAATCGGCCGCGCCTTGAACAGTTTTGCTAATTGCGCCTAATTTTTCGGCATATTCTGAAAGCTTCTGAAGATCTTCTCCGTAAATTTTACATACCAAATCTTGTTTAGCTCCTGTCATTAATTCGTTAAAACGCATTTGAACAGGAAATTGAAATCCGGTTGTAACTCCAGGTGCAATTCGTTTAACGGTTTTAGTCATTTTATCGGCTAGTTCAGGAAATGAAGAAGCACTTGTCCATTCTGATTTGTCTTTTAGAACAATAATCATATCTCCACCTTCAATTGGCATTGGATCGGTTGGAATTTCGGCACTTCCAATTCGGGAAACCACCTGTTGTACTTCTGGATATTCTTTCTTTAATTCTTTAGAAATTTTCGTAATTGTTTCTGTTGTAGTAGAAAGATTGGTTCCTAAAAGCAAACGGGTTTCTACAGCAAAATCTCCTTCTTCTAATTGCGGAATAAATTCACCTCCCATTCTTCCAAACAAAACAACAGCAATTCCGAAAAGCACAAAAGCTGAAATAACAATCGCTTTTCTAATTCCTAAAGCTTTGGTCAGCCAGCCTTCATAAGCATTTTCTAATCTTTCCATAATTCGGTCTGAAAGATTTTTTTTATGGCTGATTTTTTTACTTAAAAATAAAGCGCTGACCATTGGCACATAAGTAAGCGACAGAATAAAAGCTCCCAAAATGGCAAAAGCAACTGTCTGCGCCATTGGTTTAAACATTTTACCTTCGATTCCCTGCAACGAAAGAATCGGCAGATAAACAATCAATATGATGATTTGCCCAAAAACGGCGGCATTCATCATACGTGCGGCAGAACCTGTTACTTCTTTATCCATTTCGTCCTGCGTAATAGAATCAATTGCTTTGTATTTTTTTGAACTGTGAAGATGGTGTAGAATAGCTTCCACAATAATTACGGCTCCATCTACAATTAATCCGAAATCTAAGGCACCGAGACTCATTAAGTTTCCGCTTACGCCAAAAGTATTCATCATAATAATGGCAAAAAGCATGGCTAACGGAATAACCGAAGCTACAATAAAACCAGCTCTAAGATTTCCAAGAAATAAAACCAGAATCAAAACTACAATTAAGGCACCTTCAATTAAGTTTTTTTCTACTGTTCCAATGGCATTATCTACCATTTTTGTTCTGTCTAAAAAAGGCTCAATTTTTAAACCTTCGGGAAGGATTTTTTCAATTTCGGCAATTTTATCTTTTACATTGACAATAACATTATTGGCATTTTCGCCTTTTAACATCATTACAATTCCGCCGACAGATTCTCCGTATTCGTCTGTTGTTAAAGCACCATAACGAATTGCCGAAGAAATTTTGACATTGGCAACATCTTTTACTAAAATAGGAAGACCGCCCTGCGTGCTTTTCACTACAATGTTTTCAATATCTTTAATGCTTTTCGCTAAACCTGTACTTCGAATATAAGATACCGTTGGGCCTTTTTCAATATACGCACCGCCAGTGTTTTCGTTGCTGCTGTTTAAAGCAGTAAAAACTTCACTAATGGTTAGATTTTGCGCTTTCAATCTCGCAGGATTTACAGCAATTTCATACTGCTTTAATTTCCCTCCAAAAGTCGAAACATCAGCAATTCCGGCAGTTCCTAAAAGCTGTCTTCTGATTGTCCAATCCTGAATTGTTCTTAAATCTTCTAAAGAATATTTTTCTTCAAAACCCGGCTTTGGTTTTAAAACATATTGATAGATTTCACCTAAACCAGTTGTAACCGGCGCCATTTCTGGTCGGTTGGCATTTCGGTCAATTTCTACTTGCTGGAGTCTTTCTGTTATCTGCTGTCTTGCCCAATACACATCGGCATCGTCTTCAAAAACAACACTTACTAATGAAAGTCCGAAACGTGAAATACTACGGCTTTCTTTAAGATGTGGAATATTGCTAATGGCTTGTTCTATTGGGAAAGTGATGAGCCTTTCTACATCTTCAGCTCCAAGAGATGGCGCTGTCGTAATAATTTGTACCTGATTGTTTGTGATGTCCGGCACGGCATCAATTGGTAATTGGGTAACTTCATACACACCGTAGATAATCCACAGCAGTGTAAAGATTCCAATTGCCAGTTTGTTCTTAACTGAGAACTGAATTACTTTATTAAGCATATTGTATTAATTAAAAAATAATAAATGAGCGACCAAAACGTCAAGTCTCAGCCACAGCAAAAAAATTATAAATTAATTTATGCTACCGGAGGTCGGAATAAAGAAAGAAGATTTGGATCTGAATGAAGATCAGATCTGTAAGTTGGTATTTTTAATTGTGGTAATTCCGGATTAAAAGGAAGCGGTAATAAATCTTTGTCATCTAAAATAAAAACAAAGTGAAAAGAACTGCTGCTGATTGTTTTAAAAGGGAGCTGCATATCACGGTCTCCATCATTGTCATTTAAATCTTCTCCCCAATAGTGCATTGACAAGAAATCGACGAAACTTAAATCCATTAATTTTTTGTGCTCTTGATAGTGTTCAATCAGTATCGGCAGTTTATAAAACTGCTGTACAAAACTACTGTTTGAAGCTATTAGAAAAATGAATATGTAGACAATCTGTTTTCGCACGAAGCAAATTTAACCCAAATTATATAATTTCTCACTATTAAAAATAGTTTGAATATATCTTTTAACAATTTAGAAATAATAGAAGTGGTGTATAAAACAAAAAAATCGAGTTAAACTCCTTTTAGATTCTAACTCGATTGTATACCTTAAAACTTTCTATACTCTACTCCATTTGCATCTGCATACGGGAGAAGCAAATCCATCATTTTTGATTGTTTTTCATCTAGTAAAATACCTTTTGTGTCGTCGAGTTGTTTTGCGGCTGCATCAATTTCATCATCACTTTTACCTTCATCAATCATTCTGGCAATTATCATAAAGTCTTTGTTTTGGATTTCGTCTGCATATTCAAACAATTCGATTCCTGCATTTATGACTGGTTCTGCTTCTTCTGTCGGATTGAGATTTTTTATTCTTCTGATATCTTCTTTAAAAGTATTGGCATAAGCAAATTTTACCACTTCAACACAGGTTGCCTTCTGCATGTTTTTTCCGTCTTCTGTCGGAAGCTGTAAAGTTCCATTAGCTTTATGTTGTCTAAATTCCTTAAAAACTCTTTCAAAACTGGACGGAATTTTATTGGTACTTAATCCAACTGTATTAAAAATCCGGTCAGGAGTGTCTTTCACAAATTTGCAGGAAACTATGACCATCATTAACATTAAAAATGCAAAACCTCTAATTTTCATAAATGTATTTTTAGTATAGTTTAGTTCTTAAGTTCCAGATTTATGTTTTCTATTAGGTTAGCAATCTTGTTCAAAATAAAATTCTCGTAAGCTTTTTGCCTTTCCAAACTTTTTTGTCCGGAACTAAATCCTTCACTTATTTTGTAATTTTTGATAAACTGACTCTGATCTGCGCCCAAAGCGTAGTACCAGCTTCCCATTTCTGAATGTACAAAAATTACAGCTTCATCCAGTTTCATTATTTTCTTTCTCAAAAAAAATGGATTTTTTTTATACACTGCATTTTCAGAAGCATCAAATATATAATGAATTTCTGAACCAATTTTAACATCATACAAACTATGTAACGTAAAGTATATCAACAAAGTACAAATCACCCAAAATATACTCTTGTCGAGATAATTTTCAAAAAATACCAGAACAACCAAACCTGTGACCATTCCTCCCAAAAACCACCAGGATAATTGTAGTGAAGCTTTATTAGGATACAAAGTAAATGTACTTGTAGTATATTCAATATTATATCTTTCCCGAATGTTCATTTAGTCTTAAAATAGCATTAATTTCATTGATTAACTTCTGCATTGATTTTGTGGTAAAGCCTTGTGCAATTCCGGTACATTTTTCTTTGTTGTTTTTGATGTAATACAAATTCAAAGAAACATTTGTAGTGATCAGATTTTGTTTGACTTTCACTAATTCAAAATTTACAAAATCTGAAAGTGGAATCTCTACAGGTTTATTAATCAATCCGTTTTTAATGACGAATGTTTGTTTGTCAAGGTCTATAACAAAAGTCTGTGACCAAATGGAAATAAAACATAAAATAGTCAGAATTCCAAAAATCCAGATTACTGCCGTATTTTTATAATAAATTCCGCCAATTGCAAACGCCAGCATTCCAATCACAACCAGTAAACCGAAGCCGTATTGTCTTTTCATAACAAATTGGCTTCCGTTTTTCTCAAATTTCTTTAGTTCAGTCATTTTCTTAATCGATTTTGACACCATCAATAATTAACGAATCACAAATAAGCGACATATAAGTACTGGTATAATCTGCCGTAATTTGATCGCTCATAGAATCGATTCTGCCTTTTGCAAAATCAAATTTTCTGGTCGGTTGTTTGCCATACGTATCTGTCATCGTAATCTGTCCGTCGATTCCTGATTTGTTTTTCATTAAAGCAGTCAGCAGAACAATATCTTGTTTTTCAAAATCAAGAGAGAAATAGTAATTGTTCTTAATTTCATTGGTTTCAGTATTAATTACTGATTTGGTAAAAGAAAAAGTTGCCGATCTTACAGGAACTTTAATCAGTTTGTTTCCGTCTTTTACAGAAATTTCAATTTTAATGCGTTTGTCATCTTGTTGTGCAAACGTCAAAGCAGAGAAAAAAAGGCTCGCAATAATCGTTATTGTAAAAAAAATCTTATTCATAAGTTTTGGGTTTTAAAAAAAATTAATAACAACAAGATTACTACTAAGATCAACTCCCAACAATTCGGAATTGGCAAATGGAGGTTTTAGATTTTTATTTGGTAATTCTATATTCTTATTGCGAAAACGTCTTTTTGAAATGGCTTATAAATCAAGGTTTCCAAAGGCTTTTCGTCTCAAAATTCTAAGCTGTTTTTTTTGGTCAGTCAATTCTCAATTTGTACTTTGGCTGTAATTACCACTATAAAAGCACCTAAAAAACACTTTTTAATCTGATGAAAAACAGCCTTTCAAAATGGTTATTTTATATATTGATTTTATTCTTTTCGAATGCCAATGCACAGCAGATTTCGTCTATTGAAAAAATAGCCGCTTATGGCTATTCTAAACGTTTTTCTGATTCTTCTGCCAGTAAAAAGATACAGCTTCAGGCACTGGATTTAGCTAAAAAGAAAAATAATATTGATGACGAAGTAATCTGTTACTCTTATTTGGCCTTAACACAAAGACGACTTCTTCATCTAAAAGAATTTGCCCGCTATGCAGACACTGCTTATATTTTGGCTGAAAAATCAAATAAAATAAGGGTTAAAGCTTTTGCTTCATTGGCGCAGGGAAGTCTCAAATCTTATATAGAAGACAGGCCTCAGGCTTTGGAACATTTTCTAAAAGGGTACCAACTTTTTGCTCAAATAAAGGCTCATGACCAATGTGCTAAAATAGCATCTGATATATCGTATTTATTCTCTCCTGCTTCACCTGAAAAGGTTAAAAAATATTCCCGGGAAGCTTTGCAACATGCAGCAAAAGCCGGCGATGCAGAAAGTCAATTGTACGCCCGACTTGCTTTTGGAGGATATTTGACTGACAGATTGGATTCAGGATACAAAGAGGAATGGATTCTTGCCTTAAACTTCTTTAAAGAAACAGTGGCTTTGGCTGAAAAAAACACCTCACAAATCGTCAGTAAAAGTAATATTGGAATCGCTTACATCAATTTAGCAGATCTTTATGCTAAAGGCCCAAAACCTATTGATGAAACGGCAATGCTCAACAATCTTAGAAAAGCAACTGCAATCGCCAAAAAGTATAATGTAAAAATTATTTACAGAAGTGCTATTGGTCTTCAAGGCATGTATTATACTGAAAAAGGAGATTACGCAAAAGCAGAATTATTATTTATTGAAGGAATTAAATATCAACTCAGTCTGCCCTATACTGACAATTATCTTTTGGCTACTTTTTACAATTCTTTAAAAGACGTTTCAATAAAAAGATATGATTATAAAGCTTATTATGGTTACGACACTTTATATGCTAAATACAATCAGTTAAAATATAAAGAAAGCACTCAGAAACTTTTACAGAATGCAGATGCGAGATACGAATCTTCTAAAAAAATAGAACGCATCAAACAGCTGGAACTGGAAAATGAACTCGAACAGAAAAATAAACTTTTAGGTTATGGCATTGCCGGTGTTTTATTGATTGGACTTGTATTTATGTTTCGTTCTTACTATTTCAGACAGCGTTACTATCTGAAGCGAGAAGAAATTTTAAAACAGGAACAAGCCAACAGTGAACTTAAGGTTCAATTAATGGAAAAAGAGACAATTGAAAACCTTGCTGCAAGGCTTTCTCTGGAAAGGAGATTGCTGCGTTCGCAGATGGATCCGCATTTTATTTTTAATGCCTTGGGAAATATCCAAAGTATGATTTTGCAAAAAGATACCATTCCAGCGGTTTCTTATTTGAATAAATTTGCTAAACTCACACGTCAGATTTTGGAACAATCGAGAAAAGAAACTATTTCGCTGGAAGAAGAGATTGGCACTTTAAAAAACTATATTGAGTTACAGCAATTACGTCTTAACAATAGTTTTGAGTATGAAATTATATGCGATGAAACTGTTGAAACTGATATTCTTATTCCGCCTTTATTATTGCAGCCTTTTGTAGAAAATGCAGTAGAACACGGACTAAAACCAAAAACCAAAGAAGAAAAAGGAAGACTTCAAATTTGCTTTTCACGGGAGACCGATCAAAAAAATCTTATCTGTACAATCACAGACAACGGAATCGGACTTGCGGCTTCACGTAAACTGAGAATAAATGAAAATCATCAATCTTTATCCACAACCATAACTGACGAAAGATTATCCAAAATGCAGAAAGAACATCCAAATGCTGGTTTTAAAGTTTTAGAAAGAGAAACTGAAAATGGCGAAACGGGCTGTATCGTAATTATCAACATTCCAATCCTGTAAAAAATGTATAAAACTATTATTATTGAAGACGAACAGCGCATTCGTGAAGCTTTATCGATTATGCTTGAAATGGTCGCTCCTAATCAGGTTCAGATTATAGCTTACGCAGAAAGCGTAGAAGAAGCCGTAAAACTTATTGACCGTTTACAACCCGATCTGGTTTTTATGGATATTATGCTCCAAAACGGAACCGGTTTTGATGTTTTACAGCAGATAACCTTTAATTCTTTTCACCTCATTTTTACAACGGCATACGAACAACATGCCATAAATGCTTTTAAATACAGCGCCATCGATTATCTTTTGAAACCAATTGATCCCGACGAACTCAAAATGGCAATTGACAGAATCGCTCTTTTACAGGAAAAAGTTTTAGAAAAACAACAGTTAAGCGAATTGAAAGACAATCTTTCTAAAACTCCGGACCGAATTATTCTTCCAACTCAGGAAGCAATGTATGTAGTAAAACTGGAGCAAATTTTAAGATGCGAAACTTCGGGTTCGTACACCACTTTCTTTTTAACAGATGGCAGAAAAATAATGGTTTCAAAACCTCTTAAAAATTACGAAGATTTATTAGAACCGCCAATGTTTTTCAGAATCCATCAATCGCATTTAATCAATGTAAATTCAATTGTAAGTTATTCACGTGAAGGAATGGTACATCTGAATGATAAGTCGGTGGTTCCAATTTCAAGAGGTAAAAAAGAGCAGTTTTTTAAATTAATGAAAGAGGAAATTTAAATAAAAAAAAACTCAAATTTCAAATTCAAATAACCATTAACAATCAAAATCTCCCTAATACCAATTCAAATCAACCATAAACAAAATGGTTATTTCACGATCGGTTTGTTGCTCCTATTTTTGAAGTAATAAACACTAAAACGATGAATAATAAAACCCTTTCTATTTTAAGCTACATCACTATTATTGGATGGATTGTAGCCTTTATTAAAAGTAAAGATTTAACTCCAAAAAGCGATTTGGTAAGTTATCATTTAAAACAAGGTTTTGGAATCTTTTTGGTTTCATTAGCCATAAATATTGCTTTATCAATTGTAGTAAGTATAGTTCCTGCCTTATATTTTTTAAGTTACGTTGGTTACGTAATCTTGATTTTATGGATTTTCGGAATTATAAATGCTGCAAATGAACAAAAGAAACCAATTCCTGTAATTGGAAAAATCTTTGAAGATAAATTTGATTTTATCAACTAATCTGATTTTTTTACCCGCCGTTTTTATTTTTTTTGGATGTAGAATTTGATTCTCAAAGAATTTCAGTGGTTTCCGTGGGGTCACACTGGCTAGTATTTGGGAATCTTTTCTCTTTTCTTTATTCTATTCTCTTTATTCTATTCTCACCTAAGATAAACCTTCCAATTGTTGAAAAACTGGAATCAAAGCTTTTCCTTTTTCTGTAAGATTGTATTCAATATGAAGTGGTTTTAATTTAATTGTTGTTTTTTCTAAAAGTCCTTCTTCTTCCAATTCTTTCAAAGCAGTCGCCAAAGATTGTTTATTGGAACCTTGAATTTGCCTCAACAAAGTATTAAATCGTAAAGGCGATTCTACAGACAAACGAAAAATTTCTGCTTTCCATTTGCCGGACAGCATTTTTAAAAGTCTTTGTGCCGGACAAGTTTCTACTTCTTCCATAATTTTATAGGGTAGTCAAAAAAAATTGACCTATTGTTTTGGATTCTTTTTTAATTAATTTTTGTGCAAAATGTAATGTAAAAATAGAAAATGAAACGAAAGAAACCAAGTGAAATGAGCATGGCAGAACTTCTTAAAGCCCAGAAAACAATTAATACTGTTGTTATTTTCTTAGTTGGTGCATCATTGTTATTGTTTTTTATAATTCTATTCTTATTTTAAAAAAGAATCAAATGAAAAATCGGGTTTGCAGTTTTATAATGCAAATCTGACGATAAAATAGTCAGATCTGTCTAATTTAATTTTTTGTTGATGAAAAGTTTTATAAAAAAAATTACATTTGAACTCCCTAAACAAGCCATTAAATTATGATTTTTCAAAAAAAGACTCTTTACTTTTTACCTCTATTTTTCTTTCTTTTACTCGCTCCTAAGAGTAATGCTCAGGAACAAAAAACTGTCAAAAAAGAAAGCCCGGGAAGATTATTCAACGATTCTACAGCAACAGACAGTGATTATTTGATGGCTATTGAAAAAGCCGGAGAAGTACTGGAGTCTGCTTACAATGACATTGATTTTGCCGGCGACACTCGTCATCTTTTTGGAGAAATGAAGCGTACCGAAAGTAAACTGGAACTTATTCTTGCAAGTTTAAAAGGTGCTAATCCAAATGTTCGCAACCAACAGATGTATCGTATTGTACTTCAGGAAATCCAGCAGGAGCTGGAAGAGCAGAATAAAGAAATTAACACCCGTAATCTCGACTTAGAGAAAATTAAAAAGCGTGTCATTGAACTTCGAAATGACAAATCATTGATGAGTTTGATTCGTGATACTATTCGTCGCAGGCAGTTTAAAAAAGAATTTGCAGATCTTAGAAAAAGATACGTTGGTACGGATAGTCTAATGACGAAAAACCAAACGGTTTTGAACAATAAAAAAAGGTTAACCGTACAGCGCAAAATTGCCGTTTCTAATGCTTTAGTTACAGTTGAAAGCAAATTGGAGAAATCCGGAATCAGTATTTTCAACAAAGAATATCCTGCTTTATGGCAAATCAGCGATTCGGCTGTAAAGAAAAAAGTAACTCATAATATTAAAGCCAAAGTCATCATTGAAGAAAACGTTGCGGCTTATTATTTAAGTTATAAAGCGGGCGCATTAATTACATTGTGTTTTTTTATGGGACTTCTATTCTGGTACATTTCGCGAAATATAAAATATCTAAAAGCAAATGACTATTCTGAAAATCTGTCTCTTTTAAATTTCAAATATCTAAATCGAGGTGTTTTACTTCCAATTTTGGTAATTGCTTTAAACATTGCGGTTGTGACCAACTTATATGCCCCAGCGTTGTTTTTAGAATTATTACAGTTACTTCTTCTTGGGGCTTTAACCATACTTTTCAAAAATCAATGGTCCGGGGTTTCTATGCGAAACTGGCTTTTTCTTATTGGATTATTCTTTGCGCTTTGCTTCCTTGATTTATTCATTACCATCGGATTATTACAACGTTTTGCTTTTGTGGGAATCAATGTTTTAGGAATTCGATATGGTTTAGTGCAAATCAAGACATTAAAAGAAGAACTTTATATAAAAGGTTTCTTCAAATGGGCCAGCATTATCTTTATTGGATTAAATGTATTGTCTATTCTTTTTAATTTCTTCGGAAGAGTCTCGCTTTCAAATATGTTAAGTCTTACCGCATTTATTTCGCTGACACAGATTGTTGCTTTGAGTGTTTTATTGAAAATTATTCTTGAAATTATTCTTTTGCAAATTTATACAACGAGAGTAAAAAGAGGTATTGTAAAAATGTTTGATTACGAAAATTTATCAAATACTTTAAAGAAGCCATTTATCATTGTAATCAGTTATATGTGGATTATTGTAATTGCTTCCAATCTAAATATCTGGGAATCATTACGAGCTTCTTTCCAAAAATTACTGAGTCACCCAAATACTATCGGAAGCATTACCTTTACTTTAGGCAATATCGTTTTATTCTTCATTATAATTTGGGCGGCGCATTTACTGCAGAATTATGTGGCCTATTTCTTTGGAGAAATCGATGATGATAATGAAGAAAACATCAACAAAAGACAACATTCTAAATTATTAATTACCAGATTAGTCGTTTTAATAAGTGGATATCTTTTAGCCGTTGCGGCATCTGGAATGCCTTTGGATAAACTGAGTATTCTTTTAGGAGCTTTGGGTGTTGGTGTCGGACTTGGACTTCAAAACGTAGTAAACAATTTTGTTTCGGGTATTATTTTGATTTTTGATAAACCAATTCAGATTGGCGATGTGGTCGAAATTAGTTCAGAATCCGGTCGCGTAAAATCGATGGGATTAAGAACTACCAAAATTAACGCGCCAAATGGAGCTGAAATCATTATTCCGAATGGTAATTTATTATCGCAGAATATTACCAACTGGACTTATACAGATAATTATAAATTAGTTGAAGTTACCTTTGAGATTGTCGGAGAAACTGTTCCGGAAGAAATTAATTTAATAGTGAACGAAACGCTGGCTAATCTGCCAATGGTAAACAGTTCAAAACCATCACAAATTTATTACAGCGCCATTTCTGACGGAAAATACAAACTCTTAATTAAATTCTGGTGTAGTATTTACAGGACAGAAGAAACAATAAGTTTGGCACGACAGGAACTCTACATAAGTTTTAAAAATAAAGGCTTGAATTTTTCAAGTTAAATTAATCAAAAAAGCGGTGATCTATTAATCACCGCTTTTTTTTTGATTTTCATGACATGAAAAAACCGTTTCATGACATATTTTTCCTTTTCAGCACATTTCATAGCTAATTTTATTAACGATTTAGAACAGACAGGATCTAAAAAGATTAATCCAGTAGTTTTTGCAACAGTTAATATAAAATACTGAAAGTTAATATTTTAGTGAAAAACACGTAAAAACACCTGCTTTTAAAGAATTAATTTACAGTAATTTAGTATTGTAATAAAATACTGTCAGGTTACTTTAAAAAACCCAATCTGCAAAATAACTAAAAACAAATATTAACCTATTAAATTAAAAATTATGGATGGAACAGTTGGAGAAATTCGTCTCATTGCTGCCTCTTTTGCTCCAAGGAGCTGGGCATATTGTCAAGGACAGCTTGTTGCAGTACGAAGCAACACAGCATTATTCTCTATTTTAGGAACGACCTACGGAGGTGATGGCACCACTACTTTCGGCTTACCTAATTTTGCTGGACGTGCTTCGGCAGGTGCCGGTAATGGTCCCGGGCTTACACCTTATGTACCAGGAGAAATGATTGGAACAAATACTACAACATTACTAACTACAAATCTTCCGAATCATACCCACCTAACAACAGCAACCATCGCAATACCTGCTTATTCCGATTTTGGTGATCTGAATACTCCAAGTGGTAATAATTTAGCTTCGAAAACAAAAATGTATAGTACAGAAGCCGGAGAAGACAATATGAAACCGGCCAACTTTACACTTACACTTGCGCTTGCCGGCGGAACTCAGCCTATCAGCATTATGCAGCCTGTACTAGGGATGAATTTTATTATTTGCATTGCCGGAACATTTCCTACACGCAATTAATTTATTGAGTAAAACAATTAAATAACAAGCTAAAAGATCATACTATGGAAGGATATTTAGGAGAAGTACGCATGTTTGGCGGAAATTTTGCTCCACAAGGCTGGATGTTTTGTCAGGGGCAGTCATTAGGTCTTAATGATTACCAGGCACTTTATGTATTACTGGGAACCACATTTGGGGGCGATGGTATCAATAACTTTAATATACCTGATCTTCAGGGACGTATTCCGTTAGGAACAGGTACAGGGCCAGGATTACAGAATATCGTACTAGGCCAGATTGGCGGTACAGAAAGCGTAACTATGAGTGTTAATCAAATGCCGGGACATACACACGTAGCAACAGCAGGTTCAATTTCCATTCCAACCTATAATGCACCCGGTAATAGTGCGTCACCAACAGGTAACGTTTTAGCCGGTTCAGACACAGCTTATACTGCTGAAGCAACAGACGGTACATTAAAACCGGTAACATCAACAGTTACCATTGGGGGTACCGGAGGCAGTCAACCGTTTAACATCATTCAGCCTACACTAACTACTAATTACATTATTTGTGTAATGGGTATTTTCCCAAGTAGAAACTAAAACCAAAAACAACCATGGAAGGAACAATGTCCGAAATTCGATTATTTGCCGCCAATTTTGCCCCTAAAACCTGGGCATATTGTTCGGGGCAGCTGCTTGCTATAAATACAAATCAGGCCTTATTTAGTCTTTTAGGTACCACCTATGGGGGTAATGGTACAACTAATTTTGCATTACCCGACTTTAGAGGCAGAAGCGCAGTGGGAACAGGTAATCCGGGAGGTATTACACAATTCCCGTTAGGTGCGATTACGGGTACTAACACGGTAACCGCTACACTTTTAAATCTTCCGCAGCATACCCATGCAGGTCAAGGAGTTTTTACTATGAAAGGCTATGCAGATCTTGGAGACACTGCCACACCTCAAGATGCCTATCTGGCATCTCTAAATAATTTGTATTCTACCGTGAATCCTGATAGTGCTTTAAAACCAATTACACCTACAGTATCTGTAGGAATAACTGGAAATAATCAGCCCATTTCTATTCAGCAGCCATATTTAGGCCTAAGTTATATTATATGTCTTCAGGGAATATTTCCACAAAGAAATTAACAAACCGACACCCATTAGAAACTCTAATGGGTAGTTTGTTTTAAAAAAATATCTATAAATTATTTATGAAAATAGCTTTACTCTTGCCCCGATCTGTCATTTATCCTTCTATGTCTTTTGACATCATGGACGGCTTAAAATCGTCTCTCAAAAAAATGGGACATGGTGAAAAACATGAAATTGTAACAGCCAGTATAGGCCTTGGTTCAGATAATAAAGAAATTTATTCCTGTAGCGAGCAACTGCTTTTTAATAATACTGATATTATTATAGGGTATATTAATCCGGATACAGCTGAATTTATACAACCACTTTTTGCAAGTTCGGGTAAATTACTTATCGTGCTGGACAGTGGTTATCATTTTCAAAATTTTGAGAAAAAGTTACCTAATGTTTACTTTATTTCGTTAGAAAACAGCTTGTGTTCCCGATTAATTGTCCGTAAGGCTATAGAAGAAGGCCAGCAAAACTTTGCTTTTACCTGTTCTTTTTATGATGCGGGTTATCGTCCTTCTTACACATATGCTACTGCAGTGGAAGACAAAGGAGCATCGTTGCGTTATAATCACATCACTGCCTTAAAAAGAGAAGATTTTAATTTAGGACCACTGGAGGAGTTTCTGGAGCAAAATGATAATGTGTCTTTATTGGCTTCTTTTTGCGGGGATATGACCGAAGATTTTTTCAGGGAATCTGCCAAGCTTAAAAATATTGCTTCCTCTAAAACATACGGAAGCGGTTTTACTGCCGAGGAATCCTGGTTGAATAAAATTGCTTATCCCGGATACAACTGGAGCTGTGCCATACCATGGTCTGCTAATCTGAAAAATAAAGAAAACGAAGAATTTGTAAGCATGATGAATAGCATCCGTGAACAGAAAGCAAACGTTTTTTCTCTTTTAGGCTGGGAAGCCGGTTTGTTTATAACCCAATTCAACGGTCAGTCATTAGACAATATTACTATTGATTCCCCAAGAGGAAAAATACATTTTAATCCTGAAACAGGTTTTTCGAAAGCTCCTGTATATTATGCCACCGTAGCAAAAAATGAACAAAACGGAAACTGTCTTTTAGAAAATATAACAGAGATTAAGGAATTAGAAGAAGAACGAAGCCGTTTATACCAACATATACTCGCCATTCAAAATACACCTGTTAATTCCTGGTTAAACTCTTATGCCTGTTTAGACTCATGAATCCGATACGTGACATAGTAATTTTGTGCAATAACCGAATGGCTTTTCCGGCCATACAAACTTTACATAGTCTTGGAAGGTTACATACTATAGGTCTACCGGCCGAAAATGAAGATGTTAAAGCTTTCTGTTCTGTTTTTGCTGCAAAAGCAGGTGTGAATTTAATAGTGATGGAGAAATTGAAACTCAATATCCATCTTCAGGAAATTGTCAGGATAAATACTTTAAAATGTGTTTTTACAATGACCTTTCCCTGGAAAATACCTGAAGAAATTATAGAAAAAAATCCTAATGTGTTTTATAATTTTCATTACGGTCTTTTACCGGAAATGCGTGGTGCAGACCCTGTTTTTGAATCAATCAGGAAGCAAAAGCACGAATCAGGAATTTCTGTTCACGCTATTGAAAAAGAAATTGATAAAGGGAAAATCATTTTAAAAAAGACACTGCCTTTGCGCACCGATTTTACACATGGAATGCTTTGCACCCATTTATCCTATCTGGCGTCCTATATACTACCTGAACTTTTTACCTTATTGCATTTAAATGACAAAGGCGTACAGCAGGATGAAACTTTAGCACAATATTATAAAAAACCAACCATTACTGATGTGAGCATAAAATGGGAGCATCAAAATTCCAAATCAATACAGGCTTTAGTAAATGCTTGTAATCCTTGGAATAAAGGAGCTTATACCCAATGGAATGGTATAAACATACGTGTTTTGGAAGTTTCCCAGATCCAAACTGCAACGGAACAGGCAAAAACTCCCGGAACCGTTCTGGAAATAAATGAAAACAATGGCTTAATAATACAATGTTATGATAATACCCTGCTTCGTATAAATACTGTTTATACAGATGAAGGTTTTATGAGTGGGCATAAATTGCTCGCTTTTGGTCTAAAAAACGGCGAGCAGTTTGCCTCAATATAATTTAACTATCTTATTATGAAACATTTTTACTCTCAAATCAAAAATTTCTTAAATATCGCCCTCTTTCTGGGGATATTTTTGCAGAGTTACTTAGGTAACTCCCAGACGACCCTGGTGGCAGGAGATCTCCTCTTTACCGGGTATGACTCCTCCTATTCCAATGACGTTGGTGATGTGTATAGTTTTGTCTGTCTTAAAACCCTTAACCCTGGTACTGTAATTAGTTTTACTGACAGGGGATATTATGCACCAGACGGTACCTGGTCAGCAGCCAACAGCGGAGAAGGAGCTGTTACCTGGACTGTTGCGGCTACAGTCCCAGCCGGAACCGAAGTATATATAAAAAGTACCAATGCTTATACTTTTAATCCTAGCACAAATACTTCAACGCCAAATGGAACTGTGTCAAGAACTGATGGTACCATGACCTATTTTGGACTGGCTCTTTCCGGTACCGGAGATCAGATTTATGCCTTTCAGGGAGGCAGCGGTGTTATCAGCAATGGAGGTGTAACCCTTATTGCCGGATTACATTATAACCGTTGTGCGTCGGGAACTACAACAGCCGCCTGGGATACAGGCTGCGTAGCCAGTACCAATAGTTCTGCTCTAAAAACCGGTGCGGGAGGACTTACAGGCGGTACAAATGCTTTTTATACCGGAGAACTTTCTGGTGCAGCACCTCAGGCTGCTCGATTTGATAATTTAACGAACTCTCCTCTAAGTACAGCAGCCGAAATCAGGACTGCCTTAATGAACCAGGCAAACTGGACTCTTGGTACAGGAACGCTTACTATGCCTTCAGACCAGCCTTATTTAAGTACACCTACGGCTATTACAGCCAGCCCGTTAAGTAAAACTATATGCCCGGGCAGTACTACTTCTTTTACTGTTTCGGCTACTAATGCCACAGGATATCAATGGGAAGTAAGTACAGGTTCAGGTTACGCTGCTATCACAAATGGCGGTGTTTATTCAGGAGCAACTTTATCAGTGCTAACGATAACCGGAGCTACATCGTCAATGAATGGTTACAGTTATCGTTGTGTAGCAAGTGGAACGGGATCAGCGACTTCCGGTGCAGCAACCTTAACTGTTCCAACAGCCATTAATTCAGACGTCTTCTCACAAAGTAATGTAAGTACTTATGGCGGTAATAATGGTTCGGCCACACTTACCGTTTCAGGAGGAACATCTCCTTACTTTTATTCCTGGTCTCCTTCCGGAGGAACTGGCTTAACAGCCAATAATCTAACTGCAGGAACTTATACTGTAACTATTACAGACAGTACCCCTAATGGTTTAGGAGGCTGTACTACCACTCAAAACGTAGTTATAACACAGCCGGCAGGTTCTATTGTTTCTACGACTTCTTTAAGTGCTTTTTCAAGTTGTGGTGGTGCTTCAGCAGAGCAAAGCTTCACTATCCAGGGAGGCGGTCTAACCAGCTCTCTTGATGTAATGGCACCAACCGGTTTTGAAATAGCAACATCACCAGCAGGAATTTATGTTAACAATATATCTTATCCAAATTCTGGCGGAGTTGTTACAACTAAAACCATATATGCCCGTTTAGCTTCAACAGCCACTGGAACACCCTCAGGTAATATTACTATCTCCTCCACTGGTATCACAACTAAAAATGTTGCCGTAACAGGAAATATGAATACAATAACTTTTGCAGGACAGCCTTCTCCAACTGGAATTTGTACAGGGGGGAATGCTACTTTCTCTGCTACGGCTACTAATGCAACAGGATACCAATGGCAGGTAAATACAGGTTCTGGCTTTAGTAATATTACAGACGGAGGTGTTTATTCCGGAGCAACTACTTCAACTCTTTCTATTACAGGAGCAACTGCAGGAATGAATGGATATCTTTATAGAGTAACAGCATCAGGATCTTGTCCTAGTATTAATTCAAATAGCGCTGTGCTAACTATAAATTCAGTTCCGGCTATAACATCCCATCCTTCTGCTATTACAATCTGTGCAGGTGCGAATACTACTTTCTCTTCTGTTGCTGCAAATGCAACGGGTTATCAATGGCAGGTAAACACAGGCTCTGGTTTTACTAATATTACAAATGGTGCTCCTTATAGCAACGCAACTACCGCAACTCTTACTATAACAGGAGCAACTTCAGCAATGAATGGATATCTTTATAGACTTGTTGCGACAGGTTCATGTTCGCCAGACGCTACTTCGAATGATGCCGCCTTAACAATTAATGTAGCTCCATCTATTTCTTCACAACCTTCAGATGTTTCTGTTTGTACTAATTCAAATATCACTTTCAGTGCTACAGCAGCAAATGCTACAGGATATCGATGGCAGGTAAATCAAGGCTCAGGTTTCGGTAATATTGCAGATGGAGGTGTTTATTCCGGAGCAACTACTTCAACGCTTACTATAACAGGGGCAACTGCTTCACTTAATAATTTTCAATACCGTTTAGTTGCCACTGGAAGTTGTACTCCTGCAGCAACATCTAATTCTGCTGTTTTGAAAATATCTAATATTCAGGCGACTTCAAGTCAAACTGATATTGCGTGCAATGGAGGAAATACTGGTTCTTTATCCGTAAATCCAACTGGAGGTATAGGAACCTATACTTACTTATGGTCAAATGGAGCAACCACTTCTTCAATCAGTAATTTGACTGTTGGTAGCTACAGTGTGAATATTAAAGACGCCATTTTATGCGAAAAAACATTAAACTTTACTATCTCTGAACCAGCTGTTTTAACTGCTTCTCAAGGCACAGTTACTAATGTAAGCTGCTATGGAGGTACAAATGGTACTGGTACGGTAAATGTAACAGGAGGAACATCAGGTTATACGTATTCATGGGCACCTTCTGGAGGAACTGCAGCAACAGCAACCGGACTTGCCGCTGGAACCTACACTGTAACTGTAACGGATGCTTATTCATGCCAGACTACAGCAACTGTTGTAATTGGTCAGCCTGCCGCTGCTTTAACTGCCACTCCATCGTCGCAAACTAATATTTTATGTAATGGGTCTCCAACTGGATCTGCAACAGTAGCTGTTACAGGCGGAACCCCAAATTATACTTATTCATGGTCTCCATCAGGAGGAACTGCTGCAACAGCAACAGGGCTTACTGCCGGAACATATACCGTAACAGTTACTGATGCTAAGAATTGCCAGACGACACAATCGTTTACAATTACAGAACCAGCTGCAGCTTTAACTGCGTCAGCATCGGCACAAACTAATGTTTTGTGTAATGGATCTGCAACTGGATCTGCAACAGTAGCTGTTACAGGAGGCACAGGTGCCTATATCTATTCATGGGCTCCATCCGGAGGGACTGCTGCAACTGCTACAGGACTTACTGCAGGAACATATACAGTAACAGTTACTGATGCCAATAATTGTCAGACTACACAAAGCTTTACTATCACACAACCAGCGGCAGCGCTTACAGCATCTATTGGTTCTCAAACATCTGTATCTTGCAATGGAGGCGCTAACGGTACAGCAACTGTAGCTGTTACAGGAGGAACCGGTGCACGTACCTATTCATGGGCTCCTTATGGAGGTACCAATGCTACTGCAAACGGTCTTTCTGCAGGTACCTACACTGTAACGGTCACCGACGCTAATTTATGTCAGGCTACACAGAGTTTTACTATTACACAACCTGCAGCTCTTGTAGCAAGTGTTGGTTCTCAAACTAATGTCTCTTGTAATGGAGGAAGCAATGGTTCTGCAACTGTAAGTGTTACAGGAGGAACTGGTTCTCGTACTTATTCTTGGGCTCCTGTTGGAGGAACAGCTCAAACAGCAACCGGACTTGTTGCAGGGACTTACACTGTTACTGTTACCGATAGTAATTCATGTCAGGCTACACAGAGTTTCACTATTACACAACCAACAAGCTTAACAGTTACTCCATCACAAACCAACGTACTTTGTAATGGTGGTTCAACTGGAACAGCGACCGTAACAGTGTCTGGTGGTACTCCTTCTTATACCTATGTATGGTCTCCTAGCGGAGGAACTGCTCCAACTGCTACAGGACTTCCGGTAGGTAATTATACTTGCTTTATAACAGATGCTAATGGATGCTCAATTTCCCAGAACTTTACTATTGTACAACCAGCGGTATTAAGTGCTACTACATCTCAAATTAATGCCACATGTTCAACCGGTGGAGAGGCAACAGTAATCGTATCTGGCGGTACAACTTCATATTCTTATCTGTGGTCTCCAACTGGTCAGACTACAGCAACAGCAACAGGATTAGCAGCAGGAAATCATACTGTTTTAGTAACAGATGCTAATGGCTGTACCCTAACACGAAACTTTACCATTGGAACTACTAATACTTTAGTTGCCAGTGCTTTTCAGACCAATATTTTATGCAATGGTGTTAATACTGGCTCTGCCGGGGTAATTCCTAGTGGTGCTCCTGGTCCATTTACTTACGTATGGGCTCCTTCTGGAGGTAGTTCTGATACGGCAACAAATCTTGCAGCAGGAAATTATTCCGTAATAATTACTGCTTCTAATGGTTGTTCTATAGTAAAAAACTTTACCATTACACAGCCGGCAGCTCTTACTACAACTCCAGGTTCACAAACAAATGTTTCATGTAATGGAGGATCTAACGGATCTGCAAGTGTTACTGTAACCGGAGGTACAGGTGGTTATACTTATTCATGGGCACCTTCTGGCGGAACTGCAGCAACAGCTAATGGTCTTGCTGCAGGAACCTATACCGTAACAGTAACTGATGCGAACCTTTGTACTAAAACACAAAGTTTTACCATTACAGAACCAGCTGCAATTGTAGCAACAACATCTCAAACCAATGTTTCTTGTAATGGAGGTACAAACGGAACTGCAACTGTAAATGTAACAGGTGGAACCGGAACTTACTCTTATATATGGGCTCCTTCGGGAGGAACTGCAGCAACAGCTTCAGGTCTAGCTGTGGGAACATATACCGTAACAATTACCGATGCAAGTGCATGTCAGGCAACAGCAACAGTTACGATAACAGAACCTGCTCCTCTTACTGCAACAATTGCTAGTACCAATGTAACGTGTAACGGAGGCCTAAATGGAACTGCAACAGTAACTCCTTCAGGAGGAACTTCACCTTACACCTATTCCTGGTCTCCTTCTGGTGGGACTGCTGCAACTGCTTCCGGATTAAGTGTGGGAACGTATACTGCAACAATTACAGACGCAAATGGATGCTTCATAACAAAAACGGTTACTATAACAGAACCAACAGCAATTGCAATAACAGAAACGCATACTAATGTACTATGTAATGGCGGAAGCGATGCAACAGCTACAGTAACTGCAACAGGAGGAACAGGAAGCTATAGCTATTCATGGGCTCCAATGGGTGGAAATGCTGCTACAGCAAATGGTCTTAGTGCCGGAACATACACAGTAACAGTTACAGATGCTAATTTGTGTACTGCCTTAAAAACGATAGTTATTACACAGCCATCTGCATTAATTGCAACCACATCTCAAACTAACGTTTCTTGTAATAGTGGTTCTAATGGAACAGCTACAGTAAATGTGACTGGAGGAACCGGAGCTTACTCTTACTCATGGGCTCCATTTGGTGGAACTGCCGCGACTGCTTCCGGACTTACTGCCGGAACTTATACTGTAACTATTAAAGATGCCAACTTATGTGAAACAACTGCTGACGTTACGATTGCAGAACCAGCAGCGATTACGACAACAATAACAAATACAAATGTTTCATGTAACAGTGGTTCAAACGGAACAGCAACAGTAAATGTAACAGGTGGAACCGGAACTTACTCTTATGTATGGGCTCCTTCAGGAGGGACTGCAGCTACAGCTACAGGTCTTGCAGCCGGAACTTATACTGTAACAATTACTGACGCAAATACATGTCAGGCAACAGCAACGGTTACTATAACACAACCTTCACTTCTAACAGCGACAGTATCTAAAACTGATGTTTCTTGTAGTGGTTCAAGCGACGGAACTGCAACAGTAACTCCTTCAGGAGGAACTTCACCTTATACCTATTCCTGGTCACCTTCTGGTGGAACTGCTGCAACAGCTGTAGGATTAAGTGCAAATACATATACCGTTACTGTTACAGATGCCAACGGATGTTTTGTAACTCAATCAGTTATTATTGGTACAACTCCAGATATAACTGCTCCGGTACCTAACGTAGCTGTTCTGCCTGAGATTACAAATTATTGCTCTGTTTTGGCTTCACAAATTCCAACTCCAACAGCAACAGATAATTGCGTGGGAACTGTAAACGGAACAACAACAGATCCTTTAAATTATAATGCTGTAGGTACTTATACCATAACATGGAAGTATGAGGATGCAAGTGGAAACACTACTACACAAACACAAACAGTAAAAGTAGTTGCTTCTCCTATTAATGCAGTTACATTTACTGATGCCCAGTTTACTTATGATGGAAATGCGCATTCTCTTCAGGTTGCTAATCTTCCTACAGGTGCAACTGTTGCTTATTCAGCAAACAACGGGTCTACAAATGCAGGAACTTACGCAATTACAGCTACAGTAACCCCTGCCGCTAGTTCACCTAACTGTTCTCCAATAGTTCTTACTGCTAATCTGATAATTAACAAGGCTGCACAACAAATTACATTTGACGCAATTCCTGTTAAAACACTTGGAGCAAATAATAGTTTTAATTTAACTGCAACTTCAAGTTCAGGCCTTCCGGTAACCTATACTTTTACTTATACTTCGGCGTTGGCGCCTGCAACCGTTTCAGCAACAGGTGCAGTTACAATGTTAAGATCCGGTCAGGGAGTAATTACAGCTCATCAGGCTGGTAATGGTAACTATCTTCCTGCAACAGATGTTTCTCAAACATTAGTAATCCTGAACAACAATATCGATGTTAAGAGCATTACACTAGGAAACAAAGTATATGATAATCCCGGAAAAACAATTTATCATTTATTAGCATGTGGAGAAACGAATCCAAATGTTTCGATTGTAAACGAATCAGATGCCACGATTACACCATCTGCTAATTTCACGATTCAAACACCTAAACCGGGAATTTATACTCAGAATGCCACTATCACATCACAAGATGGAAGTACATCTGCAGTATATGCTATTACAGTCGAAAAACCATTTGCGTTCTTTGATATTGTACATCAGAAATTCAACAACGTATTACTTGTGAATAATAATCCGCAAACAAATGGTGGTTATGAGTTTGTAGCCTATCAATGGTTTAAAAATGGTCAGCCGATGGGAACAGGTCAATACTACTCTGCCGGAGAAGGCGTTAGTACTATTCTGGATCCTACTGCAGATTACAGTGTAAAAATGACCACTAAAGATGGCAAAGTATTACAAACCTGTACTTCTAAAATTACGATAACTAATAAACTTGAGGCTAAGCTTTATCCTAATCCGGTTCAAACAGGAAAAATCATTACTGTTGAGGCTGATTTTCCTGAAGCAGAATTGCAAAACATGACGATAAGTCTTTACTCTATTACAGGTCAATTAGTTAAAACGGTACAATCATCTTCAGTGAAAACTGAAATACAATTACCTCCAACAATAGAAAGCAGTATGTATCTGGTAGTTCTTGAAACTCCTAATGTCAAAAAATCTTTCAAAGTAATTGTAAAATAAATTAAATCCTGCCAGTACCAGATCAAAATGGTACTGGCATAATATAACTTAAGATGAAAAAATATACAACATCACTCGCTATAATCACAGCTTTTTTAGCTGCTTGTTTTAATAGTTTTGGTCAGGATAAAAAACATGAATTTGCCATTTCTGTAGGCGGACCTTTTTCATTTACAAAATCTGTTTCTGCAGGAGAATCAGTTCCCGGGAATGGTATCAATGCAGGTATTCGTTATTCTTATTACCTAAATGAAGGTCTTAGTCTTGGAATTGGTGTAGAATACCAAACCTACAACACAGACTTAAAGTTTGGTTCAGCTTCAGGGCAATATAACAGTATTGATGCCGAAAACGAAGCATTTCAGTTTAGATATCAGGCTACAAAAATAAGAGAAGAGGAAAAATTAGGATATATTAATGTTCCACTAACGATTCAGTTCGAAACTCAGGGCAAGTCAAAATTATATCTGGCTGCCGGAGCAAAAATAGGTTTTGCTTCGAGCGGAAATTATGAATCATCAATAGGAAATCTTACTACAAGTGGTTACTATCCGCAATACAATGTGGAACTCTTTAGCCCTTCATTTGCAGGATTTGGAAGTTTCGATAATGTAAAAACACCTAATCAGGATCTTAAAACCAAAACTTCTTGTTCTGCTACTTTTGAAACTGGTTTAAAACAAGATATCGGAAACAGAAATTCCATTTATATTGGTGTTTACTTAGATTATGGTCTAAATAATATCTATGATAAAAATAACAACAGGAATTTAGTACAATATAATCCTGAGCTTCCTGTAGAATTTACATATAATAGCGTATTTGATTCTGGCCTGGCAAGAGATATGAGATTAGTTTCATACGGTTTAAAATTGAGAATCGCAATGCGTTAAAATCAATTACCAAACAGGATTACACTTGTCCTGATTAACTAAACATAATTTTTGCCACTTCCAAATGTAAAAGCATGAAAGAAGAGATTTTTCTCTTTTTTCATGCTTTTTCTTTATTCATAAATCCGCACTCTTATCCTGCTACAATTTTTCGAATTTCATTCGAATACCTTTTAACTAAAAATAATCCAAAAACTAACAATTATCATGTTTTATTTTCCTTTTAATACTTTCTTTTGCTTCAATCAAAACAATGCCAAACACTTAGCCAATTCTTTATAATACCTTAATTGTTTCGCCATGCACATTGACACTAATTTACTTTATACTTGGGGAGCTGTAGCGAAAAGGATTCCTAGAAACGCAATCATTTTTTTTGAAAATGATCCTGCACTTTCTTATTTCCAAATTCTGGAAGGGACAGTAAAAATGAGTTACACGAACGAAGACGGTAAAGATTTGACAGTTGGCATTTTTAATAAAGGAAACAGTTTTGGCGAACCACCTCTTTTTATTGGACAGCCTTATCCCGCTTCAGCAATAGCTCAGACAGACTGCGTTTTATTGAAATTATCCAAAACAAACTTTTTTTCTTTTCTTAAAGAAAATCCGGAAATGCAATTTAAGATACTAAAACTGTTTGCATGGAAAATCTATAATAAAATTGTTTTTTCTAAAAATATAGTCAATCACAAACCAGAACACCGTATTCAGTATTTTCTAGATAATTTGAAAAAACAGCACGATATCGCACCTACGGCAAAAATGAAAATTCCCTATACGAGAAAAGAAATTGCAGATTTTACAGGTCTACGTGTAGAAACCGTTATACGAACAATATCACTTATGAACAAGAACAAAAAAATTGAAATTGTAGATCATAAATTGTTCTATTAATGTCGTTGTTTATGATTTGAATCATACGTAAACAATTCTATTTTTTCTTTTTTTGTATGAGGTTAATAAAGAAATTATTAATTCAGTTCTATTATCTTTAAAAATCAAAACGGCAGCTTAAAAAAGCTGCCGTTTTTGTATTAAGAGATGAATTTATTCATCATTAATTTTGCAATATTTTCTGCTCGCAATTTTATTTCATCAGCTTTTTCTCCCTCAAACAAACTATCGACTGTTTTTTTCCAAAGCTTTGTCCAATGCTTAAAGTGAGCTTCTGTAAGCGTACTTTTCTGATCTAGCATCCGATGTTTCATCATAGGGTTTCCATCAAAATTACCTGTATGAAAAAGAATGTTATCCCAAAAATCATACATAATCGGAAGGTGTTTCTGCCAATTGACCATGGCGACTTCTGTAAACAAATATCCTATTGTTGAATCTGATTTTACTTTTAAGTAAAAAGCATCGACCAATACGATTATATCATCTTTATTTTTAATATCTGTTTTCATATTCTATATTCTAAATAAATAATGAGAGATTAAAGATCCTTTTGCTCAAATTTTCTAACCGAAATTACAAACGGAACAGTAATCCATAAAATAAGTAGTAGAAGAGAAATTAGCAATCCGGTAGTTGTTCCAAAAAAATCTTTAAATATTGCTCCTGTATACCCCATCATGGCAGACTGATCCAAATGAAGCAATATCTGTATTCTGGCCAAATCAATCGGACTCGAAGCTGTAATTGCAACCATCGCTTCTTCAATTGGATATTCAGCAAATTGGAACAAGAGAAACAATACCAGCCCATCAAACAATATTGCAAAATACATCCAGAATAAAATGGCCAAACCTATTCCCTTTGCTTTATCCCGAGTTAAAATACAGCTTAAAAAAGCCAATGATACAAAAACAATTGAAATTAAACTTCCAGACAGAAGCATCATTAATCCCGCCATTCCTGGCGCATTGAATAAAAGCGGAATTCCTGCTCCAAGAAAAAAAGCCAAAAACATGGCAATAGAAAGACCTGCAAACAAACTAATCCAGATTTTTTTTCTTTTTATCGGTTGGCTCAGTAAAAGCTCAATAAATTCTGAACTGTTGTAAATATAGATCGTCGAAAAAAGAATGGATACAAGCGGAACTGTGAATAAAATCACATTTAAAATAGTCAATAAACCTTTGGCTGTATTGTCTTCAAGCATAAAAGATCCCCATGAAAGCAAAGCGAGAATTAAAGCATAACTCACAACAATCTTATTTTTAAGAATATCTAATAAGACAATTTTAATTATTCTGTTCATGTTGTTTCTCTTTTAATATTGTGGCAATAGATTTTGAAATTTTGGTTTCTCCAGTTGATTCCAAAAGATCTTTAATTGTTTTATGAAAGTGTACTTTTCCGTCCTGCATAAAAATAATTTGGGTAATCATATCATCTAGTTCGCTTAACAAATGTGAAGTGATCAAAATTAGTTTTCCTTTATTTTTCTCTTTGATGATTTTTTCTTTCAGAATTTCAGCTGCCAGCGGATCAAGTCCTGCGGTCGGTTCGTCTAGAATTAAAACATCGGGATTAAAAAGGAAAGCTAGTGTTGCACTTACCTTCTGTGTTGTTCCTCCGGAAAGTGTTCTCATTTGTTTCTCGCTCATTCTATCTAGTTTAAAAGCTCTTATTAAATCTTCATCCAATTCTTTCTTCGAATTCCGAATCTGCTTGATCATGGCGATAATCTGTGCAATTGTCATATTATCAGGATAACGGCCAATTTGTGGCATATAACCAATCTTATTTCGATATTCAAACTTTTTTAATACCGACTCATTTTGTAGCAGAATATCTCCGCTGTCTGGTAATACCATTCCTAAAATTGATTTGATCAGAGTAGTTTTTCCGCAACCATTTGGACCAATAAGCGCAATGCATTCCCCTGCATTAAACTCAAGGCTTACATCTTGTAAAACCTTTAGCTTGCCAAATTTTTTATTTATATTTTTTAAAGTAATCATAATGCAAGAGATTTCATTTCGGGAGATTCATCGACAAAATTATCAGGTGTAATGCTCGGAAGGATTTTTTCTGATTTATCCAAAAGCGTAATCATAAAACTTCGGAACAAAAGCATCGCCGACGGATTGTTTTCTGTAATAACAGCAAAAAGACTTAGTGGATGAAAAGGTACATCGCCAATTCCGTCCCGATTCAAATCGTAGCCTTCATATTTATCCCAATAATTATTATTAAAGTGATTCAAAACCAAACTGCCGTTGGTGCTAATATCGAAAGTGTTAGAAAGAAAATTATTAAACGAAATCACATTATCCATACAACTTGCCTGTACTTTCATTCCCCAGCCGTTATCTTTAAAAATGTTTCTTTCTAATTTTACACGGCTTGTTCCTTCCATATAGATTCCCGAAGTATTGCGGATAAATTTATTTCCAACAATATAGCTGTCTGAAATTTCCTTAAGCAATAAACCGTAAGCGGCATCGCCCCAATTCTCCTCAAAATAATTGTTGAACATTTTTACGTTTCTGGTAAACATAACAGCTACTCCTGCTCCGTTATTTTTAAAAACATTTCCGATATAAGCATCATCATTAGAAAACATAAAGTGTAATCCGTAACGAATATTAGCTTTAGAGATATTGCGCCAGATTACAGAATTAGAAACAAACTCAAAATAAATTCCGTCCCGATGTCCAGTAATCCTATTGCCTACAATATGCATACTATCGCTTTTCCAGCAATGAATACCATTCCCGATACGCTGTTCTTCTTTCTGATAGGCTTTTATTGTATTGTTTTTTACTACACAGTTGGATCCTTTCTGAACATAAATTCCGAAAAAATTATTCTCCAACAAATTGTCTTTTACAACAACTCCGATTTTATCGTATATTTTAATTCCACAGGGATCATTCAAAGAGGCATATCCTGAATTTATCACTTTAAATCCAGAAAAAATTACGCTGTCGGCTTTTATGGAAACTACTTCATATTTTTGCTCTCCATCCAGAATCGGCAAGTCTTTTCCCTGTAAAATTAATTTTTTATCAATACTAATATTACCTTCTCTGTAAACACCTTTATTAACTATAATGGTATCGCCAGATTTGGCAAGTTCTATTGCCTTTTTAATTGTTTTAACAGCTTTGTTTTGGCCAACTTCAATTTTCTGAGACCAAAGGCAGTTAAAAAACAATATGAATGAAAGACAAAAATGCAGTTTCATAATTTAAGATTTTAATTAGGAAATCCCTTTAAGAATAATCTTTCAACAGATAGAAACATAGTTTTTTGACATTTAAAAAGCGCTTCACTTATTAATACAAATAGTCAATTTATGCGTAGAAATCTGTTTCTTTTACATTCTTTTTCGAAACAAAAATCTATGGTTCTATGTGCTGAAATAATTTTATATTGTTACCTAAAGGCTAGGACAATTTTTTATTTATTCAAAATTGCCGTCCACTCTATTTCTTGTCCTTTTGATTGTGCTTCAAAAGCTTTTGCCTCGCTTTTATTTAAAAAAGCGGCAATATTTCCGTTCATTGGACTTTTTATTGCTCCTCCGGAAATAAAAAAGGCATTTTCTGCCTTTATCAGTTCATTATCTTTGGTATAATCATGAACATAATATGCTTTTATTTTAGTGTCTTTATGGTCTTTACAATAATGTGCCATACAAGCAACATCATCAAATTTATAAGCTCTCCCTTTTTCTGTAATAATTTCTGCGCCATGTCTTCCATCACTAATTCCCATCATACAAAAATCACATTTATCAGTATTTAATTTAATAGGAACTGGTTTGTCGCCGGAGCAGGAAAAAAGAAAAGCAGGAACCAGCAGAAGGCCCAAGAACCGTCCAGAAGGTTTAGTGTATTTTTCTTTTATAATAGCAGCAAAAAGCAAAGCTCCTACTGCAATCAACATCCATCCTCCTATATCAGGAATTGAATAAGCTCCAAAATTTAATAATTGTTTATATCCAAGCATTGGGGGCTGATATGCCATTCCGGGAACTCTAATGGCCGCATTCGGATCTAGATTATGGCCGTATTCGTAATTCCATCTGTAGAAATCGCAAGCAGACAATATCCCAAACAACACAAAAGAAAAAAAGAAAACAAAGAGTCCTTTTCTTTTTGATTTCCACGCACAAGCAATTGAAATAATACCTAATGTGGCTAGAATAAACGGTAAAACTTTAAACTCAATAAAATCTTTGGTATGCAATGTTTTCATTCCAATATAATGATTCAAACCGTTGATAATGTCTACATCTCCTGCAATCTTAAAGGCATGAAGCTTTAAAACCAAACCTTCCGGATATTGAGGTGCTGTAAGCTCAATTTTCCAGATTGGAAAAAAAACGGCACCAATCAATAATAGTCCTGACAAAAAGAGCATTATTTTAGAAAAAGCTGATAGTTTTTTATTTCTCATAATAATTCAAAATAAAAGGGAACAAAGAATACTTTGCTCCCTTCTGGTTACTGTCTATTCTTTTGGTAGATTCGTACCTACACTGTAACTTATCGGAACATTACTTCCTGCTGGCGAAACTCGCACATATCCCTGCATTTCCTGATGTAATGCACTACAGAAGTCTGTACAATAGAATGGGAAAATTCCTTTTTTCTCAGGAACCCATTTTAATGTTAAAGTTTCTCCTGGCATGATCAGCAACTCGGCATTGTTTGCTCCTTTGACAGCAAATCCATGAGGAACATCCCAATCCTGCTCAAGATTGGTAACATGGAAATAAACTTCATCTCCTACACGAATTCCTTCGATATTATCTGGTGCGAAGTGAGAACGAATACAAGTCATATAAATATGTACTTTATTACCTTCTCTAACAACTTTAGATTCTTTTTCTCCTTTAGTCGCAAAAGGATGTTTGTTGGCTGCAATATCATAATATTTCAGCTGTCCGTTATTTCTAACTTTATCTGCTGGAATACCTTGAGCATAATGTGGTTCTCCAATAGTTGGAAAATCTAATAACAACTTCATTTTATCGCCGCTAATATCAAATAACTGAGCACTTTGTGCTAATTCTGGTCCAGTTGGCAAGAAACGGTCTTTGGTAATTTTGTTGTAAACCACCATGTATTTTCCAAATGGTTTTTCTGTATTTCCTCCAGGAACCATTAAGTGTCCAGGAGAATAATAAGTTGCTTTTCTATCTAAAACTTTTAGGTCTTTGATATTCCATTTTACCACTTCAGACGAAACGAACATTGTTGTATAAGCATTTCCTTTTCCATCAAATTCTGTGTGAAGAGGTCCTAAACCTGGTTTTTGAACTTCTCCATGAAGAGCAGCCTCGTATTTGACAACTGGAATTCCAGCATAATTGCCATCAAATTGTTTTTTAGCAATTGCATCTTTCAATTTTGTGAAACTGAATACCGGAATTAAAGCTGCTAATTTTCCACTACCTATAATGTATTCACCTGTTGGATCAATATCACATCCGTGAGGCGATTTTGGACAAGGAATCATATAGCATATATCTTTCAATTCAGAAGCATCTAGAGTCAGTACCTCATTTTTAATTTCAGATTTAGCACTTTGAGTTTTCTCATCCCAAGTATTGTGGGCATACTTTGCAGGAATTCGTTTTCCTTTACCTGCTTTTATATATTCTTCTGCTTTTTTCCAATTTACCGCCATGATAAAATCCTTATCATTTTTAGAAGCATTAACTTCCAATAATGTATTGGCTTGCTCTGTGTTATAACAGGAGAAGAAAAACCATCCGTGAGATTCTTTTTTACCTGGATGGCTAAGGTCAAAATTTACCCCTGGAGCTACGATTTGGAAAGCAAGATCCAACTCTCCTTCTTTTCCAACTTTCACAAAACTTAAATATCCTTTAAAGTTTTTCTTGTATGTATTAATTGGAACATCTCCGTTATCATTATCCGCAGGAACACTAAAACGGCTGGCTCCTACCACATATTCTGTATTCTGAGTAATAAATGGCGAAGAGTGATTTCCTCCGCAGTTTGGAAGCTCAATGATTTCTGCAGTTCTGAACGTTTTCAAATCAATACGTGCAATACGAGGCGTATTATTCGCATTGGCAAAAATCCATCTTCCGTCTACTTCTCCATTGGTCTGTGATAAATCCAAGTGATGCTGATCGTCCCAAGGTACATAGCCGTGTGAAGTATTCAGCATAGGTTTTGTTTCTTCACTGTAACCGTAACCACTTTGCGGATCTTCTGAAAAGACTGGCATTACCTTTAATAATCTTCCGCTCGGAAGTCCATAAACACTGACCTGACCGCTAAAACCACCTGATACAAAGTTGTAGAATTCATCATATTTTCCGGGTGCTACATACACTTTTTGAGCCGCATCGCCTTCAACAGCGTCTGTAGAATCTTTTGGCTTACACGAAACAAAAAGAGCACACCCTAACGTAACAACGAAAATCGATTTTAAAAATTTATTTTTCATAAGGTTATTATTTAGATTTTGATTTTGATTTTTTTAATTATTTCACCCCATCATTCTGACGCATATATTCTAAGATAGATCTTGCTTCATCATCTTTTAATCCCTGATTTGGCATACGAATCATACATAGTTCAAGTTGTGCCTGCAATTCTGGGTCTTTGTCAATCATAGGATCTGGATTGGTAATAAAATTCATGATCCATTGAGGTGTTCTTCTTTCTGTTACCCCTTTCCATCCAGGGCCTACTAATTTCTCGTCTGTAGATTTATGACATGAGGTACATTTTACTTCAGCAGTCTTAAGTCCTTTCTCTGCTAAGGCTTTGTCTAAAGAAGCTCCTAATTCAACTGTTTCATATTTTCCGATACCTCTTTTAGGATCGTAAGATTCTGCATCAGCTGTTTTTTCTGTAGGTGCAGGAGTTGAAAAATCCTGATCACTGTTTGACTTCTCTTTCCCGCATGATAACATGAGGAAAAAACCAAACATTGTTACTAAAAATAATCTGTTCATTACTTTGTTTTTTTACTTGTTAAACTTTGATCAAAATTCTAAAACTTGTTTTTCAAAAAGTATGATTACAATCATATCCTCAAGAAAAAGTTCATAATACCTTCGTATTCTTAAAAAACAATAATGAAATTTTGTATTTATATATTTTTATTTGCAGTGGTATTCAGACCAGCTTTTCCATTTTTGGATTATATGGTCAATTACCATTATATCGCAACTGAATTGTGTGAAAACAAAAATGCGCCAGAACTTCACTGTAATGGAAAATGCCATTTGAAAAAAGAACTGGCAAAAAACTATAAAAATGATACGCCGGCTTCTAACGAAAAGAAAAGTGAAACAGCAGAAACTTTCGTTCTGTTTATTGTAAAAATCCCCGCTTTCTTTTTTGAAGAAAACACCGTTTCTACTTACATTGTGGATACATTTTACAGCAACTTATATTCTCATTTGGAGGCTGTCAACATCTTGCGTCCACCAATTTTCATCTGATTTTTATTTAATCTTTTTCTCCATCGAATTATTCGACAGATATTCTATTATCATTATTTAAATTAAAATCTCATGAAAATTTTAAAATACACCGCACTTTTATTTCTAGCAATTACCTTTTTCTCTTGCTCTTCTGATAACGACTCTTCAATTCCGGTTGATGAAACAAGCGGACTTCATAAAATACAGGAAATAACCAATGATACTCACATAATAGAATTGTATTCTACAACTGGTTCTTTGGTTCAAGGCTACAATCATATATCTCTTCGAATAAAAGACAAGAAAACCAGTGATTATATAACCGATGCTAAACTTGAATGGACACCGCTTATGCACATGAGCATGATGCAGCATTCTTGTCCAAAATCTGAAGTAGAGAAAAGGGACAAGAAAACGGTATTCGAAGGAGACATCATATTTCAAATGGCGCAAAATAAATCAGAATATTGGGAACTAACCATTACTTATGAAATCAATAACACCACTTATACCGCAACAGACAAAATAAGTGTCCCTGCATCAACAAAACGTACCGTAAATTCATTTAAAGGCAGTGATGGAAAAAATTATGTAATTGCGTATATCGCACCATCTTCTCCAAAAGTGGCGCTTAACAATATGACAGTTGGACTTTACAAAATGCAAGACATGATGACATTTCCTCTCGTTGATAATTATAACATCAAAATCGATCCAAGAATGCCAAGTATGGGAAATCACGGTTCTCCTAATAATACAGATTTAAGACAACATGCTGACTATGATGCTCTTTACACAGGAACACTTTCTCTAACCATGACAGGATATTGGAAAATAAATCTTCAAGTTTTGAATAATGATAATGAAGTCATTAAAGGAGAAGCTGTTACAACCGATAATCCGGAAAGCAGTCTTTATTTTGAAATTGAATTTTAAGCCAAAAATAACAAGGAAGAGACAGTAATCTTATTGTCTCTTTCTATTAAAGTACAAAATGATGAAAAATCTAGCAGCGATCTTTCTGGCTGTATTTTCAACAATATGCTGGGCACAGGAAAAAACAAATGATAGTCTTGAAACTGTAAAACTCGATGAAATAATTGTCATTGGACACAAACCTTCATTACATTTAAAGCAAGCCAAATCACTAACCTCTATAGAAGAATATTTATCAAAATCATCAAAAGTTAATATGATTAAAAGAGGCGCCTATGCTTGGGAACCTGTAATTAATAATATGGCTACAGAACGCACTGTGATTACAATTGACGGAATGCGCATATTTGGTGCCTGCACTGATAAAATGGATCCGATTACTTCTTATGTCGAGGTTTCAAATTTAGCAGAAGCAACCATAGCATCCGGACAGCAAGCCAGCTGTCACGGAGCAGGAATTGGAGGATCTGTCGATTTAAAACGCAATCAGTTTAATGATAAAGATACAGGCTGGAACGGCACTTTAAATTCTGGTTTTGAAAGCAATAATCTGCAAAAAATTATCGGAGCATCTTTAGGATACAACAATTCTCGATTTTATACCCATGTCGATTTTATGCATCGCAATGCCGATAATTACAAAGCTGGCGGTAATAAAGAAGTTAGTTTTTCACAATTTACCAAATACAATATTTCAGCCAGTGCAGGTTATTTTTTAAACAAACAGAATATTTTAGAAACTGCTGTTATTTATGATAAAGCTACAAATGTTGGTTATCCTGCACTTCCAATGGATGTTTCTTTAGCAGAAGCTAAAATTATATCTCTAAGTTATAAATACTTGCCAAAATCCAGTCTAATAACAAATTGGGAAACAAAAGGATATTACAACTCCATAACCCATAAAATGGACGATACTAAAAGACCAAATGTACCTATACATATGGATATGCCAGGCTGGTCTGATACGTATGGTTATTATTCAAGAATTAAAGGAAAAATCAAAAGCCATAGTTTTCTAGCTGACTTGAACGGTTTTTACAACAAGTCCATTGCAGAGATGACGATGTATCCTTCAGATCCTAATGAAAATCTAATGTTTATGTATACTTGGCCAGATGTTAGAACTTTATACAACGGATTGTCTTTAGAAGATAATATCAAAATTTCTGAAAAAGATCATATTAGAATTGGCGCTAATCTTGGATTTCAAAATAATAGAGTTTCAGATGATTTTGGATTAGCGAGTCTACGCATTTTTTATCCAGATATGGATGCTTCAAAAAACCGTTTTCTAAAAAGTTTTGCAACAAATTATACAAAAAATAAAGGTCAATTTGAATTCGGATTTGGTTTGGCTTACGCCGAAAGAGCGCCTTCTGTTTCTGAAGGTTATGGTTTTTATTTGTACAACAGCAGTGATTTTTATGATTATATCGGAAATCCAAATCTAAAAAATGAAAATGCTCTCGAAGGAAACTTTTCAATTGGCTGTAAAACATCGCAATTAACAGCAAAAATTACAGGATCTTATTTCTATTTTTCAAATTATGTAATAGGCAAAATTGATCACAATACGCTTCCTATGACTATTGGCGCATCTGGAGTAAAAAGATATGAGGCTATAGACAATGCCAAAATATTTAATACCGATTTTAACCTTAGTTATGATTTTCTGGAAAACTGGCAGTTTAAATCGCAATTGAGTTATAGTTATGGAAAAGATGATCAGGGCAACAATCTTCCATTTATAAGTCCGATTAGATACAGCACTGGAATAGATTTCAAAAAAGAAAATTTTAATGCTGGAATTATTGCTTTGGGAAATCTGGCTCAAAATGAATTTGCCAAAACGTATGGTCAGACACAAACTCCAGAGTATCTCATTTTTGGCATAAATGCCGGATATTCTTTTCATTGGACCAAAAATATACTAAAAATACAGACCGGGTTAGAAAATCTATTTGATAAAAACTATACAACCTATTCTGATTGGAACAAAATTCCGCATATGGGACGAAATTTTTTTGTTAATCTATCATTCAGTTTTCCCTAAAATTAAGTTGATCAGGTTAACATATAAAAACAAATATAAAACAGTATGATTTCAATCATGTTTTGAAAGAAATGATGATAATACATTTACCCTATTAAAATTATATGCTTAAAAGCACTTCCAACCAACCATTTTAATAGGATTATAAAAATGAACAAGAACTTTCTAATACAAGAAATAACCCGATTGAAACAGGAAAAAAATGCTGTTATCCTAGCTCATTATTATCAGGATGAGAATATACAGGAAATAGCAGATTTTATTGGCGATAGTCTTGAATTGGCAAAAAAAGCACAAAACACCAGTGCAGACATCATTGTTTTTGCGGGCGTTCATTTTATGGCAGAAACAGCTAAAATTTTAAATCCAAACAAAAAAGTTTTACTGCCAGATTGGGAAGCTGGTTGTTCACTTGCTGACGGCTGTAATCCTAAAGATTTTGAATTGTTCAAAAACCAGCATCCTGATCATGTAGTGGTAACTTACATTAATTGTTCTGCCGAAATAAAAGCTATAAGCGATTTGGTCTGTACTTCGGCGAATGCCAAAAAAATAATAGAATCAATACCAGCCGAACAGAAAATCATTTTTGCTCCAGATGAAAATTTAGGTAATTATCTTCAAAAGGAAACCAAACGTGAACTCGTCTTATGGAAAGGCTCTTGCATCGTTCATGAAGCCTTTTCATTAGACAAACTAATCGAATTATACAACAAAAATCCGACTGCAAAAATTGCAGCACACCCAGAGTCAGAAAGTCATATTTTAAAAGCAGCGCATTTCATAGGCTCGACTTCTGGTATTATTAATTTCATTAAAACGGATCCTGCTGCCGTTTACATTGTGGCTACAGAAGCCGGTATCCTGCATGAGCTTTCAAAAGCTGTACCGAACAAGACCCTGATTCCGGCTCCTTCCACAGAAGACAATAGCTGTGCCTGCAGCGAATGTGCTTTCATGAAAATGAATACATTGGAAAAATTGTATTTGTGCCTTAAAAATGAAAGCCCAGAAATGCTGGTCGCAGAAGAATTGAGAATTGAAGCCTTAAAACCAATTGAAAAAATGCTTCAATTGTCTTAAAAAAATTGCAATAACTCTAAATCAAAATAACATGCTCACAACAGATATATTAATCATCGGTTCAGGTATTTCGGGATTATTTTTTGCTATGAAAACGGCACAAAAACGCCCAGATTTATCAATTGTTATAATGACTAAAGAAACAGCCAGAAATACCAATACGCAGCTCGCTCAAGGCGGAATTGCAGTGGTAACAGACCTTATAAAAGACAGTTTTAACAAACACATACATGATACGCTTCGTTCCGGAGGTGGTCTTTGTGATAGAGAAATTGTCAATATGGTCATTAAACAAGCCCCTGAAAGACTTCAGGAATTAATCGAAATTGGAACTTCTTTTGATAAAGACGAGAAAGGCCGATGGGATTTAGGTCTGGAAGGCGGGCATTCACAACATAGAATATTACATCATAAAGACAGCTCCGGATTGGAAATTGAGCGAAAATTGCTCAAAATAATCAAGAAAATGCCGAACATTGAACTTTGGGAAAACCATATGGTTATTGACTTGAATACCGAGACCAAGAAAAATAAAACTACTTGTACCGGAGCCTTCTTTTATGATAAAAAACATAACAGAATCAAATACATCAGAACCAGAACAATTGTTTTAAGCACTGGAGGATGCGGTCAACTTTTTGAAAATACAACCAATCCAAAAATTGCTACAGGCGACGGACTCGCAATGGCGGCCCGAGCAGGAGCAGAAATTGCAGACATGCAATATATTCAATTTCATCCAACAGCTTTGTTTACCGGCAAAGAGAATCCGCTATTTTTAATTTCTGAAGCCGTAAGAGGTTTTGGCGCTCACATTGTAAACGAAGAGGGTAAACGATTTTTATTTAAATATGATATTCGAGGCGAATTGTCTACAAGAGATATGGTCTCAAAAGCCATTAGCAAAGAACTTCAATTGAGCGGAAAAGATCATGTTTACTTAGATTGCAGGCATTTAAATGCAGTTGAATTTTATTCTCATTTTCCAATAATTGCGGCACATTGCAATGAATTAGGAATAAAACCGGAAAAAGATTTAATTCCTGTTGTCCCTGCAGCGCATTATCAATGTGGCGGTATCAAAGTAGATCAAAATGGAGCAACAGCCATTCCTAACCTGTATGCTATTGGCGAATGTGCCAGAACAGGACTTCATGGTAAAAATCGTCTCGCTTCCAACTCACTTTTAGAAGCGTTGGTATTTGCACATCAGGCATCAGAGAATGTGGATCGCACCATTGCAGGTTTTACTTTTTCTAATAGAATATTAATTCCGAAGTTTCCAAAAGCGGAACAAGCGCACGATTACTATGCTTTTGATATTCTAAAAAAAGAATTGCAAATGCTTGTAACTCATTTCTACACCAGCGAAGAACGCGATGCCGATGTTGCTTATGAAAAAATAAAAGTATTGAATAGTAGTGCTCTCTCCCTTATAGGAAGCCAGGAAATTACAATTCCGTTTATCGAATTCTCAAATATGCTTGCGGTCTCTTTAATCATCATTAAACAATGTAAAGCAACTAGTAAAGAAATGTGCTGAAACCAATAAATCCCCCTAATATGAAACTAACAAATAAAACCACAATTGGTGAAATTGTAGCAGATGATTTTAGAACAGCGGCAATTTTCACAAAATACCACATCGATTTTTGCTGTAAAGGATATCGAACTATTGAGGAAGTCTGTAAAAAAAGAGACATTAAAAAAAGTGAGCTTATCGAACATATCGAAAAAGCAAGAAACAGTTCTGCCAACCAGTCTTTTGATTACAAATCCTGGCCTGTAGATATGATTGCCGATTATATTACCAAAACACATCATAAATACATTGAAGAAAAAGCGCCAATCATTATTCAATATCTAACCAAACTATGCGGTGTTCACGGTGCCATACATCCGGAACTACATGAAATACATACCATTTTTTCTAAATCAGCTTTGGATTTGACGGCTCACATGAAAAGAGAAGAATTGGTTGTTTTCCCTTTCATCAAAAAAATGAAATCAGCACAAAGTAAAGGAACTCCGTTTGATCTACCACCATTTTTCAGTATCGAAAATCCAATTGTTTCATTAAGAGAAGATCATATAACCGAAGGACAACGTTTTAAAAGAATTACGGCTTTGACCAATAATTATACGCCACCAAACGAATCCTGTGCAACTTACAAAGCCGCTTTTGCCATGTTGGAAGAATTTGATAAAGATTTAAAAAAACACATTCACATGGAGAATAATATTCTATTTCCAAAAGCCATCGAACTCGAAAAAACTTTTGAAAAAGTGTTATAAATAGATCTGTTGAGTGTAATTAAAAAAGTACAATTTAACACATAGAAACATAGATTTTAATAATCTAAAAAAGAAAGCTAAAGAAACCAGTTTCCACACATAGCTAAACTATGTGCATTTAAATTAGTGAAACGCCTTTTTTAATCTTCAATAAACTATGTTTCTATGTGTTAAAAAAATAGCACCAACGAATTCATAAATTAAGAATTAACAATGGAAAAATACGTCATCAAACGCAATGGAGATTATAAACCTTTTGAGGCTTATAAAATTCACGACGCCATTCAAAAAGCTTTTCAAAGTGTCAATAAAACTTTTGACAAAAAGATTTACAAGATTGTTCTTTCCGGTCTTGAAGTAAAATATTCATGGCCTGTAGAAGAAATTCAGGACATGATTGAAAGAGTACTTTTTGAAAATGGCTATTTCCAAACCATGCGTTCGTTTATCATTTACCGCCATACCCGAAAATTACAGCGGGAACATATTAATGGTTTTAACGATGACACTACTTATATAGACAGTACGCAAACTGTTGAAGAATACATCAACCAATCAGATTGGAGAATTAATGCCAATGCGAATATTTCGTATTCAAATGCGGGATTGGTCAGTAATACTGCAGGAAAAGTAATCGCCAATTATTGGCTTGATAAAATATACAATAAAGAAGAAGGTTCTGCTCATAGGAATGGCGACATACATATCCATGATTTGGATTGTCTTACCGGATACTGCGCTGGGTGGAGCCTGCGCGTGCTCTTGAACGAAGGATTTAATGGCGTGCGCGGCCGTGTCGAGAGCAGACCTCCTTCTCATTTTAGGGAAGCATTGGGACAAATGGCTAATTTTCTGGGAATTCTGCAAAGCGAATGGGCAGGCGCTCAGGCTTTCAGTTCTTTTGATACTTACCTGGCTCCTTATGTTTTTAAAGATCAACTCACTTACGATGAGATTTTAAAAGCCGTTAGAAGTTTTGTGTACAATTTGAATGTTCCGGCACGCTGGGGTCAGTCGCCTTTTACCAATATCACTTTGGATTGGAACGTTCCCGAAGACTTAAAAGAACAAATTCCGACCCGAAATAACGAGCATTTATTTTTAAACCTTGAAAGTGAAAAACTAATTACAGAAGCTAAAAAAAGAGGAATTGAAAAATTAATCGATCTAAAATATGCCGATTTTCAAACGGAAATGAATCTCATCAACAAAGCATATTATACGATCATGACCGAAGGAGATGCCAACGGACAGCCGTTTACCTTCCCTATTCCGACAGTTAATATCACAGAAGATTTTGACTGGAATGGCGAAAACGTGGATTTGTTATTTGAAAACACGGCTAAAATTGGTTCGTCTTATTTTCAGAATTTCATCGGAAGCCAATATATTCTGGATGAAAATGGAAATCGAATCGAAAATCCGGAAGCTTATAAACCAAATGCCGTGCGAAGCATGTGCTGTAGATTGCAGCTCGATTTAAGAGAATTATTAAAACGTGGCAACGGACTTTTTGGAAGTGCAGAAATGACGGGAAGTATCGGTGTCGTGACCATCAACATGGCACGTTTGGGTTATTTGCACAAAGGAAATATCATCAATTTATTTTCACATTTGGATGAATTGCTTAGCATTGCAAAATCGACTTTAGAGAAAAAAAGAAATTTTATTCAGGAAATGTATTATCGTGGTTTATATCCTTATACGCAACGTTACTTAAAGCATTTTAGAAACCATTTTTCGACGATTGGTGTAAACGGAATGAACGAAATGGTCATTAATTTCACGGAAGGAAAACAGAATATAACAGACAATTCCGGAATTCATTTTGCCACCGAAATTCTCGATTATATCCGATTGCGAATGAAACAATTTCAGGAAGAAACCGGAAATCTTTATAATCTGGAAGCAACACCGGCAGAAGGCACAACCTATCGTTTTGCAAAAGAAGACAAAAAACGTTTCCCGGAGATTTTACAGGCAGGACACGATAAAAACATTTACTATACTAATAGTTCACAAATTCCGGTAGATTATACCGATGATCCTTTTGAAGCCTTATTACTTCAGGATGAATTACAATGCAAATATACTGGCGGTACAGTTTTGCATCTTTATATGAGAGAAAAAATAAGCAGTCCTGAAGCCTGTAAAAACTTTGTCAAAAAGGTTTTAACCAACTTTAAACTACCTTATATAACCGTAACACCGGTTTTTAGTATCTGCCCTGTTCACGGATATTTGAACGGAGAACACGAATACTGTCCAAAATGCGACGAAGAACTACTTCATGCCAATAACCAAAAACACTTAGCTTATGAAAACAAAAACGCATAAAATATTAGCAGAAAACAATAGCAAAAGAAGCAAATGTCTTGTTTACACACGAGTAATGGGCTATCACAGACCCGTAGAAAGTTTTAACATAGGAAAAAAAGGTGAACACCAACAGCGTACACATTTCGAAGAAGCAATTATCTACTAAAGTAATCTATAGCCTCACGCCTTTTACTTTATTAGATTATCCGCATAAAACAGCCTGCATAGTGTGGTTTGCGGGCTGTAACATGCGGTGTCTATACTGCTACAATCCGGATATTGTTTTGGGAAAAGGAAAAATCGATTTTGAATCCATCCTTACTTTTCTTCAAACCCGAAAAGGATTATTGGATGGCGTAGTATTGAGCGGCGGAGAGTGTACGCTTTCTAAACATATTATTTCTTTTATCAAAGAAATCAAAAAAATGGGATTTGCTGTCAAAATTGATACCAACGGCTCTAACCCTAAAATACTAAACAGCCTGATTCATGATCAATTAATTGATTATGTCGCGTTAGATTACAAAAGTCTTCCTCATACCTTTAAAAAGATAACGCAATCAGGCTTATTTTCTCCATTTGAAGAAAGTCTTAGACTTTTAATTCAGTCGAACATTTCGTTTGAAGTAAGAACAACTTTTCATTCCTCTTTAATTACAGAAAATGATTTTGTTCAAATGATTGAATACCTCGAAAACCAAAATTTCGAAGGCAATTATTATGTCCAACATTTCATGAATAATGTTCCAACTATTTCAAAATTAGACGATTCAAAAAAAGAAATAAAATTAAAAAACTATTCAACTCCAAAAATAAAAGTTGTTTTTAGAGAATGATTTTCATTGAAAAATTTAAGAGTCAACTATGACATTACATCATTTTATACTAATAATTCATCTTTTAGCCGCAACAGTTTGGGTTGGCGGTCATTTGCTTTTAAGTATCAGTTATCTTCCAAAAGCTTTAAGGAAAAAAGATCCTCAGATTATACTAAATTTTGAAAAGAAATTTGAAAGACTCGGAATGTCTTCCTTGGCTCTATTGATTTTTACAGGGATTTGGATGTCGTATGATTTTGGCGTTACTATCGAAACCTGGTTTGATTTTTCAGGTGGTTTCGAAAAAGTAGTTTCTGCCAAACTGGTATTGCTTTTCCTCACTTTCGTCTGTGCCATTTGTGCACAATTGTATTTTATTCCAAATCTTAATCAATACAATATGAAAATAATGTCACTAATTATTTTAACTGTTACTTTAATTGGGGTAGCGATGCTGGTTTTGGGATCAACGCTGCGATATGGCGGGATTTAAAAGCTTTTTTTTGCTTCTAATTATTTTAAATTTAGATACAATATCTTACAAATAAATATTTTATAAGATGTTTTTTTTATCTTTGAAATTCAGACTTTTTAATCCGGATAACTTTATCTTTGAGCCTTCAGAAAATATTCCTTAAAATAAAATTTAAAACAGAGTATGTATATAGTTCGTGACGAAACAATTAATAATGAGGAGTTCAACGATTCTAATATTGATAAAATATTTGATAATGCAGTTATATCCGATATACGTTTTGTTTTAGAAAATACTTCTGTCTTTCCTGAAAACAACATCAATAATTTTAGATCAAAACAAGAAGATATAGTACCTCTAAAGTATGATTCTCAAAATGAATATTACAATTTTAAGTTCATTTTGGAGGATAAGAATTATAGTGAAAATGAAAAAATTGAGTTCCTAAAACAGGCTCTGAATGATTCTTCGCAAAAAGGTTTAGAATATATTCTAAAAACAACCTCTTCTTTTTTCTTTAATTCCGAAGAAGCCAGAAAAATAATCGATGACTGTTTCCAGTATAACCAAAATGAAATTTTAAAAAATGATTCAATAAATAAAAATTATTTATTCTTTAAATTGTACAATGATTATCCGGACAGTGAGAAATTAATTGATCATTATTTTGATAGTACAAGAAGTGATTTCTTTCAGTTTGATTATGAAATATTTTTCATTAAAAAACTAATCGAAATTAAAAAACAAGAAAAAGCAGTTAAATACCTTCAATTAATTATAGATAAATTAGACTGGAAAAATAGCTCAACTTTAGAGAAAGTATTTGAAGAATTATGTTTTTCTGAAAATGATAATATTAGTAAAACAGCACTAGATTTACTTTTTCAATATCTCAGAAGAGTTAATAAAAATACAACCAATTTTTACAAAATTTCGTCATACATAGATGTAAAAAGACATAGCGAAATCTTAAAATTATGGTTTGATTTTTATAAATCAATTGATTACAGCTCTGTAAAACCAGAAGATTTAAATTCCTATCAGAGAAGTGAATTAGCCCAAAACTACATTTACTTTACTTACTTTTTAGTTTCTAACTCAGAATATCTGGCTCTAATAGATGTTGTAGAATTTTGGAAATATTATCATTCATTTGAAAAGTACTGGAGAGATGATACTAGTTATCCTTTTCAACGCAGACAATTAGCTGTAATAAAAGATTGTTTTAAAAACGATTCGATAAGCTATGATTATAAGAGAGAAATATTGTTTAACAGCTGTAAAGAATTTCGACTTTTTGAAGATCGGGAATATCTTGCAACTTATCTACAACTGGTTATTGAAGCATATCCAGATTTAAGAATTCCAAAAAAGGATTTTGAACAACTGGAACTAAATAAATCATTTGATTATTCCAGCCCTTTTGATTTTAGCAGAAGTCTTTTGAAAATCTGGCCGAGATATAGGTATTTATACAAAAATGAAGTTGCGCAACTAATATCAGATATTAATTTATTTTGTAAGTCTGCATCATTAAATGAAATTGAAAACACCAAATTAAATAATTTCCGGTTTTTAGAGAAATCAGCGGAAAACGTATTAATTGAAACTTTAAATGATAATGGAATTACTGCAGGAACAGATCCTGAATTCATGTATAGTCCGAGCGATTATTATTCTTTTTTTGAAAGCAGCTTAAAACCCTTGTTAACTCAAAAAGGGATTAATAATATTGAGGTAAGACAGATTACCCAAAAGATTGAAAACGACAATTATGAGAGCAAAATTTATGTGAAATTCCAGGACCAAATTTTTTGTCATGAGTTTACAGAAGATGAATATAGTTCATTTTCTCCTCAAAGAATTGTCAAGGCAATCAATTTGCTTTTAATTAAAAATCAGATTAAAGAAAGATTTATTGAATTGGCAACAGCGGGCTATTTTTTATTTGTTTTAATTCAGCCAAGTATACTTAAAACAATTTCGAATCAATGTCAAATACGTTCATTAGCTGTTCATTACGATGATGAGTTTTCTTTAATTCCTTGGGATTAATTATGTATGACTAAGATATTCTTTGTTTATATCCCGACTAAAATAAAACAAAATTAAAATATTCAGGATCTGTCATCCACGTTATCACATCATCTTCGTGAAAAATAGGACAAAGAATTATTTTTTTCTCACCTTTCTCATTGATAATATACCAATCTGTTTTGGTATCAATTATTAAATCAAGAAATTTTTTTTCTTTTTCTGCTTGAGCAGAATATAAATCATCATCCTCAACTCCTTCGCCTAATAAAATACTATCTTCTATAGAGAATTTTATATAATCCGCCATATGTTCATTTTCAGATGATTCAGCCAAATAATCAAATTTATATGAAATATCACCAGAACTTCTCATATCCCAGTTTCTTTCAACAATCGATCCGATATTAAGGTCTTTCCAATACAATTCGAATTTTTTCATTCTCATTAATTTTAAAATCTAAATATTACAAATTTAAACCAACCACTCACTAACTAGCTTTCTTTACGTCTCTCCTATCGGCAAAACATTTCCGCTTTTCATGACAATCTGATTTCCATCAATAACTTTAATTTTATCTTTCGGAATAATATACGAACGATGAATCCGAATAAACTGACTCGGAAGCTTTTCCAGAATATCTTTCATATTTTCCAGCGCCATAATTTTTTCGTCATTAGTATGAATTCGGATATAATCTCTTAAACCTTCGATGTATAAAATATCATTTAAAGCAATTTTATAATGCTTTCGATCATATGCTAGCGCCAGCCTTTCTTTTTTTATGGTAAAAAAGTTGCATTAACATAATATGGATTTTCAATTAACAGATTTGGTAAATATAGAGGAATTTCATCAGCATTTAGTCTTTGATTATCATTACTAAAAGGATAGCCAATGCCTGAAACATTTTTTAATGATCCATCAGCATTATATCTAAAACTAAAAATTTCTTCGCCAATTTCGCTTCCATCAGAATCAAACAAATATTTTTCGCAATATAATTGTCCTCCTGTTTGTTGTTCATGAATACAAATTATTTTATTATTTAATAAAAGATGTTTTTCAATATGAGTGTTCACTCCTTCATTGTACGAAAAAGAATTTACAATTTTATAATTACCAATCAACTCAATTTCAGTAATTAATAAAGAATTGGTGCCAACTAAAGTAAAAATATCGTTTAAAGTTTCATTATCATCTTTGAAATATTCAGCTCCGTCAAATTGCCCGTTATAGTATGACTCTATCTTTTTTATTACTCCATTTAATTTATAAACTTTATTGTAATCTTTAAGCGAACTTAATTGTTGTTCAGTAATAATCTCATTGTAACTGTTAGTATATATAACTGTTGTTGCCATAATATTTTAATATAAAATTGAAGGTGATGAATTATTGTAGTCTTTAAATTTTGGAGTAATATCTGTCTTAAGAAATTCAGGAAAATCATCTAAATAGTTCTGTAATCTATATACAATTCTATTTTTCCTACTAGCGCAAGTATCTCACTCGTGCCTTAATTTTGAGTTCACGAGCGAGACGATCGCGCCAGCAGAGGGATCAACGCTTCGTTATGGTGGGGTTTGAATTATGTATTTTACTTTTTATTAAATATTCATCTGCCATACTTCGTGTTTCTTTATCTAAAATTTTTTCATTAGTAGTTAAAATATCATAAACATCAAATGAAGCAACTTTATAATTGTATTTGTTTGACATAATCAATGCATAATAGAGAAATCCTGTGAACTTTTGTTCTCCAATATAATGAATGCCTTTTAATTCATTATAGGCTAAAGTATCTCCTTTACTTAAAACAAGATAATCTAAACTATCTATTAGCTTTTTATTATGCAATTTTTCACGAAATAAAATCCCCGAATTACTATCGCTTACAATTTCAGTGTTGTTCTTTTTATTACAAGAAACCAGTAAAAAAATAAAAATAATGATGCTCCATTTCATAAGTTAATCTTTTTAAATATTACTATTTTCAAACCAACCATTCACTAACCAACTTTCTATACGTCTCTCCTATCGGCAAAGCATTCCCGCTTTTCATTACAATCTGATTTCCATCAATTACCTTGATTTTATCTTTCGGAATAATATACGAACGATGGATTCTAATAAACTGATTCGAAGGTAGTTTCTCTAGAATATCTTTCATATTTTCTAATGCCATAATCTTTTCGTCATTAGTATGAATTCGGATATAATCTCTTAAACCTTCGATATACAAAATATCGCTTAAAGCAATTTTATAATGTTTCCGATCGGCTTTTACGAATAGATAATCGTTGTCCGGTTTTTCATTAATCTGAAAGGTTTCCTGCCAGCGAATGAACTTTTCTACACTCTGATAAAATCGGTTAAAAATAATCGGTTTTAATAAATAATCAATCACATGAAACTGAAAAGCTTCCAGTGCATATTGCGGATATGCCGAGGTAATAATAAAATTATACTTCTGATTGAACATCTGCATCAACTCGATTCCTGTTAATTGTGGCATCTGAATATCAATAAAAATCAAATCAACCGATTCGGTATTTAAAACTTCAATCGCTTTAAATACATCGCTGTCAGCATACAGCACATTTAACCTTGGAACTTTAGAAGCGTAATCGGCAATTAATTTTACAGCAAAAGGTTCGTCGTCGAGAATAATGCAGTTTATTTTTTTATTCATTTTAAATCTATTTCAAGTTCGGCTGTAAAATGGTTTTCTTCGTTATTGATTTTTAATTGTTGTTTTGCCGGATAATGAATCTGTAAACGCTTTTGCAAATTGTCTAAACCAATACCGCCCAGACTATCTTTTTTCTGTGTACCGATTTTATTCTTCACTTTAAAAATCAATTTTTCCGAAGAAACTTTCAACTGAATTTCTATGGGTTCTGAGTCTGAAACTTCTCCATGTTTTAAAGCATTTTCTACCAAAGGCGACAAAATGTAGGGCGGAATTTCTTCAAACTCGTTTTTAATTTCAACATCAAAAGTAACTAAAACATTTTCCTGATGGCGCAGTTGTTCTAGTTCAATATACGCTTTTATGTAATCAACTTCATCCGAAAGTCGGATCTTTTCTTTCTGTGATTCGTAAGTTGTAAAACGCATAATCTGACTTAATTTATCGATTGCAATTAAAGACTTATCTGATTGAAAATAAACCATCGAATAAATGTTATTTAAAGTATTAAATACAAAGTGTGGATTAATCTGTGCTTTCAAAAATTTGATTTCGGTATTCTTATTCTCTTCCAAAATAATCTGATTGTATTCTAAAAGACGAATCGAATAAATAACAAACCAAAGAAATGAACTCAGGATAATCGTCATACTGCTGTATTGCATATTATCGAGCATATAGTTCAGAAAATTAATATCGGTATAATTTACTTTATCAAAGAAAACTTTGGTTATAACCTGCTCCGAAAGAAATCGGATAAAAGTAAAAACCAAATAAGAAATAAAAACGCCAACCAATAATCTTTTCCATTTAAAGGTTTTAAAAACCTTTTTCATAACGATCAGATAATGAAAATAAAATGTAAGGATAAAAACTATAAAATAAGTGCAAAGAAATAAATCGGGTGCAAAAAATTTAGTGTGCAACGGATTTTTCACGAAAGTGAAATAAAAAATTAATATCCAATAAATAAGATGAATTAAGCATTCGAGCTTTTTGGTAATAGTGCCTTTATACATTTGGTATATTTTTAAAACAAAGATATACATTCGATAAAAAGCATTTTTACGGGTTTGCAGATTAATGAGCGGGGTTTGTCGATAAAAATGGTTTTTAGGTTTTAATTCCAACAGTTTTGTCCTGTAATTAAAATCCAAAACATGAACAAAATCATTTTACTAGCAGTTTTATTTTTATTCCAAATCAATGCTTTTAGTCAGCAATTTTCAATAAAAGGAAAAATCATCAATCAGAACAAAACGCCGCTTGAATTTGCAACGGCAACTTTATTAAAAACAGACCAATTTTTACACAAACAAGCTTCAACAGATAGTTTAGGTAATTTTATTTTAAATGCTGAAAAAGGGAATTATACTTTAATTATTGAACAATTCGGAACCGAATTCAGCAACAAAGAAATAATCGTAAATCAGGATCTTGATTTAGGTACAATCGAAGTAAAAGAACAGGTTCAACTTGACGGTGTAACGGTTAAATCAAGAAAAAAGCTGGTAGAACAAAAAGTAGATCGTTTGGTTTTTAATGTTGAAAATTCGGTTATTGCAACAGGCGGAACAGCTTTGGATGCTCTAAAATCGACACCAACTGTAAGAGTGCAGAATGAAACGATTTCCATTGTCGGAAAAGGAGAAGTTCTGGTTATGATTGATGATCGTTTAAACAAAATGACACAGGAAGATTTAGCTGCATTTTTAAAGTCGATTCCTGCCGATAATATTAAAAGTATTGAAGTTATTACAACGCCCCCTGCCAAATACGAAGCCGAAGGAAACAGCGGTTTGATCAATATCAAATTGAAAACAGCTAAAGCCAATTCCTGGAATGCCAATATTGGAACTTCTTACGTGCAGAGAAGTTATGCGAGCGGAAATGTAAACGGATTGTTTCTTTACAATTACAATAAACTTTCGTTGCAAGCTTCTGTCAATAAAGGAAAAGATCAGTTTTTAACGACCTCTGATAACCGAATTTATTATACAGATGAATTGTGGAAACAAGATATTAAAACCAAATCGAAAACCGATTTACTAAGCATTGGATTGGGTTTTGATTATAAACTGACTGAAAAATGGACAACCGGAATTAAATATCTAGGAAGTTTTAATGACCGATCTTCAGCAAATAATCCGCTTACGACACGTTATAATACTGCGGGAGAAATCAATTCTTATATTTTATCAGATGTAAAGGCACAAAACAAACCGCAGATGAATTCTTTAAATTGGAATAATGTTTTTGCTTTGAATAATGAAGGCAAAAATATTACAATAGATTTGGATTATTTCAATTATCAAAAAAATGATTCGAGAGCTTTTTCAGGAAATGAAATGAATGCGGAAAAAGAAAATATCGAAGGGACTTACTTTTCTGCAATTAATTCAAATGTAAACCGATTAAAAAATTATTCCGGAAAAATTGATGTTTCGCTTCCGTATTCCTTCGCCAATATCAGTTTTGGCGGAAAAGGATTTTATACGAATACCAAAAATGATTTGAAAGTGTTTGATAATGAAACTGGAACGCCCGTTTTAAACACTACTTATTCAAATATTTTTACGTACAAAGAATACAACGAAGCCTTATATTTCTCGGCAAACAAAAAACTATCCGAAAAATGGGAAACACAGCTTGGTTTAAGAGCTGAAGCAACGCAGACAGAAGGTTTTTCAGAAAACCTAAATCAAACCAATAAAAATAATTATTTGAAATTATTTCCGACCGCTTATGTTACTTACAATGCCAACGATAACAATTCGTATTCTTTAAATTACAGCCGAAGAATCCGCAGACCCGATTTTGAATATTTAAATCCGTTTGTGATTAGAACTAGTCCGTTTTATTATTCAGAAGGAAATCCGTTTTTAAAACCTTCCATTATAGACAATTTAGAGTTCTCATACATTCGCAATCAGAAATGGGTAAATAATATCTATTTTTCTCAAGTTTCAGACTTCGGACAAGAATTAGCGATTATTGATCCTGAAACGAATATTACCAAAAGCTCACCAATCAATTACGTCAATACGTATCAAATCGGAGTTTCTACTTATTATAATTTCAATAAATACAACTGGTGGAACAGCTTTATGGGCTTTAACCTGAATTACCAAAATGTAAAATCCAAAACCAATCTTATCGCTTCTGTGGATGGTTACAACGGTTATATTTACAGCAATAATGATTTTACAGTAAATAATTCAAAAACCTTATTTTTAGGATTAAATTACGGTTTACAACTGCCGGGACGTTATCAGGTTTTTAATATTTCGACTTTGAATATTTTAGATGTTTCGGTTAAGTTTCTAGCCTTAAAAAAGAATCTTTCGATTACATTAACCGGAGAAGATTTGTTGAACGCCCAAAAACCTTTAATTTCTTATTATTCAAACGGAATTAAAAATACGATGAAAAACTACGGAGATTCAAGAGCTTTTAGAATTGCATTGAGTTATAAGTTTGGTAATGAAAATGTAAAATCGAAAGAAAGAGTTTTTGGGAATGAAGAGGAAAGAAATCGTGCGAATTGATAAAATTCAAAAATAATTATAAAATTTAAACAGCTTAAACTCTCTTTATTTTAAAGGATTTTTTGAGCTGTTTACTCTTTTAACGAACAATTCAAAATGAAATAAATCAATAAATAATTGCATATATGACCAATCGGTCATATATTTGCATCGTTAAATATAACCTATCATGACAAAGGGGGAAGAAACCAGACAATTTATTATAGAAAAAGCCGCTCCTATTTTTAATACAAAAGGAATTGCAGCTACTTCTATGAGCGATATTATGGAGGCAACCAAATTGTCTAAAGGAAGCATGTACGTTCATTTTGAAAATAAAGATGTTTTGGCTTGCGCAGCTGTAGATCACAATATGAAAATATTGAGTTCTAAATTGGAAACACAACTCAGACTAGGAAAAAGTGCCAAAGAACAGCTTTTTGCCTATATAGATTTTTTCAGCAATCCTATCAATCCACCTGTTATCGGCGGCTGTCCTTTATTGAATTTTGGAACAGAAGCTGATGACACCAATCCGGTTGTAAAAGAAAAAGTAAATAATGCCATTAAACGTGGACAACAGCTTTTATCAGCAATTATCGAAAAAGGAATTACCGACAAAGAATTTAATCCAAACTGGAACGGAGCCGAATTTGCTACTGTTCTATTCGCAATGCTTGAAGGCGGACATTTAATGTCCCGCATGTCCGGCAATAACGACAATATGAAAACAATAGAAGAAACACTTAAAAAAATGATATCTGAAAAACTGATATAATTTTTTTTACCATAAAAATGACCGATTGGTCATATTTAAATTTTTAATTAATTCTAAAAAACAAATACCATGTCAAAAACAATTTTAATTACAGGAGCTTCAAAAGGATTTGGAAAAGCCTGGACAGAAGCTTTCTTAGCAGAAGGATACAACGTTGCCGCAACTGCCAGAAATTTAGACACTTTAAACGATCTAAAAGAAAAATATGGAAATGCAATTTTGCCTCTAAAATTAAATGTAGATAACCGCAAGGAATCTATTGAAGTCGTTGAAAAAGTAAAACAACATTTTGGAACCATTGATGTTTTAATTAACAATGCAGGTTATGCACTTACCGGAGCTATTGAAGAGGCAAGCGAAAAAGAAGCCAGAGAACAATTTGAAACCAATTTCTTTGGAACTTTATGGTTAACACAAGCCGTTCTTCCAATAATGAGAGCGCAAAAAAGTGGTCATATTATTCAGGTTTCTTCTATTTTAGGATTAGCGACTTTGCCAGCTACAATGGGATTATACAGCGCTTCAAAATTTGCAATTGAAGGTTTAAGCGAAACTCTGGCATCAGAAGTAAAACAATTCGGAATCAATGTAACATTATTGGAACCAAACGGATATGCTTCTAATATTTGGCATACTGGAATTTCCAGCGAAAGTATTCCCGCTTATGACGAAATTAAAAAAGCTTTGGCAGAAAGAGAAAATGTATTTGGAACCGTTGAAGCTACTGCTCCTATTGTCGTGAAATTAGTAGAAAATGAAAATCCTCCTTTACGATTATTACTTGGAAAAGTGGCTCTCCCTTTTGTAAAACAAAGCTATGAACAAAGATTGGAAAGCTGGGAAAAATGGAATGCCGTTTCTGTTGAAGCGCATGGTTAATTTTTTACCGAAGAAATATTCTGAAGAAACAACGCAATTTATATAAAATAAAACGGGACTATCTTATTTTTTTGATAATCCCGTTTTATTTTTTGGTTACTTTCTCTAAAAAGTATCCCTATATTTATCCATTATCGTTTTGAACAAATCCTTATTGGAAGGTGGCGATAATACAATAGCTTTAGAGCCCGCATTAATAGATTCATCTATATCTGTTAAACTTTTTCCTCCGGTTGCCATTACAGGAAAACCTGGAAATTTAGCTGTAATTTCTTTTACAATCATATTCGTGTTTGTTCCTCCCGAAACATGAAAAACATTTACTCCCGCTTCTATTCTATTCTTTAAAAAATCAAAGTCAGAAGTAGCAACAGTTGCAAAAATGGGTATGGAAACTTTTTGTCTTATCTTTTTAATGTCTTTATTCTCAAACGGAATATTTACAATAATGCCCGAAGCTTTCATTTCTTCAGCATAAATAGCCATTTCAAGAGATTTTTTTCCTTTGGTTTTTCCTCCTCCTACACCACAAACAACAGGTTTGCCTGAAAAATCAATTAGTGTTTTTATGATTTTTGGCGAAGGTGGAAAAGGATAAACCGCCAGAATAGCATCAGCATCGTTATTCTCGATTAAGGCCATATCGGTAGAGAATAAAAATGATTTTAAATTATGATTTCCTAATAACAATCCCTGACAATTTTTCCCGATGATATCAGGTGTACTCAGCTCTTTAGCGATGTTTTTATTCCTTCTGAACAACTTGTCCCAAAAGGAAATTTTCTTTTTGCTTCCCCAAATTGAATTGATCTGCATGCTTCTATTTTTTTACATTTTGACCAAATTTAGTATAGTGAAATTTATTTTTTTTATAAAATAAAAAGTAAAAATTACATCTTGTAATGAGTAAAGGAAAATTTGTAGTGAAACCAAAAAATTAATATTTATTGGCCTTTAAAATCAAATTATTTCAGAAAAAAGGAAACATCTTTTGCATGTGTTTTTTAAGTAAATTAGATAACTAAATCAATTCTGAGTTAGATTAAAAACATTGCAAATGTTTACACAAGAAAATACAGGTTTAATAATCGTTGATGTTCAGGGTAAACTTGCACATATTGTACAAGAAAGCGAAAAATTAATAGCCAACCTCGAAAAAATAATTCAGGGTTGTCAGTTACTTTCTTTACCTATAATATGGCTGGAACAAAACCCGAACGGATTGGGACATACCGTTTCGGAATTAGAAAAGTTATTACGCAGCCAAAAAGCCATAGAAAAATATAATTTTAATGCTTTTGAAAACCAGGAATTTAAAGAAGCTGTTTTAAAAACAAACAGAAAACAATGGCTAATTTGTGGCATTGAAACCCATATCTGTGTTTATCAAACTGCAATGGGACTTTTTACAAATAATTTCGAAGTAGAAATAGTTGTTGATTGTGTTTCTTCAAGATCAAAAGACAGTATTGATGTTGCTTTAAAAAAAATGCAACAAAAGGGAATTGGTTTAACCAATGTTGAAATGTGTCTTTACGAGTTGGTTAAAGATTCTAGAAATGAAAATTTCAGAGAGATATTGAAGTTGATTAAATAATCAATTCTTTTATAAAAGTATATTTTTTTTATTTTAAAGTGTTAAGTTTACACTTAAACTTAATAACTTTAAAAACCACATTATGAGATTAATTCTATTCGCCTTAATTTTTGCCTCCTATTCTAACTCATTAAAAGCACAAACTACATCGGCTCTAAGTCCCGATAAAAATCTGGAACTTAAAATATCGGTAACAGACGGAAAAATTTTTTATAGTTTGTTCTTTCAAAAAGAAGAATTTCTAAGCCAATCACCATTAGGACTTTTAAGTTCAGCAGGAGATTTTACAAAAGATCTTAAACTAATAGGTAAAACATCCTCCAAAATTGAACAATCATATAAACTAAATCGTTCAAAAGTAAGCCAGGTAAACTATCTCGCAAATGAAACTAAATTTAATTTTGTCAATAAAGAAAATGATACGATTAATATAATCTTCAGGATTTCAAATAATGATGTTGCATTTAGCTATTTGATTCCAAAAAGTAAAAATAAAAATGACAACTGTATCGTCGAGAAAGAAATAACCGGTTTTAAACTTCCATCAGGAACAACCACTTACATAACACCACAAGCTCCGCCACTAAGTGGATGGGAAAAAACAAAACCATCTTATGAAGAGGAATATACAAGAGAGGAAAAAATTGGAACAAAATCACAATACGAATTAGGTTTTACTTTTCCGGCACTTTTTCATTTAGGAAATAAAGGTTGGTTATTAATTTCTGAAACCGGTATAAGCGGTAATTATCCGGGAACAAGATTAAGCGATACCAATACAGAAGGAATCTATACCATTGGTTTTCCTCAGGAAGGGGAAAACAATTTTAATGGAACAACGACAGCCTCTTCTACTCTTCCAATGCAAACATCATGGAAAACTATTACATTAGGAAAAACATTAAAGCCAATTGTAGAATCTACTGTTTCCACAGATGTTGTAAAACCGCTTATTAAATCTTCAAAAATATTTGAAACAGGTCGCGCGAGCTGGAGCTGGATAGTCTGGCAGGATGAAAGCTGTAATTATAACGACCAAAAAACTTTTATCGATCTTGCAGCAAACCTAAAATGTGAGTTTATTTTAATTGATGCGCTTTGGGATGTGAAAATTGGAAAAGAAAAAATAACCGAATTGGTAAATTATGCCAAATCGAAAAACGTGGGAGTCATTTTATGGTACAACTCAAACGGGAATTGGAATACAGCACCACAAACTCCAAAAGATAAAATGAATACAGCAGAAGCCCGCAGAAAAGAAATGCAATGGTTACAGCAAATTGGAGTTAAAGGTTTAAAAATTGACTTTTTTGGCGGCGATAAACAAGTAACCATGAAGTTGTATCACGATATACTTACTGATGCAGCCGAATTTGGTTTAGGAATTAATTTTCATGGCGCTACACTTCCACGCGGTTGGGAAAGAATGTATCCTAATTATATGACAAGTGAAGCAGTTCTTGCATCTGAAAATTTGGTTTTTCAACAAGGATTTAGCGATCGATATCCGCAAACGGCTACCATTTATCCTTTTACAAGAAATACAGTTGCAGCAATGGATTTTGGGCCTGTTTTTTTAAATAAACGTTTGCACCGCGATCCAAACAAAGGAACCACAAGAAGAACAACAGATGCTTTTGAAATGGCAACTGCTGTAGTATTCTTTTCGCCTGTTCAGCATTGGGGTTTGACTCCTGAAAACTTAAAAGAAAAACCGTCTTACTTATTTGATTATCTAAAAAATGTCCCAACAGTATGGGATGAAACTGTATATGTTGACGGTTATCCCGGAAAGTATTGCGTAATTGCCCGCAGAAAAAATACAAAATGGTATGTTGCCGCAATTAATGGTGAAAACATCCGCAAAAAAATCACAGTAAATCTGCCAATGTTAAAAGGAAAAGAAATTTCTATAATAACTGATGGCAATGATCAGGAATCTCAATTTAGTTCCCAAAAATTACAAACTGCAACTTTTGATCTCGATCTTTCTCCAAATGGAGGAACCGTATTATTTACACCCTAAAAACATAAAAATTTGCAGTACTTGAATACCTCATAAAAAGCTGAATGTTATATTCAGCTTTTTGGTTTAAACCAATTAATCCTTGCAATAAAAAATGCTTTGATAAATGATCTAATTAATAATTAATCGTTATTTCATGCCAGAATCCTTTGGGAATGCCGACTATCTTTATTATTTTTATAAAATCATGAGGTTCTCAAACCTTATCAATTAAAATTTTATAAAAGACATATTTAGAATGAACAACGACAAAAAACTTAAAGCAGTCGCTTTCGGAGAAGTACTTTGGGATATTTTTGACAACATAAAAAAGATTGGCGGAGCGCCTTTAAATGTGGCACTTCGCATGAAAGCATTAGGAGCCGATGTCAATATGATAAGCTGTGTTGGCCATGATCAGGATGGCGAAGCGATTATCAATCAGGTAAAAAAACTAGGTTTGGATACACAGACCATTCTGAAATCAGAAGATTATCCTACAGGATTGGTTCATGTGACTTTAGATGAGAATAAATCGGCTACTTATGAAATTCTTTATCCTTCTGCCTGGGACAAAATCATTTTAAACGATACCACTAGAGAATCCGTTCACAATGCTGATGTTTTAATTTATGGAAGCTTAGTCTGCAGAGATGAAGTTTCAAGACAAGCCCTGGAAGAATTACTTCACGCAGATGCTTACAAAGTTTTTGATGTCAATCTAAGAAAACCTCATTATGATTATGAAATTCTAAAACAATTAATGGATGCTGCCGATTTCATCAAATTCAATGATGAAGAATTAATGGAAATCAGTGCCGCCTTTGATTCTCCTTACACTACTTTAGAAGAAAATATGAATTTTATCTGTTCTTTTACGAATGCCACAGCTATTTGTGTGACAAGAGGAAAAGACGGAGCTTTATTATTATGGGATAAACATCTTTATGAAAATACGGGATATGTTGTAAAAGTTGAAGATACTGTAGGTGCGGGAGATTCATTTCTAGGTGCTTTGGTGACTTCGCTTTTAACTGGCAAAGAACCGCAGCAGGCTTTAAATTTTGCTTGTGCAACCGGAGCTTTAGTTGCTGGATCTTCCGGAGCAAATCCTGAAATTCTTTTATCGAGAATTGATGATTTGATTAATCAGAATTAAATAATATCCTAGATTAGTTTCACGCAGATTTTGCAAATTTAAGCAGATTTCTTTGGATTTTTTTATAAAAAATCTGCGTGAAAATTTAAAAACTCAGTGGAGCTATATATTCTCACAACTATTTCATCAAATTGAAGAAATCAATCAAATTAAAAATCTGCTTAAATCTGCAAAATCTGCGTGAAAAACAAATAACATAAATCTTTCCATAAAAAACAACAAACTGACTTTTTTACGATATTTTTATAATTTAAACATCCAAAACCCATTTCAAACATGGGAAATATGTAAATTTTAAATGGAATTATTTCTTCCTAATCTTTATGGGTGCAGTAACTTGCGAATTCTAAATAATTTAAGGAAGAATGATGAAAAAATTACGAATTTCTCTTATCAATATACACGGACTCTTAAAAGGTTCCGGACTCGAAATCGGTCGTGATGCCGATAACGGAGGACAGACCAAATATATCTACGAATTAGCCGAATTTTTATCACAACACGAAGATGTCGAACATGTACATCTTTTCACAAGATTAATTGACGATCCTCATCTTTCTCCTGAATATGCTGCCCCGGTTGAAATTATAAATGATAAACTTGATATTAGGCGAATTCCGTTTCTAGGTAAAAAATACAGGGCAAAAGAACAACTTTGGGAAGGTCTTGATACTTTTGTAAACGGCGTTGTACAGCATATAAAACAGCATAATATATTTCCCGACTGGATTCATTCTCATTATGGAGATGCGGGTTACGCCGCAGCCGAATTATCTTCAATTTTAAATATTCCTTTTGCGCATACCGGACATTCTTTAGGATTTTACAAAAAGAAGAAACTGCTGGAAAGTGGACAAACAGAAGAAGAGCTCGAAAAGAAATTCAAATTCGACGCCAGAATTGCTGCTGAAGAACGAACTCTGGAACTTTCTGAATTTATTGTCACTTCTACCGAACAGGAAATTGAAACCTACAAAGCGTATAAAAATTTCGAATTAGCCAAATACCATGCTATTTCACCTGGAATCGACACTAGAAAATTTGTTCCTTATTATTATCAGGAAAACGATTCGGATAAAAACATGGAAGAAGCGCAACGCAAATACTGGGTTGCCGAAAGTATTTCAAAATTTCTTACCAATCCTCACAAACCAATAATTCTGGCGCTTTCAAGACCAGACCGTCATAAAAACCTAAATACTCTTATTGAAGTTTATGGTAAAGACAAAGAACTGCAAAGTATTGCCAATCTGGTCATTTTTGCCGGTATCCGAAAAGATATTGCTAAAATGCCTGAATCTGAAAAAAATGTTTTAACCGATTTGCTTTTGCTAATGGATAAATACGATTTGTACGGAAAAATGGCAATCCCAAAAAAACATGACGTCGAAAATGAAGTTTCTATTATTTATCGTTATGCCGCCGAAAAACGAGGTGTTTTTGTCAATTTAGCTTTGCATGAAAACTTCGGCCTCACCGTTATAGAATCAGCTAGTTCAGGACTTCCTGTTGTAGTGACAAAGAATGGTGGGCCTTCAGAAATTATTCCGGTTTGTCAGAACGGAGAATTGGTAAATCCGCAGGAAGAAAGTCAGATAAAAAAAGCGCTAAGGAATATTTTAACTGATGAAAATCAATGGAAATATTATTCGAATAATGGTGCTATAAATATTCAAAAACATTATAGCTGGGTTAGTCATGTGAATCAATATGTCGAATTGGTCAATGAAAATTTATCGCTTTCATCTGGTGCGGGAATCAAAAAACAGCATTATCCAAATATTAATATTGGCAGACTAAAAAGAAATATCGATCATTTATTGGTTTCTGATATTGACGGAACTTTAATCGAACCCAAATTAGCTAATCCCGGATTGAAGGAATTAAAAACGCATTTAGTTAATCGTACTGATAAAATGGCTTTTGCAATGGCTTCTGGCAGGAATTTAGAGTTGGTTAAAAAAGTAATCGACGAAGAAGAATTTCCCCTACCCGATTTTATTATCTGTTCTGTGGGAACTGAGATTTATTATACCAACGGTAAAGATTACATTCTTGATAAAGGCTGGGCAAAATTCTTAGCAGGAAGATGGAAAAGAGACGATATCGTAAACCGATTAAAAGCTGTTAAATGGATAAAACTTCAGGAAGACGAAGCGCAAAATCCTTATAAAATCTCTTACTATTATGAAAAGAAACATTACAATCATGATGAATTAATTGAGGCTTTGGGAACAGGCTGGTACAAAGTAAACATTATTCCTAGCCACGGACAGTTTCTGGATTTCATTCCGAAAAGAGCTTCGAAAGGAAATGCGATCAAGTTTTTATGCCGAAAATGGTCGATTCCGTTGTCAAATGTTATTGCAGCGGGAGATTCCGGAAACGACGTGGATATGTTTAGAGGACCAATAAAAGGAATTATTGTTGGCAACCGAAGCGCAGAATTAGCAGATTATGAAACGACTAAAAGTATTTATGTTGCCAAAACATCGGCTTCTGAAGGAATTTTGGAAGGTTTAAAGCATTATAAAATAATAAAGTAAAAATTAAAGCCACTAATTACACCAATTTCCACAAATTTTTAATTCGTGTAATTAGTGGCAAAAAAATTAAACACATAGAAACATAGATTTTTATTCTGAATTAAAAAAAGAATACAAAAAGAAACTAGTTTCTAACACATAGCCCACACAGTTTGTCATCCTGACAAAGGAAGGATGACAAGTTTGAGAGTAAGATCGTAATAGCGAAAGCTATGTTTATTTATGTAAGTGAAACGCCTTTTTCAGCTCAAAGAAAATCTATGTTTCTATGTGTTTAAAAAATTAAGCCACAAATTACACCAATTTCCACAAATATTTTAATTAGAGAAATTCGTGAATTCGTGGCGAAAAAAAAATACACAGAGCTATGTTTTTTATTAGAAATGAAATGCCTTTCAAAACAAAGCATAACTATGTTTCTATGTGTTTAAAAAAATTAAAGAAAAATAGTAACAGATTAAAAAATAATAAAATGTATTCAGGTTCAGGATTTAGCAACTGGGAAATCGGAGATGTTGATGTATTTATAGATGAAAAAGGAATTCATCATTTGTTTCACTTAATTATTCCAAACCACGATTATATTGCTCATGCGATATCAAAAGATGGTCTTTCGTGGAAACGAGTAAAAAACGCGTTGTTTGTTGGCGATCCGGGAGAATGGGACGATGATATGCTTTGGACAATGCATATCAGTAAAAGATCGGAAGGAGACGGTTATGAAATGTATTATACTGGTCTAAAACGTCAGGATAAAGGAATTGAACAAAAAGTGGGAAGAGCCATTTCTACCGATTTATTGACCTGGAAAAAAGAGAATTTGTACGGACTTCCCTTTAAAAGTGAAGCACCACATTATGAAAGCAAAAATAATAATCCGAGGGAATGGATTAGTTTTCGGGACCCTTTTAAATACCAATACAAAGGAGAAGATTATTTATTAATCTGTGCCAGAAGTGCTTCAGGACCGACTTATAGACGAGGCTGCATTGGAATTGCAAAAAGAGAACAGGAAGGTTATGTTTTGCAGAAACCGCTTCATATTCCGTATGTATATGATGATGTGGAATGTCCTTGTGTTTTTGAAATTAAAGGAAATCATTATTTACTAGGCTCTATTCGCGAAGATATAAAAGTCCGCTATTGGTCTTCTGCTGAATTTAGAGGAGAATATTCAGCTTTTCATAATAATGTGCTGATGCCTCAGGGAAATTATGCGGCCAGAGTTGTTAAAGACGGAAAACATTATTTGGTCTATAACTTTTATTTTGCTGATGGAAATGTCAATACACACCGCGTTATTCCGCCTCCAAAGGAATTGGATATAGATAAAAGCGGCCGTCTTTTGCTAAAGACTTATTATTACTGGGAAAAACTTTATAAAAAAACTATTCTTCAAAAAGATCTCCCACAGCCAATGCCGATTCTGGGAAATCCATCTGCCGAATTTGTTCAGGAGAATGAAAACAAATGGCGATTTGGATGCCGAAGCGGTTATGAGATTTACGGCTTCGAAAAACCTTCCAACGATTTTGTCTGGGAAGGCACTTTTTCTGTTGAAGGAATGGGAAAAACGGGATTTGTAATTGAATGTGATAAAGAAGGGACAGGCTATTATATTTCGATTGATTTTATGAATGGTTTCGTTCAGTTCAGAGCTTGGGGATTTAATGAAAAGGATGTAAAGAATAATTTTATCTTTGAAAACATTCAGACCAATCAGTTTGAAATTAGCGAAGAAAAACAGATTTCTTTTAAGATTATCCGTTATGGAAATTACTACGAACTTTCGATCAATGAAATTGTAAAGCTGACCTTGCTAGATTTTAAGTACAACGAAGGAAAAGTTGGGATTTACGTTTGTTCGGCAGTTATTTCGATTAGCGATTCTAAAATTCATGTTATTCCAGAACCTGAAAATGAATATGCAGCATCCGATCCTGAAAAATATGATAATGAATTACAGCCAAATTCTGTTGTTTAAACTCTTTATTTATAATGATATAATTAAATTAAACACATAGAAACATAGATTTTCGTTGCGCTAAAAAAGGCATTTCACTTTTAATAAAACACATAGCTATTTGCTTCTCTAACTTTGTCAAAGTTTAAAACTTTGACAAAGTTATCTAACGAGTTTAGGTCAAACTATGTGTTAGAAACTAGTTTCTTTCTATAATCTTTAAAGACAATGAAAATCTATGTTTCTATGTGTTTAAAATATTTTTTTATTCTCAAATACAATTCTAATCTAAATTCTTATGAATACTAAAACCTACAAAATCTTTATTGCATTTTTACTTTTACTGACTTTTAATTTATCTCATGCACAACAAAACGATAAAGAAAAATACCGTTATACCAAAACTCCAAATGGTTATTTGATGGTTCTTCGCGAAGGCGATAATGTGTTAGCTTTAATTGAAAATCTGGCGAAAGAACAAAACATTCCTTCTGCTAATTTTACTGGAATTGGTTTTGCGCAAGACGCTACATTTGGTTTTTATGATTTCAGCCAAAAGAAATTTCATCCTAAAACTTTCAATAAGGTCGAAATGGGAAGCATTACTGGTTCTATCGCTTGGAGCGGAGAAAAACCTTCGATTCATATGCATGGTGTAGCAACAGATGATAAATTTGATGCTTATGGTGGTCATATTCTAGCTCTAAAAGTCGGAACGGGTTCTATGGAAATTTATATTACAGTAAATAATGAAAAATTAGAACGAAAAGTCGAACAGCCATTGAATGCTAATGTTTTACAATTGCCTTGTTTGAAGTAAATTTTCACTTAAATAAAGCTGTTGAGTTTTATTAAACATAGAAACATAGATTTTCTTTACACTAAAAAAGACATTTCACTTCTAATAAATGACATAGTTCTCTAAGTTTAAACTTTGACAAAGTTGGCCAATAGTTCACACAAAGCTATGTGTTAGAAACTAGTTTCTTTCTAAACTCTTTTATTAAGTTTAAAACTAAAAATTCTATGTTTCTATGTGTTTAAAAAAACAGTCCCTACAAGTTAATACAGTTGTTTTTATTTTGAAAGATAAAACTTATATTGGCTTCATAAACTGATATCTTTTAGCAATGCCACAAAGTCCTTCTCCCGAAGATGTAAAAAGAATTTTTGAAACCTATTTTACCGCAGATATGAATATCTGGAAAGGGTTCTCTGAAAAAATCAAAGTAAGGGAATTCGAAAAATCGGAAATTATAAAAGATTATAATGCTGTCGAAAGATATCTAAACATTGTTATAAAAGGATCAGCAGGACTATTTGTTTGGGATGGCAAAAGAGATATCTGCATCAATCTGCTTTATGAGAAAAGTTTCATTAGTGATTATATGTCTTTCTTAAATCAACAGTCCACTGTTATCAAAACAGAAGCATTGGAAGAACTGACTTTATGGTCTATTTCTCATTCTGATTTAAACGAATTGTATCAAAGATCTGAAACAGGTTTGCGAATTGGAAAAGCAATCTCTGAAATGCTTTATGTACGCAAACAGCAGGAACAGATTAACCTTTTAACGCTTTCTCCTCAAGAACGTTATTTAAAACTTATAGAAGGCCGTCCGGAAATATTCCAGAGAACTCCATTAAAAATCATAGCTTCTTATCTCGGATTAACCGCAGAAAGTTTAAGCCGAATTCGAAAAAGAGTTATGGAAAAATGATTTCTTACCCAAAGTCAATTTTATTTTCATTTATGCTCGCTAAGTTTGCTTCACTAAATCAAACGAAATAACTTATGAAAACTAAAATCAACTTTGGCGCTATTATAGTTTATTATGTAATCGCAATAATCTGCAGATATGTTGCTGTAAAAACCAATTTATTATCTGGAATTGAAAATCCGTATTTAGCCATTCTACTTCGCGGTGTCGGCCCTGCTTTGGGTGCTTTGGCGGCGATAAAAATATTCTCTCTTGAAAATCCAATGTCTTTAAAAGGAATTTACAAAAATGCCATAGTTCCATTTGCAGTTTATTGGCTATTGCCAGCATTTTTAATTGCAGGAACTTATTATTTTGTTATGGGTAAATTCCCAATTTTATTAATGTTTACCGTTTTAGCTTACGGACTTTTAGAAGAAATCGGATGGCGAGGATTCTTGCAGGAACAATTAAAATCACTTCCTAAATTTACTTCTATCCTAATTATTGCTGTTCTTTGGTTTGCATGGCATTTAAACTTCGAAACTACTCCAAGCAACATGTTTTTCTTAGGCATCATTTTTTTTGGCAGCTGGGGAATTGGAAAAGTATATTCTTCTACAGGTTCGTTATTAGCCGTTGCCGGGGTGCATTCCCTAAACAATTTTTTCCGCAATGGTTTGCATGATACAGAATTAACACTAATCGTAACTTTATTGATTATCTGGGTGGGCTTTATTATAATTTACAACAGAAGAAATAAAAAAGCATTAAACCCAATTGCTGAATAATTATAAAAAAATTAAACACATAGTCCCGAAGCCTCGGGATAGATTTTCTTTACGCTAAGAAAAGTCGTTTCACTTTTAATAAAACACATAGTAATACGTTCTGTTATGCATTATGAGCTTTTTTTGTCATCCTGACGAAGGAAGGATCGCACTAGAAGCTCAGTAATCTACGTCGCCAATCTTTGTCGAGTTACGTTTGTGATCCTTCCTTCGTCAGGATGACAAACTATGCGGACTATGTGAGAAACTAGTTTCTTTCTCTATTCTTTTTCAAACTAAAAAAAATCTATCCCCGATAGCTATCGGGGCTATCTGTTTAATTAAACAATTCTTAATTCAATTGTTCTGAACTTTCTATTCTTAAACAATGTTCAGCTCCAAGATAAAGCGGGTTTCCATGTTTTTCAGACCAAAATCCGTCAAGAACATCTTTTGTAATACAACGATAAACTGCAACTCCTTTATACGTTTTACTGTCATCGCCCTTGTAACTGAAATTGATAACCAAAACATTGTCTTTAAAGAAACCATGTCCTTTTTGAACTTGTGAATTATTGATGAGCCAATGCGCCACAATTCGGTTATTTTTATCCAGATTTAAAGTCAAAATACCTCTATAGGTTATTTCGCTACTCTCGTCCTGATTACTTCCAGAAATGGAATATTGGCCAACTAAATCTTGTATTGTCATTTACTTTTTTTATCCAAAAGAGGATTTATGAGGGCAAAGGTACAAATTCAGTGTTTTTTAATTTTATTCATTTCTGTAAACTTCACTCTTTTTCAATAAAATCTCCTGAAAAAGCACTAGCGATTTTTTATGATAAATTCCTTTTGAAATTGCTATAGTGGCTTCTCGGACTGTATTTTTTCCTTCTAACGGAATTGCTTTTAATTCTTTAAAATCAAATAACGAAGTATTCATTAAAATCGTTGACCATTTATTGGTATTCGCTAACTGAAGCAAGCTATGAATATCGTTAATTTCTATTTTTGTATGAAGCGAAATTCCTTTATCATCAAGTAATTTATCCAACAAGTTTCTGATGCTATAACTCTGTGAAGGAAGTGCCAGAGGTAATGCAGTAACTTTTTCAAGTGCTACTTTTTTCAGTTTAGCCCAAGAATGAGATTGATGAACAATTAAGGAAAGATGAGCCGAAAAGAGTTTATTTATTATAAGTTCATTATGTCCAGATTCCGGCATAAAAGAAAGCATGCAGTCAATTTCATAATCCAAGGTTTTTTGAAGCAAATCGGTCGTAGAACCGTATATAATCTGAATTTCTATATCAGGATATTTTTCGTTGTACTCCACAATCGATTCCATTAAGAGTTCTTGCAATCCATAAGTCGAACCAATAATTATTTTCCCAGATTTCATATTGTTTAAATCGAGTAAAACCTGCCTGCTTTCTTCTGCCTGGTGAATCGTTTTTCTGGCATATTGAAGCATAACTTCTCCAGCTTCCGTCAGTCGGACACGTTTGGCTATTCTGTCAAAAAGAAGTGTATCCAGCGAATTTTCGAGTTCTTTAATCTGATGTGATAAAGTGCTTTGCGTAATGAATAAATCTTCTGCTGCCTGAGTGAAATTTAAAAGTTCTGCTGCTCGGACGAAATATTTTAACTGACGTAGTTCCATCTTTTTTATTTTTTCTAAAAGTAACATTTTATAATCGAAATTTTCGATTGATTTCATCTAAAAATATCATTTCCACGATTAAATTCTATTACGGAACTTTGACTTAAATAATTAAAAAACGAAATCATGGAAATTATTCAAACTTCAGAAAATGCATTATCAGCAACAACAGTTTCAGCTATAATGAATGCGCCAATTGAAAAAATTAATATTGCAGACTGGCTTTTAAATTTGCCTGATGCAGAATACCAACGTTGTTCTGTAAATCACATTGCGGCCGGAATTACTTCTAATTTTGAAGGTGTTCCAATGTCAATCAACGTAGAATATGTGGGAACTGCTCTTGTAGTACAACATTATATCTTTGATCAATATCGTCCAGAATATTGCAGAATGCTTTCTGTTTCTGATACTATTACCGCAAGCGGAAGATCTAAAGTACAAGTGCTTTGGGAATTGAGAGCTGAAAAAATCGATGATCAGACTTCTATGTTCACCAATACTATTCATGCTACTGCAACACCCGAATTTCTTGAGTTTATTAAAGAACATGGGATTTCATTAGCGGAAGCAGCAAAAGCCAGACAAGAAGCTTCTGATGCCCACAATCATGAAGAAACACCGCTTTTTGCAAAAAGTATTGAGAATAAAGCTTTGTATGGAAAATATAATCTTCCTTTTTAATTTATTATAGTAAAATACAACAATGAGTTTTTTATAAAAACATTTCGTACTTCATTTTTACATCAAGCTGTCATTCCGTAGGAATGTCTCATTGGTAGAAAAATTAGCCCATCATTTATTTACGTTCCGTAGGAACGTTTGATATTCTGGATTGTTAAAAATGACATCAAAAATCAAATGTTCCTACGGAACATAAAACGACGACGACAACAAATTTTCTACCAATGAGATGTTCCTATGGAACATTAAAAAAGGCTGTCGAAAGACAGCCTTTTTTTTCTCCAAAAAAATATTCTAAAAATCAATTAAAAATTACTGTGTGATCTTTTTCTACCCTTAACAGAGAATTAGATATTTTAGCTGTAAAATTCTTTGCTTCGGAACGACTAACATTTCCTTTGTACTGCATTACAAAACTCACGTCATTCTGAGTCGAACTTAATACTCCGTCTTTGTAATAACTTGCAGTCCCTTTTCCCGTAAAACTAACTTTATAATTATCTCCGTTTTCACTAACTTTAAAAGTACCACTGGTTGGTTTTATGCTGACACCATTGGTTACTGACATACCGCCTTTTTCTGCATTGATGTTTTTCCCTAATAATGATTGTCCCCATTTTGTAAAAGTATAAGCCGTTGCTTCAGAATATCCTCCAAAACTGTAATCCCCTTTTGCTAAATTATTCTTTAATGAAGAAAACAATTCGAAGTACACAACTGCTCCATCTTCCTTATCCGAAATGGATTTTGATCGTAACGAAAAATCTATGTTATAAGCATTTCCCCTTACTCCGTAATTTTCAAGATAACCTTGCGATAATTCTACCGTTTGGTTTCCAATTTTCAAATAACCTTTGTTTGCATTAGCATCCTGATCACTTTCATTATCACTTGAACAAGATGATAATAAAGTAATGAAAACCAGCATTATTAATTTAATACTATTATTCATATCTATGATGATTTATTTTTTATACTGATGAATTTGTGTTCTAAATCAGGGATGAAAATTGAAAACTTTCATCCCATGATTCTATAAACTTATTTAACTATAATTCTAGCCGTTTCTCCTGTTTTTAAACTTTTGATAAAGTAACTTCCAGAAGCTAAATCAGAAATTGAGATGTCAGTCTCTAAACCAATCACATCTACTTGTTTAACTAAAAGTCCATTCATACTGAAAATAGCCAAACGATCCAATTCTGTGCTTGATCTTAAAGTAATCTTGCCACTGGCAACAGTTGGGAAAACTAAAAACTCGCCCAGCTTTTTCCAGCGTCCGTAAACCGTTGCATTTTCCTTTTGAGTAGTACCAAAACCCGTTACTTCTCTACCGTATAAAGCATCAGCATACCAGCCTAAGAATCGGTAACCTGTAGCTTGTGCTTCTTCTAAAACAAAAGCTGTTCCGGTCTGTACACTTGTTTTATTTGGATTAACGGCTCCAGATGGCAGATTCAAATAAGAAATACTATAGAATGTCGGTGAAATTACCTCATCTTTTTTGTTATTCCCATCTACTCCCCAAAAGGCATAAAAGGTTTGATTACCTGTTGCTGTAATTGCAATTTCTTTAATCGAATTTGGTGTTGTTGCAGAAGCTGACCATCCGAAGAAAGTATAATCTTTTAAAGTTGGAACCGGTAAAGTAAGTGCAGTTCCTTCTGTATATTCAACAGGAGTTAATCCAGAGATAGCTTTACCATCGATTGAATTCATGTACGTAACTCCCGATTTCACAGCAGGTTTTGGATCTGGTTTATTATTACCTCCTTCTCCCCAAAAAGCATAAAAAGTTTGGTTTCCCGTTGCTGTCGCCAGAATGGTTTTAAGTAATCCTGGAGTAGTTGTAGAAGCCGACCAACCAAAGAAAGTATACCCTTCCAATTTTGGTGCTGGTAAATTGGTTACCGCTCCTTCCATAAATTCAGATGGAGATAATGTAATGACTTTTCCGTCTATTGAATTCACATAATTAATTAGTGAAAACTTAGCATCTGCTTTTAACCATCTTGGATCTCCAAGTACTCCGCCTTCCGATGAAGCTTTCGCTAAAGGAGAATTTTTAGAGAAGCTAAAATCTCCAGAAACAGGATTTGGAAATGAAAGTGATAATAATCCTAAACTATTAATTGTTTTAATATTAGTTTCAGTAACCGTAACTGTTCCTTTAAAAACTTGTGACGTTACTCCAACCAAAAGATTATTATCTAAAACTGCTTTTCCTGCACCACTCGCATGATTAGAATTGAACATAAAAATAGGTTTTGGATTTTCACGTTCGTCCTGCATGATATTGTTTTTAAAGATATAAGTCGAAGTATTGCTGTACTGATTGTTGATAAACACAAAACCATCTTGACTTCCCGAATTATGAATAGTATTATTTTCAATCGTAACATTTAAGCTTTCATTGACAGCATCTTTTTTCTGTAGAGCAATAAAACTTTTTCCTTTTTTATAATTAAAAACCGTTGAATTTTTAACCGAAATCGTATTTACAATATGTGAATCGGGTTGAATAAAACTCGCGCTTTCTGAAGCCGTTCCATCAATAATACAATTCTCCAAAATTATTTTAGAAATTGGATGATCGCTCGCACCTTCCGTTACAAATAAGCTTTGTTTAATTCCTTTAATAGAAGCATTTTTTATTTCAAAAGCCGATACTCCGGAACCATTTTTAAACTGAAATACATTAGAGTAAGTATTCGTTAAATCAAAATCAACTCCAGTAAAACTGAAACTTCCTGAAAAGATTTCTGCTTTATCAGAAGAAAAAGAACCTGCAAAAACTGGTTTGGCGTTTTCATCTGGAACAAAAGTGTATTTATGATTTTTAACTGCAAGTGCTGTACTTGTAGTATAAGTACCGCTGGCCATTATAAACTTTGAACCATCTTCAGCCGCATTGTATTTCTCTACAAAATTCTGTGGATTTACATAAACGTCTAAACTTCCGTTTTGAGCCGCAGTCAAATGATTTACCAAACTATTGATGTAAACTTCTATGTTAGTATAAACTCCGTCAACTGTTTTTAAATTTCCGTCTGCCGCACTTGCAGGATTTAGACCTTTTTCTGTTTCCCATTTATCAGGCATTCCATCTCCGTCTGTATCTACAGGCGCTGTACCAGAAGGAAGAACAGGCCATCCTCCAGTTGCTGACGGTGTATCGATATAACCGTTTGTACTTCCGTTACCTCCATTCATAATACTTGCTGTACCAGAACGAGTGTCATCTACCGCTCTTTTATCTACAGTATCACGAAATAGATTTGCTCCAGCATTTTCCAAAACCAATTCATAGGCTTTTGTTGCGCTGTGCGTAGTTATTTCACCCGGTGCATGAGGCGCACTGATTTTGATTGCTGCTTTATCGGCATCGCTTACAGGAAGCTGACTTCCATGAAACTGACTATACACTCCATACGTCCAGTTGTCCTGCGTAGCTCTTTCAGAACCTACGACATAGTTTCCATCCACAAAATATTTACCCCAGATTCCGTACAAAGGCGAAGTCGTATCTAAACTTCTTCCTGTAGATAAAATACGTTCTTTAGTAGAATTCGAAGTTCCAGGACCCGGTTTCCAGTAATTGTTTACCAAGTTTACATTCATGGCATCTCCGCCATAACAGCTGTTTCCACCCCAGTTATAGATTACGTTATTACGAATATCAACTAAATCGGTTTTTGCAAAAATGTCATTTGCGTATTCTCCTAGTCTTGGATTACGGCTGTCGTGATGCGCTAACAAATTATGATGAAATGAAGCATTTTTACCACCCCAAACACCACCGTAACCGTGAGCTCCTTTTGCATGAACAGAATTTCGAAGACTTTCGGAAATAATACACCACTGCATGGTAAAATTTTCATTTTGATAAAAAGAAACACACTCGTCTGTTGACCAGCTCATCGAACAGTGATCTACTATAATATTCTTTTGAAAACGCCCGCCTAAAGCATCATTTTCCACATCATGAGTGTCTCCCATTCTAAAACGTAAATAACGCAGAATCACATTATTTCCTCTTACCTTAACATTGTAATCTTTTAAAGTAATACCACCGCCCGGCGCTGTTTGTCCCGCAATTGTGATATTATCGGTAACATTTAACTCGCTTTTCAGTTCGATATTTCCAGATACTTTAAAAACAACAATTCTTGGCCCAGCCTGACCAATAGCTTCACGAAGCGAACCTGTACCAGAATCATTTAAATTGGTTACATAAATCACTTTTCCACCGCGTCCTCCAGTTACATATTTTCCGTAACCTTCTGCGCCTGGGAATGCAGGAACTGTTTCAGTTCCTCCGCCTGTTGCTTCTTTCTTGACTTCGATCTTTCCTTCTCCAGTAAAGAACGCTGGATGGCTTGTTTTATCGTAAGTTCCTTCTTTAAATTCTACTCCGTTAATTGTCAGTTTTTGTACATTTAAAACGGTATTTAAAGAAGCTTTTCCGTTCTCTATTATATTTAAAGTTAAATTAGAACCAGCAGCTCTTTCGTGGCTGAAAACGACATAATTATCCTGACCAATTTTTATCGTTCCAGAACCAAAAGCATTCGCCGAAGCTCCTTCAATTACAGTTGGATAATTTAAGGCTGGGAATTTGGTGCTTTTCTGCGTTACATCCCAAGTACCAATAAACTCGCTGTTATCTCCTTTCAGTAATAAAGTTCCTGTGTTTGCATTTACTCCCTGACCTGTATTTAGCGGAGAAACTATTCCATTTCCTGAAATTGGCCCGCTTAAAGTCAATATGGTTTGATTGGCAATTCCTGAAATCATTTCGAATTTTACATTTCCAGAAATAATCATTGGTGCTTCTAAAGTCATTCCTGCACCACTTGTATTATAATAAACTCTTGTTCCGTCTTTGAACGTTAAATTTCCTGTGGCTTTATGAGCACCTCTTAATCGAAGTGTTCCTGCACTTAAAAAAGTCATATCGGCTGGAAAAACAGTTGCTGTCGTTTCTATTTCTTTAGTACAAGAAACGGTCTTACCTGCAGCAGGCATTTCTGCCGGACTAAAGTTGGCCGCATTATCCCAGTTTTTATTTACAGCTGCTGTAAAATCATAATCGAAACTGCCTGGAGGAATTACTTCATCTGGTTTATTATTTCCAGCTGTTCCCCAGTAAGCATATACCGTTTGATTTCCTGTCGCTGTCGCTGCAATTTCTTTAAGTGCATTTGGAACTGTAGCAGAAGCTGACCATCCGTAAAAAGTGTAACCGTTTAAAGTCGGTGCTGGTAAAGTTAAGGCCGTTCCTTCTGTATATTCTACAGGAGTTAGTCCAGCTATCGCTTTTCCATCAATTGAATTTAAATAAGAAATAGGAGATTTTACTACACCACCGTTAATCGTCATGCTGATGCTGCTGATTTCGCTCAATCCTCCATATTCATTTGCTGCTTGAACGGTGTAAGTATAAGTTCCCGCTTTTGTGTCTGTATCTGCATAAAGGGTATCTGTTGTAATAGCTAAGATTTTACCGTCTTTGCTGATTACATAACACATCGCATATTTATTTTCATCCCATTTTAAAGTGTTCTTGTCAGATACTAAAAGATTAGAAGGTTTTGTAACTTGTTCTACTATGGTACGCGGATCCCATTTATCAGTTCCACTTAACACGTTTTCTATAGTGTATTCGTCAGCCTGAGCTTTTGTCAAAACTGGATTGTAATTTCCTGTTTTTGAAACGCCGTCAACAGTAAAGGTATTGGTTCTGTTATCGGTGTTAACAGCTATTCCGCTTCCGTTTACGCTGTTGAACTCTGCGAAAAGTGCTGGATATGTTCCCATATTTGCCCAACCTAATATATTAGGTTCGTTGATCATTTTGGTATTTAGATAAACCGCTCTAGGTGCATTCTGCCAAGGACGGCCTAAATAATAACTTGTAGCTGCAGTGATTGTATTGTTATTGAAAATATAACCGTATTGCGTTGCCGCGTCATGATTTGGCGCTACGATATAACCTGAAGCAACCGAAACCAGTTTACATTCTTCAAACCAATGCGTTCCGCCTCCGCAGATGAAATCCACATCGCCTTCAATTGTTGATTTATAATAGAAACTTCTTTTTCCTCCTGTAACTTGCGTGTCTTGTTTACTTCTTAAACGCACTCCGTTATACACATTTCGGTCTCCCGCTGGATTCAACGCTGGTCTTTGACCTGATGTTGTAATTCCGTCTTTATGCTCGATTGTTACATTTTCCATGTACAAATCGTTGGCTTCAATAGAAAGAACGGCATTTTTGATTCCCCAACCCGGATTTCCTTGCAGAATTACTTTATCTTTTGATTGTGCCACTAAGGAAACGTTGTTTTTTCCTGTTGGAAGTTTCAATACAATATCCTGCGGATTTGTTCCGTCTCCACCCAAATTATAAGTCCCGTTTGTAATCAAAACCAAAAATCTGGAAGCCGAATTGTTTGGAGCCAAATTAAAAGCCTCTGCTATCGTTTTGACATATTTTTTTGAAGCAATCTGTTCATCAGTAGCATTGGCATCAACAATTAAATCAAAATTACGTTTAACAGGAACTGGTTTTTCCATTGTTTTAAAAGAAAGAGTCAATGCAGGCCCGTTGTTTCCTGAAAGATCTTTTACAAATCCTGCCGGAATAGTAAACGTGTATTGTTTATTATATTCTAATCCGAAATAGCTGAATTTTACCGTTTTATTGATAAACTCCGCATTTAGATTTTTTCCGTTTAAAACGGCTTGTCCTGCTCCAAATTGAACTTGTTCATTATAATTCAAAATGATGTTTCCATTTGCCCCAACAGAACTGGCTAATTCTGCAGGCAATGAAGATTCTAAAACAGGTGCATTCGTATCAACAACCAAAACCTCATCGGCTTTAATCATCAAGTTGGAAATAATTGTTGCGGTAACATCAACAGCAGATCCATGTTTTGGTCCATTAATGTTAGGAAACCATCTTAAATAGATCTTTTCTTTTCCTTCTGCTTCGGCAGGAAGAATTCCGCCGATAGAAGTAATGGTATTCGTGTTTATAGTCGTTAATGCTGAAACATTCACAAAATTTACTCCGTCTAATGAATATTGGAAAGTCCATTCATCAGCACCATAATAATATCCAAGAAGTCCAGAGGCAACATTTATGTTTTTATAACCCACCGTTGAAAGTGTCGTCATAAAATAATAGAAATTCCCTCTTTCAGTATTCCAGACACAAAAACCGTTTTTCCCGCCTCTGTTCTGAAGTCTTACGTTTGGAGCCAAAACATTATCGGCAATATTATACGCCATTAACTGAGGGCGGTTTTCAATTTTAGAATATAGTTCTGCTACACGTGGATTCGCATATTGATCGGTTTTGAATGTCCATCCAGCAATAAAATTCTGGTTGGCATAAGTTCCCGTAACCGTTTGGTTCTGATTCATAACTACAGAAGTATTTAACGACGTAGAACCATCAGACCAATTGCTGAACTTCACAATATCATTTTCTACCGCTGTAACGGTAACATTCGTGCCTTTTTCATAAACAGAAAATGCGCCGTCTTTTCCCGCAGGAGAAATGGTATAATCTCCCAAGCCAAATGCTCCATTCACATTTACAGTCAATGAATAGGTTTCTAATGTTTCATATTGTGCAATTAAAGTGGCGTCTGCCTCAATGGTATAAGTTAAAGGATTTGCAGTCGAAACCACAACTCCTTTATCATCTACCCATTGTTTGAAGTTATAACCAAAATTTTTATTAGCTGTCAGCGTAATTGCAGTTCCTTTTACAAAAGTAGTTCCTCCCGGATTCAGCGTAATCGTTCCAGATGAAACTGGATTAACGTTCGTCGTCAGTTTGTACGTTACCGCATTTGGATTCTCCGTAACCTTTTCAAAATAATCGAGATTAAATAAATACCCCGTATTGGTTGGGTGTTTAAAAAGGAATACCAAATCAAAAGTTCCCCTTGTGGGCTGAATCGCCACAGAAAACTTCTTATAATCTGTAAAACTGGTACTTCCGGAAACTGTCGCAGTTCCAATTAAAGTTCCGGTTTCTGATCCTAACCTCAATTCGATCGTTCCTCCCGTTGCTCCCGCGGCTGCGATATCGAAACGGGTTACGAATTCAGTAAAATTGACGGCATTGAATTTAATCCAGGTATTGTTTTTAATATACCCGACATTTCCTCCTCCCGAAAGAGAAGCATTTGTTTCGGCTCGTGCTCCCGAAGCCTGATTGAATTTTTCGGCTTCAATTCTCTCAATGGTCTGAGAGTACCCCATCACTGTAAACAGTATGAGGAATAAGTGAATAAATTGTTTTTTCATTTGGTTTAAAGTTGGTTTTAGTTAGTAAATAGTTATCAAAAGGACTTTTTATCTTCACAACCTTTTGACGGTTTATAAAAATTTTAAAATGTAAGCTGTAACTATATTTTGACGCGGATGAAACGGATTTATAAAATATTTAAAAGATCAGTGTAAATCCGTGTTTCGTGATAATGAATCTGTTTCATCTGTGTTCCAATTTGCGCAAAGTGTATTTTTAATTTAATTCTTTCATTCCTTCAAAAACTAATCTGGCTACTTCTACAGCGCCTTTAGTCTGAAAATGCGTATTGTCTTTCTGTCCGTTCGGATAAGCTTCATACAAGCCGGCGGGGAAATTCATAAAATAGTTTTCACTTGCATAAGGCTGACCTTTCTTAGTAAAAAAATCCATTGATTTTTGGTTTAAATCAATTAGCGGTACATTAAGTTCTTTGGCTATTTCTTTTACTGCATCAGGATATAAACCATGAACGTTCTGAAGTTTTCCTTCCTTCCATGGAAAATTTCTGGCAACCGGAGTTAACAGGATTGGTTTAGCTCCTTTCGCTCTGGTCTGTTCTATAAAAAGTCTTAGAAACTCTTTATAACCTTCTATGTTTACATATCGTTCTGTTTTGTCTTCAGCGCCATCGTTATGACCGAATTGTATTAGGACTAAATCCCCTTTTTTAAGATTTTCATAAACCAAACGCCATCTTCCTTCCTGAAAAAATGTACGCGTACTTCGTCCTCCTCTTGCCCTGTCATCTACAAAAGCGCTGTCGGTTTTAATTAGTTTATCGATTTTCTTTAGACTGTCTTTTACCAAAAACTGCTGAAACACTTGTCCCCAGCCTGTAACAGGATAACGGGTTTTCATATAATCTTTTCCTTCTTCGTAATTATTGGCATAATCGGCCACTGTCGAATCGCCGATTAAATAAACCGTAGTCCTTGCTTTTGGTTTTATAAAAGACATAATAGCAAAGGCTAAAGTCATACAGAGAATGGAAATAATGAATCTTGATTTCATAATTGTTTATTTAAAGACTTTCGTTAAAAATGTATCGATGTATTGAATGGTCGGATCAAACCAAGGATTGAAAAGACAGAATGAATGGGGAGAATTCTCAAACTCATGAACTTCTGAATAGATTCCGTTTTCAGTCAAAATCTTTCTGAAATCGTCTCGTCCTGCGTGCATTCTAGCAATCGAACTGTTGATGAATAATGTCGGCGGAGTTGCTTTACCTGCATAACTCAAAGGAGAAGCTGTTTCCCAAAGTTTTGGATTGTCTTTTCTGGAATATCCAAACCAATAGGTTCCTGCCGAAATGTTCTTTTCGTCGTTGCCTTCACTACTTTCTGGATGTACAAACGATAATGTTCCGTCAATATCAACAATAGCATTGATCTGAGATTTTGAATCTGAATTGGTTGTGATTCCTTCAAACAAAGGCATATTTCCTGTTACGCCCATAAAAACAGCTAATTCTCCTCCAGCTGAAAATCCTAAAGAAACAATTCTGTTAGGATCAACGTTGTATTTTTCTGCATTTTCCCTTACCCAACGGATCGAGGCTTTTATATCATAAACTCCCGCAGGAAAAAGAGCTTCTGTCGAAAGTCTGTATTCTGGTGTAAAACAGACGTAGCCCAAACTTGCAAGCTTCTGCGCCATTTGATGATGCTGTTCTTTACTGCCCGAACGCCATCCGCCACCATGAATAATGATAATCGCTGTTTGTTTTTCTTTTTTATTTTTATTGAAAAAAACATCGAGTTTTATTTTACGTTTTCCGTAACTCTGATAAACGATATTATTTTTCTGCTCCACAAAATCAAAATGCATTTCGGGAACCAAAGCGGTATTTGGGAAATATTTTAATGTCTTTTTGAAAGCACTTTTATTATTGAAAGAAGTATCTCTGACTTGAGTAATTCCCTTCAAATACTGTGCATCCATCTTTTGAAACAATAAGATGAAAACCCCAATAATTACTACTTTTAATTTTCTGTTTTGAAACTTCATATCTTTATTTTTAATCTGATGCGGATATTTTTTTTTAAAACACATAGAAACATAGATTCTATTATCTGGAAAAGGAGCCAAAGAGAAACCACTTTCTTTCACATAGCTATGTGCATTTAAACTAGTGAAACGACTTTTTACATTCCTAATAACTATGTTTCTATGTGTTTAAAATATTTAAAACTCAATTCGGTTTCCAATCTTTAAAAATCGCTTTCATTGCATAATCCTTTTTGAATTGTTCCGATGAAAGCTGATGCGACCAATTGACTCTCGCTTCTGTATTTGCTCCTTTTCCTGTGGATTGATATTCAGCATAAAAAGCGGTTTTTTCAGCTTCTGGTTTTCCCCAATTGTGCCAGCCCAAAGGTTTTATGTGTGAATCCATTTCGCATTTTAGAAATACAGTTTTGGCATAATTTCTCCAAGGTCTTCCTAAGAAATAAGAGCTATCTCCTGAATTCGTTGTTAGTTTACAGTTTAGAAATACAAATCCGTATGGGTTTGATTCTGGTGTGTTTGCGGCCGTGATATAAGAACCTCCTTTTTTAGCGAAGATTTCGCATTGATCAAATATCACTGTCGAACCTCCGAAAATAAAATCGGTTGTTCCTTCGATATAACAATTCTTATAGTATTGTCTGCTTTTACTTTCTCTTGGATATAAAGTATCTTGAAAACCTAAGAATTTACAATTATCAAAAAACACTCTGTCTCCATCAATTCGAACTGCAACGGCTTGTCCAACTGGCCCTGATGCATTTTCAAAAGTGATATTCTGGGCTTTAAAATCATTTCCGGTAATAATAAAACTCGCTGAGCCGGAAGTTCCAATTGTCCCGCCTGCTCCATTTGACTTGGAAGCATAATCATCATAAGTCAGAATTACTTTTTCTTTGCTTTCGCCAATTAGAGTAATCTTGTTTTTGTCTAATGACAATTCTAACTTTTCTTTGTAAATACCATTTTTTACGAAGATTCTGGTTTCAGTTGTTTTCAATGAAGCAACCGAATTGAAGGCTTCCTGAACGGTTTTAAAATTTCCAGTTCCATTGACATCTACGACAATATCATATTTAGATTTTACATCGTCTGTCTTTTCTTTATACTGAATTTCGTTAGAATTTCCATTTAAAGAAAAATTGACAAAGAAAACTGCCGTTGCTAAAAAGTTTAAAATCATCATTTTGCTATTCTTGATTATTACTCTTTTGAAAATATTTAAAACACATAGAAACATAGATTTTGCAACCTTGAAAAAGGCGTTTCACTTGTTTAAATGCACATAGTTGGCTATGTGAAAGAAATATGTTTCTCTCTTGCATTCTTTATTGCACTAAAAGTCTATGTTTCTATGTATTTAAGATTATTCAGCTTAATTAATTTTCACTTCATTTTTAACCGCTTCTAAGACTTTTACGTCTTTATCCCATATCATTTTCTTGCCTTCGTTGTTTAATGTGATGTCTTTTGTAGCCGTTCCGCCGACCCAGAACATTTGGTTTTCGCCTGTTGATTTAAAGCCTTCAATATTTACGTTTTGACTGTTTGAAAAACTCACCGCAATTCCGGGTTTATCCAGTCTTAAATCCAAACCTTTAAAGTCGATTTTACTGGTATAATTCATTTGAATACCAACATCTGCGCGAATAATCATATTCTCGAACTGAATATTTGCAACAGGCATTTCCGGAATTCCCATAATTTTCATTGCCTGAGAAGCGCCGTTTACATAGATGTTTTTGAAATACATATTCTTAAATGCTGGTGTTTCTTCAGAAACTGGCTCTTTTGCCACTGCTACTTCTCCTGTCTCTTTATCCTCTGTCAGTGATTTTCCGAAATAATACAAGTTGAAATTGATGGCATCTGTTGGAATATTGTTCATTCGGATATCTTCCATCCAAATATTTTCAACAACTCCCCCACGTCCTCGAACCGATTTAAAACGAAGTCCGCAGTCTGTTCCGTTAAAGGTTAGGTTTTTGGCATAAATATTTTTAACCCCTCCCGACATTTCACTTCCAATTGTAAAACCGCCGTGTGCGTGATACACTACACAATCGGTAATGACGAAGAATTCAGTTGGTTTTCCACGGTCTCTGCCTTCTTTGTCTTTTCCTGATTTAATACAAATTGCATCGTCTCCTACGTCAAAACGACAATTAGTTACCGATCCGATTCGGCAGGATTCTAAATCCAATCCATCGCCATTTTGCGAATACCACGGATTTCTAATCGTCAAATTGCGTAAAGTAAGATGTTCGCACATTAACGGATTGACATTCCATGCAGGAGAATTTTGAAACGTAACGCCATCTAAAAGCAGTTTTTTACAATTCACAAAATTGACCATAACCGGACGAAGTGCTTCTTTATAAGGCTCCATGTTTTCTACTGTCTGTTTTTTAGGCAGTTTGTCTTTTTCTTCATTTCCCAAATAAGCTCCTTTTGACGGATACCAGATTTTACCGTCTTTGGATAAAACACCTCCCGATTTTACCAGTTCATCCCATTGCCCGGCAGTCATTTTTCCAATTTTAACCGGTCTCCATTTAGCGCCGTTTCCATCAAAAATTCCTTCGCCTGTAATCGCTATGTTTTCTAAATCAATTCCCATAATCGGAGATTCACAACGAATGACTTTACTGCCTTCAAAATAAGATTCAATCAGTTTGTATTGTTTTAAATCGCTTGTGAAAGAAATAAAAGCACCATTTTGCGTATGGAGATTTACATTGCTTTTCATCTTGATTGGCCCTGTTGTCCATAAACCTGACGGAATAACCACAACGCCACCGCCTGATTCAGAGCATTTTTCTATTGCGGTATTAATCGCATTTGTACAAAGTTGTTCTGTATTGGGAACTGCTCCAAAATCAACGATGTTCAAAGTATCTGCTTTAAAAATCGGAATCTGTATTTCGGGCATTTTAAAAGGAAGTTTTAAACCTGCGAGATTATCTTTCTTTTCGGATGCTATTTTAGCTGTTCCAACTTTTGAATTGGTACAGGAAATTGCTGTGAATAATGCCATTCCAACAAGGACAGCTGTTTTAATTTTTATCATAACTATTGTGGTTTGGAAAACATTATTTTTTGTCTAAAGTTCTTTGCAGTTCGATACCCGCCATAATAAAAGGCCCAACCGCTTTTGCATCATCCTCTCTAATAGGTTCTGAAATATAATAGTCAAATGAACCGTCACGATCCTGCGGGTTTTTACCTCCTAATCCGGCAACCGCACAGCATTTTGTAATTGAAATGCTTTTGTCTGGATTTTCTTTGATGAATTCTTTCAAGATTCCTTTAAAACCTTTTTGTGCCGATTTCAAAAACTTTATATCTACATAACCTTTGTTATAGGCTTTGGTAAATGAATAAACAAACATGGTAGAACAGGTCGATTCCAGATAATTTCCTTTTCGTCCCGGCTGGTCCATAACCTGCCACCAAACGCCTGTCTTAGAATCCTGTGCTTTTAAAACAGCACCATAAACCTTCTGCAGAATTTGAATCAGTTCTTTTCGTTTCGGATGATTCTCCGGCACAAAATCTAAAATATCAACCAATGCCATACAATACCAACCTTGCGCGCGTCCCCAAACGTGCGAAGAAGTTCCAGTAGTTTTATTCGCCCAAAACTGAACTTTCTTTTCATCATAACCATGAAAGTTCAAGCCTGTTTTAGGTTCATAAGTATGTTTCTGAATTAATTCTGCCTGCAAAATGGCATCATCAATCGCTTTCGGATCATTAAAAACTGAACCATATTGTGCCGAAAAAGGATCTGCCATATAAACGCCATCCAGCCACATCTGCCAAGGATAACTTTTCTTGTGCCAATAACCGCCGTCTGAATTTCTTGGATGACCTTCGAGCTGTTTATGAAGCATGTCCATTGCTATTTTATAGCGCTCGTCTTTGGTTTTAGTATAAATCTCAAAAAGTATTTTGCCTGAATTGATTAAATCCAAACTGTATTTATCGAGTTCATAGCCTCCGCCAATTTTTCCGTCTTTATCAATAAGCTGGTCGGCATACGAAAGTCCGTAATCCCAATATTTCTGGTCTTTGGTATAATCATATAACTGCTGATTGGCAAGCGTTACCAAACCATTGGTGTAATTCCATTTTGGAAATTTTACGCCATCCAGATAAACCGGATTTGGAACTCTTTTTTGATCAGAATCTGCCATTTTCTTAGCCCATTCAATTGGTGTTATTTGGGATTGACCAAACGAAACCAGATGAACCAACAAAACGAGAAAGCAGTATTTTATTTTATGTGTCATAATTCCTTAGTTTTCTTCTACTTTAAACCAATCATAATCGGCATAACTGCTGTCGTTAACCGCTTTTGTTCCCGAAGCGAAAAGTCCAATTTTAGCACCAACCCATCGTCCTGCGCTTGGCTTAAACGATTCTCCTAACTTTTTGAAACTCTTACCGTCTAAGCTGTAATAAAAAGTAACTCTGGCATCAAAGGGTTCTTTGTTTTGAATCATTTCTACTTTGGCACGCAGATACACCTCTTTTTTATTAATAGGGATTACAGCAATTTCTTTTTCGCCTTCTTTAGACGTACGGGCATTTTTCAGGGAACGCTGAACTAAATTTAAATTTCCAGTTTTATCCTGTTCAATAGCGATGTAAGCATAATCTTCTCCAAAGACAATCAAACCAGAATTGCTGATTCCTGCTTCGGGATTATTTTCAAATATTAGTTTTGCAGTTGAAGTAAAATTTGCTCCAGGGAATTTCTGTAATAAAAGATTCGGCATCATCCACATCGTTTTTACATTATCTTCTCTAGGAACACAATTCAAACGCATAAATCCCAAATTAGCCGAAGACCATCCCCAGTGTTTTGCAGGATCCTGATTCGCCTGCCATTGCCATTGTACCCCCAATTGATGGCCGTTGAATTCATCTGAAGTCACTAAAGGTGTTGCAGGATAATTTTTACCAACATTCGGTTTTGTCCATTCTAAAACAGGTTCGCCGATTCCATCTTTATTCGAATCAATTCCCATAATTGGCCAATTGTCTTTCCATGTTACAGGCTGTAGATTTACTACTCGGCCATAAGCCCATCTATCCTGAAAATGGATAAACCAGCCGTCTCCGTTTGGTGTTTCTACATAACCGCCCTGATGAGGCCCATTCATTGGAGTGTCTCCCTGATGCAATACGACTTTGAATTCATAAGGTCCCCAGACATTTTTAGAACGCATCGCTAACTGCCATCCCGGTTTTACACCCCCTGCCGGAGCCATCAACCAATAATAACCGTCGCGTTTGTACATTTTAGAACCTTCTACCGTAGTGTGCCCCTTATGCCCGTCAAAAACCAATGCTGGATTGCCAATTAATTTTGTACCGTCTAATGCCATTTCTGAGAGCATTAAAACCGTTTTCACATTAGCACGACTTCCTGCAAAAGCATAAGACAAATAGGCTTTCCCGTCTTCATCCCAAAACGGACAAGTATCGATTATTCCTTTGGCTTCTTTTACTAATACGGGTTTCTCCCAAGTTCCTGCTGGATCTTTAGTTTTAACCATATAAATACCAAAATCAGGATCTCCCCAATAGATATAATATTCACCTTCATGATAACGAATGGAAGGTGCCCAAACACCATCGCCATGACGAACGGTACGATAATGCTCAACAGGAATTTGCTCCTGCAACGCATATCCAACCAACTCCCAATTAACCAGATCATTTGAATGAAGAATCGGAAGCCCGGGAATGCTGTTAAAACTTGAAGCGGTCATATAATATCCATCTTTACCAGCACATACATCCGGGTCAGAGTAATCTACATGTAAAATAGGATTCTTATATTTTCCATTTCCTAAATCGGCATTCCAGCCTTGCGCTCCTGCTTCTAAATATCCTAATAAGGCTAAAGACAACAGTAATTGTTTGATTTTCATTCGTATTCCTTTTTATAAATAATTCATTGATCTAGAAACTTTTTTGGTATTTAGATCATCTCAGTTCTTTTCATTAATTAAATCAGTACATAGAAGTATCCCCAACCACAAGGATACTTCCTGAGTACTGAAACCACTTAACTTAATTAACAAAATTTATGGTAACCATCTTGTATCTCCTACTCTATTGGTCACAATTGGAGAATTAGAATCTTTAATCATCAGATTTCCATTTGCCGGATCGACAAATAAATTCTGTGCACTGACTCCTAATTCGGTTCCCTGTATAGCAGAAGCTCCTAATAGATAATTTGTTGTTGTATAATTATTACCGTATGTAGAAGTTGTATTGGCTCCAATCGCCTGAATCACTTTACCGCAGGCAGAAGCTAACAATACATTTTTGAAGATCAACGTAGATCCGACAGCAGACGGAATATTAATTAATGCTCTGTTATAAGCATAATCGTAAATCGTAACATTTTGATATTCCAAATGAATTGGATAAGCCGATGTACCGTAATCCCAAAGGTTTTTAAAGTTTCGGTTTTGATCTGTTGTCTGATAGTAATCTCTCATAAACGTACAGTTTGAGAAAACTGCTTTTTTCACATTATCAGCTCCGGCAGAACCAAAGGCAAATGTTCCGTAAGGTCCTGTGTGACCTCCAACCTGATCGAATGTACAATAACTCATATCAAAATTTCCGATTTCTTTGTATTTACCATTCCCCTGATGTCTCCAGAAACCGCGTTTGAAATAATTGAAAACACAGTTGTAGAAAGTAATCTGATCAATTTTCCAAGCCGTTCCACTATTAAAGAAATAACTTGCATCAATAGTTTGATAGAAGCGAATATTCTCAAATGCTAAAGAAGACAAATAAGAACCTTCGGCAATATTCCAGTTTCCGTTCATTTCAATCTGTGGGCGTTCTCCCTGAGTTCCTCCTGTCAGTTTAAATCCTTTGGAGATGGTAAACGGCGTAATTTTAAACAACGAACCAGCTTCTAAGAAATACTCTGTTCCTTCTGGAATTGTCGGATCATCATTATTGGTTCTTAGTAAAGCATCTAAATCCATCCCTTTTGTAACAATAATTGTAGCCGCTGATGGTCCCGCAGAACGGAACGAAACCTGATTGTATGGTTTATCGTATCGTCTTGGTTTTTTAGTATCGAAGATGTTTAAATTGTACAAAGTATTCTTTTCTAAACCAATTACCTTGGCTTCTCCTCTGCTCATTTCATCGGCCGTTAATTTACGTCCGATTGACTGAATTTCGGCAGATTGTGCAGGTGCAACAGAAATACTGTCTACTGGATTTTTGGAAGAAACCGCCCAAGTTACTGTAACATCTGTTTCCGTAATATTTACTCTTTCTACAGGATTTAAAATAGGATCAAAAGGCGGACGATCTTCTGTCAAAGCATTTGTATAAGCCCATTGCGAATTGTGTGCTCCGTTTACATGATTCGATCTTACCCTGATATAAAACTGGGTTTTGTATGGAATATCATCCATCAAAATCTGTGTGTCTGTTGTTGTATAAGACTTGTAAAGACTTTTATAATAATTGTCTAAATGCAGTTCTACAGTATAAGATGCCGCGTCGTTTACTTTGTACCAAACTACGGCAATCGAATTACTTCTTACTAAAGGAGCTGTAAGAACAAATTTTGGCTGAAATAAATCGTCTACAGGTTTATAGCGAAATTCATCATTGTCGCAGGATTTTAGTATTTCTCCAAAAACAATTAATCCGATAAGGGATAAAATGTAAATTAGTTTTTTTGAATTTTTCATGATTGATTCAATTAAAAATTAAAACCATAATAATTTTGAATGGCACCGCGGTGATCTGTTATCACTTTTGATGGATAAGGACATAAATAACGCAACGGATTATTTGGCGAAACCGATGAAGCATTATTGTAGTTAATGAACCCTCTAAAACTCCATTTGATTTCGTTTATCGGTTCATAACTCGCCGTATCATTATTTAAAGAGTACCAGCTCATCGCGAATGGATGTACAGTATAGCCTGCGGGATTTGCCGTCAGAATTTGATTAATTCCTTGTATATCCAGAATTTTTCTAGTTGAATTAGCAGGATCAGTGATTAATTTATAATAGACATTGCCCGGAACCTGATCGATTCCCGGAACAAACGCTCCATTAGCGACACGTCCCCAGTTGAATAATTTGTAATATTGATTGTAAACTACTTCACTGTATTTATTCCAGCGTGCTAAATCGAATTTACGTTTGCTTTCTCCTCCAAACTCCCATTTACGTTCGTCCATAATCGCTTTAAAAAATAATTCTGGCGAAGATTGAGCGTTTACATAATTATCCACTTTAGCTCCCCAATCTGCTTGCGCGAAAGCTCTTCTTCTTACACGTCTTAGACATTCTTTGGCATCTTCACGTGGGCCAAAACGTTCGTTTACAGCTTCGGCATACATTAACAATACATCGGCAAAACGCATCCAGGAATAATTGACTCCTGTTCCTTTTTCGCTAGTACCTCCTAAAGGGCTTGTCATGTATAATTTAGACCATTTTCCAACAGCCAAACGAGCTATGCCCAAACGCATTTCCTGATTTAAATTTAGGTCGTAACCATAAGGAGCACAAGTAACATCTCGTCGCAAATCTTTATTATCGAACGAAAAAAGATATTCACCGCATAAACTTAGATTTCCAGAAGCAGATCCATAAGGATGATTTCCGGACGCAATAGGAATTCCAGCTAAATAACCGTATTCTCCGGAAGAGTTTTTCAACATTGCAATCGAAAACATCACATCATCATTATCAATCTTTTCCCAATTGTTTTGTTTGATCCAGAATTCTCTGAAGCCTAATTTCAAATCGTGCTGTTTGCCCTGAATTACTTTGTCTAAATATTGAATAGCAATGTCATAATATTGCTCGTAGTTTTTCCCTCTTTCCATGTGGCCAATGTTCGCTGGATTATTTTCGTCCGGGCGAAGTGTCCATCCACCGCGAGTTAGAGCCAATAAACCAATTAATCCCTGATTAAAACTTCTTGAAGCACGTTCTACGCCATAATCTAATTCGCTGGCATTTTTCATCAAAGGTTCAACTGATTTTAAATCGTCTATAAGGAATTCTAAAATGGTATTTCTATCCGTAACTCCCACAGCAAAATTTTCATCTCCAGTTGAAGATTTAGTTCTAAAAACAACATCTCCCCAAATACGAATCATATCCAGATAAACCATTGCACGAATAGTTTTAACTTCGCCATACATCTGCATTACGTTAGAAGGCTGTGTTTTTGGATCTGTTTTGTACAAATCTGAACTTTCGATTCCCTCAATAACATCATTGGCCATATTAATAATTTTGTACATGGCACTCCAGGTTGAGTTTAAAGTCGTCCAATATGGTTTTGGGTCGTAACAGGCAATATCAGAACCGTTTCCGTTTACTGTATTGGTTGAAACTCCAGACATTTCCACATCGGTATTGGTATTAAAAACAAAAGCAATACGATTGGAATAGGCATCTTCTGCAAGCATCAGGGTATAAACTCCTGCAACAGCAGACTGCATGTCTTTTTCTGATTTAAAAACTTCTGCTTGGGTAAAGCCCGATCCAGGCTGTACATCTAAATACTCTTCGCAAGCTGTAAAAGACAGTGCAAAAATTAGCAGAAAACTTAATACTATATTTTTGTTCATCATTTCGTGATTTAATTCGTTAATTAAAATGACAACTGTACTCCAAAAGCGTAATTACGCGTTCTTGGATAAGCGTTGTAATCTATATTTGGTGTAAGACCTGTTTCTAAATTGACATCTGGATCATATCCTGAATAATTGGTCCAAACAAATAAGTTACTTCCTGTAGCATACAATCTCACTCGGCTTAAACCAATTGCTTTGCTTTGCTGTTTTGGAATCGTGTAACCAATACTCAGCGTGTTTAATCTTAAGAAAGAACCATCTTCCACCGCGTAAGACATCGCAATAGGACGACCAATACTTACCGGATTCCACATCGTAGCATTTTCATTTTGTTTTGCTAATAATTCCGGAGAATAACGAAGGTCGTTCCCCATATCGTCATAATTTCTCCAACGGTTATCTAATCCTACTTCCATCCCAAAATTGTTTTGGTTGTTTTGGAAGAAAGAAGTCATCATGATCTTGTTAGCATTGTACACATCAAAACCGTACATGAAATTGAAAAATGCTGTTAAATCGAAGTTTTTCCAAACCGCATTCACACCAAATCCACCAGAGAAATCAGGATTTGTATCTCCAATTACTTTTCTGTCTTTATCTCCAATTACATAGCTGTTTGGATCTGAAGGATCAGTAGGAGTTAATTTTTTAAACTTAGCATTTCCTGGAACTGGCTCGCCTGAAAGATTTTTTGAGTTGGCTACACCTTCTTTTAATTTCCAAGTTCTTGTTACAGCATCAAAAGATTCAAAATCATCCATTGTATAGAATCCGTCATTTACGAAACCATAAATCAAACCTTTTGTTCCGCCGACATACGCACGGTAATCATCATCATTTAATAACTGCGTTCCTGCCCAGCCCGAACTTAAAATCCATTCCTGTTCTCCGCTTGCTAGTTTGTCAATTTTATTTTTGTTGTAACCAATGTTGAAAGTCAGATCAACCTGAAAGTCTTTTTTTCTAATTACACTTCCGTTAAGCGCCAATTCAACACCTTTATTAGAAGTTTGTCCAACATTCGTCATCATTTTGGTAAAACCGGAAACCGAAGCAATATCAGAAGGCACCAATAAATCTTTTACTTTATTGTAATAGAAATCAAGAGTTCCTGTTAATCTTTCTTTGAAAAAACCAAAATCAAGACCAACGTTTGCTGTATAAGTGGTTTCCCATTTTACATTTGGATTGTTCAAATATTGGCTATTGTAAAAATTATAGTAATACTGATTTTGTTCTCCCCATCCTATTGAACGATCTCTGGAAACACCATAATATTTTGCGTATAAATCGGCTTTTATTCTGTCATTTCCTGAAGCTCCATAACTCAAACGAAGTTTAAGATTTGAAACAGTCTGACTCTCTTTTAAGAAACTTTCGTTTGAAATTCTCCACGCAAAAGCTCCTGCAGGGAAAACTCCCCATCTATTGTCCGGGCCAAACTTTGTAGAACCATCGGTACGAACTGTAAACGTAAACAGATAACGATCATCATAACCGTAATTAGCTCTTCCAAAAAAAGAAGCGATTCTGTTTGGAGATTCAGCCAATGAACCGTTATCAAAAGGAGTTCCTAATGCCAAGTTATCTAAAGCTTTTGGCCCCGAAATATCATCAGGAAAATAACGGGAACGGTAAAATTTAGCTTTTGATTCCTGATCTTTTATCTCTTGTCCGATCATCAACTGAAAATCGTGGCGCTCTTTTATTTTGAATCCGTAGTTTAATACGTTATTCAACTGCCAGCGTGGCGATTGTGTCATTGACCAATATACTACTGGTAGATTGTTGTTATCGGTTGCAGTACGCGTATCTGTTCCATAGAAACGTCCGTCTTCCTGATATTTGTATTCGTAACCAAATGAAGAACGTAATGTCAGTCCTTTTTGGATTGTCCAAGTCAAGGCTCCTTGTGTATTAAAAATTCTCGTAATACGTTTACGATAATTTTTTTCTGCTTCTTCCAACGGGTTAAAACGAGGTTTTGTTTGATAATCTTCCGGATCAAAATAGGTATTGTCATCTGGTAAAGTCATATAATCTTCCAAACCTCTTGTTGGTGCTTCGCGTAAAGCTCTAAGCAGACTCACGCCATCTGTACCAGAACCGTCAATAGTCTGATTGGTTAAACGCGTTTGATATTCAAACAAAAGGTTATCCGTCAGCTTGGTATTCATAATCAGATAAACATAATTCTGACGCATTCCAGTTCCTACCAAAGCTCCTGGCTGATCCTGATTTACAAACGTGAATTTGAATTTTGTTTTTTCGCTTCCTCCGTTCACATTAATATCCGTATATCTGGCAATTGGGTTGCTTCCGAAAATTTCATCTTGCCAATCGATACCTTTGTTTCCTTTATAAATATATAATTCGTTAGCTTTTCCATATTGATTATAAAATCCGGTTGGATTAGAACTTCCTTTACGTGCATTCTCATACTGCAACATCACAAATTCATACGGATCCATTACATCCAAATGATTGGCAAGCGTTTTAATTTGCGTATAATTATGAATGTTTACCTGAACTTTTCCTGCTTTTGGCACTTTAGTCGTAACTATAATAACTCCGTTTGCTCCTCGCGCACCGTAAACCGCTGTTGACGCCGCGTCTTTTAAAACTTCTACCGATTCAATATCCGTTGGCGGAATATCATTTAGATTCGCAACTTCAAATCCATCGACTAAAATCAAAGGCGAATTATCTTCTGTAATAGATCCTCCTCCACGAATTCTGATCTTTACCTCTGCACCCGGCGAACCATCAACAGTAGTAACCTGAACCCCAGGAAGTCTTCCTGTCAAAGCTTCAGCCACGTTTGCTGTTGGCACTTTTGCCAGTTCCGTTCCTTTTATACTGGCAACGGCTCCTGTTAAGTTTTTACGTTTTTGAGTACCGTAACCAATAACTACTACTTCATTTAATTCACTGTTCGATTCTTTCATTTGAACCGTAATTCCGGAAGTACGTCCTTTTACGGCTACCGTCTCATCGGTTAAACCAATAAATTTGACAATCAAAACTGCTGTTGCCGGGTCATTAACAGCAATACTGAATTTACCGTCAAAATCGGTAACGGTGTTGGTATTTTCATTTTTTACAATAATAGTTGCGCCGGGAATAAGCCCCATGTTATCCCTTACTGTACCGCTTACAGTAACACGCTTCTGAGCATAAGCACCAAATGTCAGACATAAGAGTGCTAAAATGCTCCAGATATATTTTTTTATCTTCATAACTAGAATATTTCTTTAATTATTTTAAAAGCCTAGACATAGGATTTCTGTAGGGAACAGCAAAAATTACTATGATTCTATTTGATCATAATGGCTTGTTCCCGCCTTTTATTAATACATCAAGACAGCTAATTATAGTTGGTAAGTTTCTGTTGTATTTAAACAACAGTTTTTTTAAAGTGCGTTCAAATAGAAATCAGCGTTTGTGACTTTGCTGGCTTCAATCGCAAAACTTCCTTCGATCTCTTTTGTTTTGACAACCTGCTGATTTTGATCCAAACATTCGATTTTAATTTTGACATTGTTTGCAGGATCGCCTGTTTGAAATAAAATAAAATCTTCTGCATAATTAATTCCACCGCTCGTTGTGGCTTTGCTTCTCGTTACGAACATATCTTCGTTGATATAAGTTCCGTCCAAAACTTTGTAACCGCTTCTTTTTACTGAAATGGTTGTTTTAATGGTTGTGTAACTTCTATCCGCATTTACATCTAAAGATTTCAAACGAAGTATTCCCGTTCTGGTCTTAATGTTAAGCGTAAGTGGTTGATCAAAAGGCGAAGCATACGGCATGGCATCTGACAAATTCACATGCTGATTGGCCAATGCCGGCTGTGGCACAATAAGGTCATTTAGATTCGTTGGAGACGGAATCATTTGTTCCGGATAATCTGAGGCTACAAATTTGTATTTTCCATCATCTAAAGAAAAAGGATAAAGCGAACTGTAGTTGGCAAAATACTCTCCGTTGTCTTTGTAAACAAAAAGCGGTCTGGTAGAAATCCCGACATTCAAGTTCCAAGGCACATCATTTAATTGAAAATCTAATAGTTTTACTGTAGAACTTTCATATTTAAAATCGTCACTTGAACAGGAACTTAATATGGAAAGCAATACTCCTGCTCCCAATATGAGTTGTTTCATGATTTTCATAACAGCAAAATTTAAAAATGATTACTATTTTGCTTTTCAAACTTTCTACAGCTACAGCTTACAGATTTTGTTTTTAAGAGTTGAGTTAAAAATTTGGTTTGGTTCATAATTTTGGTTTTAAGGTTAGTTAGTAAAATCATTTCCGATTATGAAGCAAAACTAGATATAGCGTATTGTAATGAGGGGTAAATTTTGCTTTTCGAAAAGGGTTAAATCGCTATTTATCCTTAAAAATCTAGGTTTTTATCAATTATTAACCCTATTTTTTATTTCATGTAAAAAAATAGTCACAAATAAAAACACATATCACAATCATGTTTTCAAATACTTATAAAACAAAAAAACAGGCAATTCTAAACATGCTGGAAGCCTATTGTATTCTTATATTTTCTAGCCCCAGCGGGACATAATATTTATAGAAATTAAATTATGTAGATCAAAAAAAGCTCCAGAGGAGCGAAATATTACCTACATTGTAAATAATATGTCGCTCCTCTGGAGCTCTGATGCAGATAATAAATATGATTTCTATAAACATTTCGCTTCTCCGAAGCTTTACTTTTAAAAGCTAAAAGATTATTAAATACCTGTAGAAAAATTATCCCATCTACCTAACGAAACTGCCTGCGATATTCTGCAGGAGTGTAATTATATTTTGATTTAAAACATTTTCCGAAATATTTCAAATCACTAAATCCGACTTCAAAGCAGATTTCTTTAATTAATAAATCTTCATTCTTTAGAAGGTTTGCCGCTTCGCTAAGTTTCATGTCCCTTATAAAAACAACCGGAGAAACTCCTGTAACATCTTTTAGTTTATTAAAAAAGCTGGCTCGCGACATGCACATCAGTTTTCCTAACTCATCTACAGAGAAATCGGTTTTAGAAATATTTTCTTTTACAAGCTCTATGACTCTCAGCATAAATTTGTTGTCTTTATCTGAAATCTGTAGAGGCACTTCTTTTGCAATTTGCGCAATACTTCCTGTTGAGTACAACTGCTGTAAACGAATGCGTTGTTCTAAAACATTTTTTACCCTTGCTTTTAAGAAACTCACATTAAAAGGTTTTGTAATATAATCGTCTGCACCGTATTCCATTCCTTCCAATTTACTTTCAATAGCTGTTTTTGCGCTTAACAGAATAACCGGAACATGACTGATTGCAAAGTTGTTTCGAATAATTTTAAGCATTTCGATTCCGTCCATTTCGGGCATCATAATATCACTGATTACAAAGTCTGGAGATAATTCTACTGCTTTTAAATGACCTTCTTCTCCATTTTCAGCTGTATAAATAGTATAATCTTCTTTTAAAATGGAGAGAATGAAGTTTCTCAATTCTGGATCATCTTCGACTATTAATCCAACTGGTTTTTCTCTTATTATTTCTTCAATTAATTCTTCTTTTTCTGTTTCTTCAATAGCAATATCATCTGTAAAATGTTCTTCTGTTTCTTCAAAATGAATTTCTACATCATCAGAAAAATGATCGTATCCTTTTTGGAAATTAATTTCAAAACTGCTTCCTTTTCCTAATTTCGTTTCAACAGAAATTACTGCTCCGTGCTTTTCAACTGAATCCTTTACAATTGAAAGTCCGATTCCTGTACTTGGATTAAACGGATTTTCATTGTAATTGGAAAAACGAACAAATAATTTCTTCTGAACCACAGTACTAATTCCAGGGCCATTATCAATCACTTTTAAACAAACATTATTCTCCGTTTCTTCGACTTTTACTTCAATAACATTTCCCTTTTTGCAATATTTAAAAGCATTGGAAAGCAGATTGACCAAAATTTTATCCAGACTATCAGGATCTGCCCAAATGTGTGGTTTGATATCGTCGATGCTGACTTTAAGCTGTATATTTCGACGCTGGCTCACTTCTGTAAAACCTTCGCAGACTTCCTTTACAAATTCGCCCAAATCAATTTCGCGAACTTCCAGTTTTCTGTCCTGCATTCTTCTAAAATCCAGAATCTGATTGACTAAATTCAATAATTTATTACTGTATTTTTCAATAATCCGAAGCTGTGATTTTGACGATTCATCTAATTTATTATCTGAAAGCATTACTTCTAAAGGAGCAGTAATCATCGTAAGTGGTGTACGAATTTCATGTGAAATATCGGTAAAGAAATTTAGTTTTAAGGCACTAACTTCTTTTTCTACACGCACATCATTTCGCAGTTTTAAGATTGTTGAAATCGCACGTCTCACCAATAAAAACAAACCTACAGCCAATACCAAATAGCAGAAATAAGCAAAGTAAGTTCCCCAAATAGAAGGCTTAATTGTTATTTTAATCTGTCTTTCGTTATCCAGCCACAAATTGTGTCCGTTTGTAGAAGAAACGATTAAGGTATAAGTTCCTCTTCCTAAATTGGTATAATTAATCGACTGACCTCCTTTAAGATAATTCCAGTCTTTATCGATTCCTTCTAGTTTATATCGGTAAACAATATTTTCATTTTTGATATAATCTAAAGCTGAGAACTGAACTCTGAAAAAATTCTGATCGTGTTTTAAGACAACTTCTCTCAAAAGATCTGGATTTTTTGGTGTTTCAGGATTTACCTCAAATAATTCTTTATTGTTGACCAAAAATCCAGAAATCGCTAAATAAGGTTTGAATTTTGAAGGTTTAATCGCATCTGGTTTAAAATAAATTACTCCATCAGAATAACCTGCTGCGATTTCACCATTGGATAATCGACATTTGGTTGCTTCTGAGAATATCTCGGTTCCTATAATAGATTTTAATTCCGGAAAAGTTTCACTGCTGTTATTTTTAGGATCAAAACGTACAATCTGATTATCGCCCATGAGCCATATTTTTCCAAATTTATCTTCCGCCATACCCACAACACCTTCTAATGGAAATCCGAAATTTTCGCTCCAAAATGTTTCTGCTTTAACCTGATCCTGTTTATTGACATCAACCAGAATCAATCCTTTCCCGTTTGTTGATAATGCCAATCGACCGTTTGAAGTCACGATAATATCCAAAATATCATTTCCCGAAGCCTGAAAATGATCTTTAAACTGCATTTTATCAGCTGATAGCTTTTCTCCTGCTATAGAAAATAATCGGTAAGATGAAACAAAGAAAATTCTATGATCTTTAGTTTCCACAACCGAACGGACTTTATCTGCCCTTCCTATTGGATAATTTTTCAGTTCATTTCTGTAACTTATAAAATTCGCTTTGCCAGCCGATTCTTTAATCAAATTAAGTCCGCCTCCCCAAGTTGCAAGGTAAATCTGCCCGTTTGTTGCCTGAAAGATTTTATAAATATCATCACAACTAATACTGTATTTATTGTCCTTATCATATTTATATTGTTTGACGGTGAAACTGAAAGAAAGCGGTTTTGGGGTCAGACAGAAGACACCGTTCCCTCTTGTTCCAATCCATATTCTGCCTTGAGCATCCTGCATCATATTGTAAATATCTGCTCCCCAACCCGGACTATCTGGAGATAAAGTACCGTCTGAACCTAAGTTTCCTATTCTTCTTTTCTGCGAATCAAAAATTTCAATTTTCTCGTCACGACTGGCAACCCAGAGATTTTTCTCTCTGTCTTCCATCAAACTTCTTACATTGTGTTTTTTATGATTTCCTGACGCACTTAAGTTTAGTTTTAGAAAATTGCTATTATTAAATACAATCAAATCTAAACCTTGTTTATGAGAACAAAACCAAAGATTTCCCAATTTATCAAACGCCGCAGTATGCATTACATCTGAAAATGTTTCTTTAGATTCTTTGATGCATTTTATAACAGAAAATAACCTGCTCTGTTTTTCATCCCAATACGAAAAAGCCCCTTTATTCGACTGAAGCCAGACTGTCCCATTAGGAGAAGTGAGTAGAAAACTTTTTTGCCTGCCCGCTGCCGCAGAAGGTTCGCTGGGATCCACTTCCAGTTTCTTTAATTTTCCAGTAATCAAATCAAACATAAATATTCCGGAATTTGGAGTATCAAACCAAAATCGGCGTAAATCTGTAAGTCCTAAAAAATTAATACTTTCTTGTGGAAGACCAGCCAGCGTGGTACTATTGTAATTATTAAACCTTCCTGTTTTAATATCGTAAGTACAGAAACCTTCTTTCTTTTTTACAATTAATATTTTGCTGTCGCCTACTTCTTTTAAAAGCAGAATATCATCTTGAATTCCTAAATCCAAATCAAAGAAAGTAGTCGATTTTTTATTGTATCTAATAAATTTTCCCTGATTGCCTCCAAACCAAAGATCCTCTTTTGTCTCAACAGCAATATTAAACGAATTGCTTTTTCCTGGCTGTTCTGACACATTAGTAAAAAAATATTCAGGCTGTTTAGCTGTTTTATTTAATCTGGATAGTCCTGCATTGGATAAAAACCATGTTATTCCAGATTTATCTTCCAATACGTCTGTAATTTTTCCAAAATGTCTGGTGTTATTGAAACTAACTTTTCTGATTTGCCCATTACTTTCAAAAGCAATCATGTCGTTTTTATCTTTTGGAAAAAGCCAAGTTGTTCCTGAAGACATGATTTTGAACTGCTCAAAAACAAGATTGTTCGATTTTCCTTCTATTGGATTATGAAACTTTAATTCGTTGGTGTCAAAATAGTAAACATCATTTTTTTCCGACTGAATCCAGATTCTTCCTTTAGCATCAAAAATAAATTTCGATACGCGGTTGGATTGTATATTTAATGAAACGTCTTCCTGTCCGACTTTAAATTTTCTAAAAGTATTGCCATCATAACGAATCAGACCATTAAATGTAGCGAGCCAGATAAAACCTTTTTTATCCTGCTGAATTCCTAATACCCTCGATTGGCTCAACTTTCCATCATTAGAAAAATGAGTCAAAACACCCTGAGGCTGAGCAATACCTTTAATACAGATAAAAGAAAATAAAAAGACGAGTAAAGTGTGTTTCAACATGGTAAGTTTTTCATTTTGGCAGAAATAACAAAAATATCAAAATTCTTTACCTAACCTAGAACTGGAAGCTTAAATAGCAGAATACCCTCCTTTAAATAGCAATTTATCTCCCTTTGATTGCTTTTTTGAAATGGACAAAAATATAGTCTAAGCTTTACAACACCCTTTAAATAGCAATTAATACGCAGTTGAGAAATAGTAAGATTTAATTTTGTATTTTCAAATGTTCTAAACACTTACGAAAAAAACCACAGTAAAAAAACGAATAACTATCAAACCAAAAAACACCCAAATAATTTGATGAAAAAAGTATACAAATTGGTGTTAATGTTAAACTTTGCCACATTAACCACTTTCGCACAGGAAAACCCTGTTTTTAAAAATCCTAATTTACCTATTGAACAGCGCGTGAATGATTTGGTATCCCGAATGACTGTAGAGGAAAAAATCAGTCAGTTGATGGATTCTGCACCGGCAATTGAACGTCTTGGCATTCCAGAATACAATTGGTGGAATGAATCCTTACATGGTGTTGCAAGAGCAGGATTTGCAACTGTTTTTCCACAATCTATTTCGATTGCCTCTTCTTGGGATAAACAGTTAGTACTTGATGTTGCCAATGCGATATCAGATGAAGCTCGTGCCAAACATCATGAATATCTTCGACGAGGACAACACGGTATCTATCAGGGATTGACGTTTTGGTCACCAAATGTCAACATCTTTCGTGATCCACGCTGGGGACGCGGGCATGAAACTTACGGCGAAGATCCGTATTTAACTGGTCAATTGGGACTTAATTATGTAAAAGGGCTTCAGGGAACTGATCCAAAATATTTAAAAGTAGTAGCGACTGCCAAACATTATGCTGTACATTCTGGGCCAGAACCTTCCCGTCATGAATTCAATGCGAATGTCAGCGATATTGATCTATATGAAACCTATTTACCAGCATTCCGCACTCTTGTAAAAGATGGAAGCGTTTATTCTGTCATGGGAGCTTATAACCGTTTTAGAGGAGAATCTTGCAGTGCTAGTCCGTTTTTGTTTAATATTCTTAGAAATGACTGGGGTTTTCAGGGTTATATTGTTTCAGACTGTGGCGCTGTTACAGACATTTGGAAATATCATAAAATTACAAATGATGCTGCTTCGGCTTCTGCTCTTGCTGTAAAAGAAGGTTTAGATTTGGAATGTGGCAGCAGTTACAAATCTTTAAAAGAAGCTCTGGATCGTAAACTGCTTTCGGAAGCCGATATCGATTTAACTATAAAACGCCTTTTTACAGCTCGTTTTAAATTGGGAATGTTCGATCCGGACGAAATTGTTCCTTATGCACAGATTCCGTTTTCAGTTAACAATAACGCCGCTAATGACTGGCTGGCACGAATAGCGTCACAAAAAAGTATCGTTCTTCTAAAAAATCAAAATAATGCTTTACCACTTTCTAAAAACATAAAAACAATTGCCGTTATTGGTCCAAATGCTAATGATGTACAATCTTTATGGGGTAATTACAGCGGCGTGCCAAGTAATCCAATTACAGTTTTAAAAGGTATTCAAAATAAAATAGAACCTAATGCTAAAGTATTGTACGCAAAAGGAACTGATCTTGCCAAAGGTGTTCCTGAAATGACAGTTATTCCATCAGTTTATTTTCAAAATGAAAACGGAAAACAAGGTTTAATGGGCGAATATTATGATAACAGCAAATGGGAAGGAAAACCTCTTTTTGTGCGTAATGATGATAATGTAGATTTTCACTGGGACATTAATACACCCGACCCAAGAATGAAAATGGGGAATTACAGTGTAAAATGGTCGGGTTATCTTACTGTACCAAAATCGGGAGTTTACGAAATATCAGATTGGGCAAAACCTTTTATGACCGTTGATATTGAAACGGGAAAATCATCTGGAGGAAAAAACAATCATCATCCGAGAATTCGTCCGCAGAAAATTGAATTAGAAGCTGGTAAGAAATATAAAATCGAAGTTAAATATCAAAATTTTTATGGCGATGCTATAGCACAGCTTTTATGGGCTGAACCACAAGAAAACGTTTTGAAAGAAGCTGTTGAAACCGCTAATAAAGCAGATGCAGTAGTTTTGGTATTAGGATTAAACGAACGTCTGGAAGGCGAAGAAATGAAAGTCGAAGCAGACGGTTTTGAAGGTGGCGACCGTACCAGTCTAAATTTACCAGCGAACCAGGAAGAATTAATGAAAGCTTTGGTTGCTACAGGAAAACCAGTTGTTTTAGTTCTAATTAACGGAAGCGCACTTTCTATCAACTGGGCAAATGATAATGTTCCTGCGATATTAACAGCAGGATATCCTGGACAGCAGGGAGGAAATGCTATTGCTGATGTTCTTTTTGGCGATTACAATCCTGCTGGAAGATTGCCAGTTACCTATTATAAATCGGTAGATCAACTTCCTGCCTTTGAAAACTATGATATGAAAGGACGTACTTATCGTTATTTTGAGAAGAAACCTTTATATCCGTTTGGTTTTGGTTTGAGTTATACCCAATTCAAATACAGCAATTTACAGCTCCCATCAACTGCATCAGCTGATAAAGACTTAAAAGTATCTGTTGATGTAACCAATATTGGAGATCGTGATGGCGAAGAAGTTGTTGAATTGTATATTAAAGACGAAAAAGCGTCAACACCTCGCCCAATAGTTCAATTAGAAGGTTTTGAACGCATTACTCTAAAAAAAGGCGAAACCAAAACAGTTGATTTTGTTTTAACTCCGAGACAATTGTCATTAATCAATAAGAAAAAACAACGTGTTGTAGAACCGGGATGGTTTACTATTTCAATTGGCGGAAAACAACCTGATGGTTCTGCTGCTGTTCAAACTGGACGTATCAATATTACTGGAAAAACAATCACGCTGGATAAATAAATTCATTTTCTACCGATGAAATGTTCCGATGGAACATAAAAAACAGGCTCTCTCAAAAATTGAGAGAGCCTGTTTTTTATTTATTCTTCGCTGGGTTTATAACTTCCGTCATCGGGATATTTTAAACTGTCTTTTAATTCCTCAACACGTTTAGGATCAAATTTTGGTAATTGTAATTCATTATTTTCTTTCCATTTCTTGATGGTTTCAGAAATTGCATCCGATTTCTCCGTTGATCGGGAAATATCTCGTGCCATATAAAGCGTCTGCGACGGATAAGCTAATGAGGTTCCACTTTGCTCTATTATATCCATCATTCTCAACAATATATCTTCCTGAACTTCCTGAGAAGTTTCAACATTAATCGCTTCAATATAAGCTGTAATTTCAACTTTCAAAGCATCTGCAGTTACACCGGTAAAACGGACTATCGGGTTTGAATTGTTTATCGCTGGATGAGCATACAACAAAGATCTAAGTTCTATCAGCAAATAACGCATCTGATCTGGAGAAGTCTCCATTCTAAAATTGAATATTGGATTAAATATAAAACGATCTCGATGGTTATAATTTTCTATTTTACTCGCTGATAATTGTCCGTTTGGAATCGTTACAATTGTTCTTGCAGAAGTCCTCAGTGTGGTCGAACGCATTCCGATCGATTCTACCGTTCCTTTAATATCATCTATTCGACAATAATCTCCTACTCGTAAAGGCTGATCTGCAATAAGGCTCACACTCCCTACGAAGTTTTCGATTGTTTTTTGTGCTCCTAATGCTAATGCGATACCCCCTATTCCCAATGCGGCGAGTCCAGCTGTTACATCTACTCCAATAATTCCTAATAAAGCAATGATTCCTATAACCACGATTGCCGCTTTGGTGGTTCGGCTTAGAAATAAAATAGCAGAGATCGCAGAAATACGCCCGCTTCTGCTCATTCTGCTTCGAGCGTACATGCTTACAAAATCGGTCATTCTCCACAATAAAATCAGAAAAGCAAGAATTCCGATTGTGATTATAATAATTCCAAAACGCTGTCTTACGATTATCGAAATTCCCATACGTTGTGTAAAGGCAACAAATAAAAGCACAGTAAGATACATATGAACTGGTAACGTAAGTGCTTCTATAATAGCTGTTCCTTGTTCTGTAGCCGCTTTTTTCCATACTTTTTGAACTAATAAACCAATCAGGAAAACCAGTAATCTCGCAAGTAAATAAGATAAAACCGTCATTACAACCACAACAGTCCAATGTCCAATTGGAACATTCCCTAACTTTCTTTCTTTAAGAACCGTAGGCAATATGCGATCTAGAAAAGTCTTTTCTTTAGAAACATCAGCAGAAAGAATAGATTCAACGGTTTCGGCAGAAAAAAGCCATAACGCAGGCTGACTGTCATCTGACTGGTTTTCTACATAAAGCTGAATTGCTGTTTTACTTGTAGTAATACTTCCAACATGATCTACTCCGGTTGCCAAATCATCATCGGTACGTCCGGTCTCTTTATTACTGATAATAGAAGATGGAGATAAATTCCCTCCCTGATCTAATAACTGCTGAAATGTCTTCGCTATACGAATTCTTTCAGCGGTTTTACGATAGGAACGTTTACTTAACACAAAATACTGACTGGCACGAAGATAGTTCTGGTCACCTATAGCTTTAATAAAACCATTAACGGTTCCTTGCGGCGTTCTTCTTCCAAGAGAATCATCTGGAATTTTTACAGCTTCTTCTGTAGTGGCTTTACTAGTTCCTAATAATTGAGCATTTACTATTTGAGGTTTAATTAGCAGAACAAACCATAGTAGAGAAAAAGTCAGTAAACGTTTTACATCTAAACTCATAATTACACTAAATTTCTGATTTAATAAACTAAAAATATGAAATATAGAAGAGAAAAGAAACCAAAATTATACTTTAAATTATAAAAAGTACTTAAAAGAATGGTCAAATAATGCTTTCGAAATAAATTTAATCTAATAACTCACAATAGAAAGAAAAATACAATACTTAAAGAAATTATCCTACATTTGAAACATATAATTTATATATTTCCACTATGAAAAAAATACTCTTGAGTACATTAATTTTAATAGGTTTGGCATCATGTTCCGGCAGCAATGACATAATACCGGATGATACATCAGGTGATATCAATGGTGTATGGATACTAACGGCAGAATATGATGATATTATCAGACAAGGTTTAAGTGAATGCCAACTAAATGAAAATATCGCTTTTGAAGGCAACTCGGTCGTCATGGTAAAGACCGATGAAACCGGAAATTCAGGATGCACAATCAGTACCGTTGAAGGAACTTTCTCTAAAACCGGAACAAGTTTATCTATTCAGACAGCAAATGAAAATAAACAATACAAAATCAAAGAATTGACAAAAACCAAATTACATTTGTTTCCTTCAAATTCAACAAAATCATACGTATACGAAAGAGCAGAGTAGTTTTTTTCTACAATATTTCACTAAAAAATGCAGTATATCTTTATTTAGATATGCTGCATTTTTATTAAACAACTATATTAATATTCTTTAAACATCAATATAAAACTATCAAAACAATCCAACTCTTCAATTATCTCCACTATCACTTCCATTAAACGATTATGTCTTTTTTGTCATAATTCACGGCTAAATCTATAATAAATCGTAAATTTAAGTTCCTCATTTTTTTCTTAATCTAGATTAATCGACAGACTTCCGGGTCTTGTCTAAGTTTGTAAAAGAAAATTAACAACATCAATTATCAAAATTTAATAATCTTAAACCAGAGAAAAAATGAGCACAATTAAAACACAAGACGGAACAGAAATTTTTTACAAAGATTGGGGAACAGGTCAGCCAATTGTTTTTCACCACGGATGGCCTTTATCAAGTGATGACTGGGATGCGCAAATGATGTTTTTCCTAAAACAAGGCTACAGAGTTATTGCACATGATCGTCGCGGACATGGACGTTCCGGTCAAAGTTCTGAAGGAAATAATATGGAAACCTATGCAGCTGATGTTGCTGCTCTGACAGAAGCACTTGATTTAAAAGATGCTATTCACGTAGGACATTCAACCGGCGGCGGAGAAGTAATACGTTACGCAGCCAAATACGGAAAAGGACGTGTGGCAAAAGCAGTCATAATAAGTGCAGTTACCCCTATTATGATTCAGAACGAAAATAATCCTGATGGCGTACCATTATCAGTTTTTGATGAAATCAGACAAGGCACCGGATTTAACAGAGCGCAATATTTTTATGATTTTCCAATTCCGTTTTACGGATGGAACCGAGAAGGACAAAAGGTTCAGGAAGGAATAAAACACAACTGGTGGCGTCAGGGAATGATGGGTTCTGTATTGGCACATTATGAAGGAATTAAAGCGTTCTCTGAATCCGATTTTACAGAAGATCTTAAAAGTCTGGATATTCCGGTTCTTGTATTACACGGAGAAGATGATCAGATTGTACCTTACAGCCAGGCGCCGAAAGCGGCCAAACTTTTGAAAAACGGAAAACTGATTTCTTATCCTGGATTTCCCCACGGAATGCCTACTACAGAAGCAGAAACTATTAATAAAGATATTTTGGATTTTATTAAAGCATAACTTTAAAAGACAATAAGTAAAATGAAGTCTGTGAAAGAAAAATGATTACAGACTTCATTAAAAAAAATAAATATAAAAACACAGTTCAATAAGAAATATGGAAACGATAAAACTAGAATTAGACGAGAAAAAACACGGCGCTTTTAATCTTTATGTTGATGACAAAAAGCAAGGCGAAATGACAGTAAGTATTAAACCCGGTTTGTTAACGGTTTACCACACTGGAGTTGAACCGGAAGCTGAAGGAAAGGGTTATGCCAAAAAACTGCTGGAGGAAATGGTTGCTTATGTACGTGCGAATGATTTGATGGTTTTACCTCTATGTCCATACGTTCACGCTCAATTCAAAAGACATCCGGACGACTATCAGGATATTTGGAAAAAGTAAATAATCCTGTTTTTTTTTAGCCTCAGATTAAAAGCATTAAAAAAGATCAAAAAGTCTGCTGAATCTGCGAGAGAAAATCACTTATCCAACTTTCTAATTTTAAAAGAAAACAACAATTATGAATACAGAAATTTTAACCGATGGTATTCCTTTAAACGAAGCTAAAAAAGCTTTAATTATGATTCACGGACGTGGTGCGGGTGCTCATGATATCCTTTCAATAGCAAAACATCTTAAAGTAGATGATTTTGCATTGGTAGCACCACAGGCTGAAAACAGAACCTGGTATCCTTATTCTTTTTTAGCTCCTCTTAATGAAAACGAACCTTCTTTTTCAAAATCACTGGAAGCTATTCACCAGGTTGTGGTGGCAATCCAGCAAAACGGAATCGAAAAAGAGAACATCTATTTCCTTGGATTTTCACAAGGTGCTTGTCTGGCTTTAGAATTTACAGCCAGAAATGCGGCAAAATACGGAGGTGTTGTGGCTTTTACAGGCGGACTTATCGGCGATAAAGTGTATGAAAATCATTATACCGGAAATTTCGAAAACACACCCATTTTCATCGGAACAAGTGATCCTGATTTTCATGTTCCTGTTGAAAGAGTAAACGAATCTGAAGCACTTCTTGAAAAATTAGGCGCATCAGTAACTAAAAAAATCTATCCAAACATGGGACACACTATAAGTCAGGACGAAGTAAATTGTGCCAATGCTTTGATTTTTAATCAAAAATAATGATTACGATAACACGGATTTACAGTGATAGTAGCGGCGAAAGTCATTTTCAAGACTTTGAAGTTATGTTGAAAAACAATGGCGATATCGGTTTTTTATCGGATGACGAACCTGTAAAATCAATCATTTTTAGAGAGGTAAAACCTTATTACGACTATGATTTTCATAATGCACCAGACCGCCAATATATTGTATTACTGGAAGGCGGTGTAGAAATCGAAACTTCTTTGGGAGAAAAAAGAAAATTTGAAACCGGATCCATTTTACTGGTGGAAGACACCACAGGAAAAGGGCATAAAACAAAAAATTTAGAGCCTCAACTTCGAAAATCCATATTTATAAAGTTCTAAACTGCCGGCATTCTGTCGGCTTTTTCATTTATAAATAATTTGCTGGTATTTTACACTGTAATCCTCATCTATTTTCTAAATACAATAACTCATTTAATGAAATGATGATATATCGTAAAAGCAGCAACTATAAAATCAATTAAAATACTAATAAACAAGGCTTTTATATACTTGGAACACTATTTGGCTATAGAGTTTTTGAATAACAAAAGAGGTTTCTTATTTCTTAATCTAGGTTAATCGATCCGGAGCTATAACGGATGTAAATTTGTATAAGAAATCAATAACAATTTAATACTACAAATACCATGGAAAATAAAATTTTAGGCTTACACCATATTACTGCAATTGCAGGTGACGCTAAAAGAAACTTCGATTTTTATTCAAAAATATTAGGATTACGTTTCATTAAAAAAACAGTGAATTTTGACGATCCGGGAACTTACCACTTTTACTTTGGTGATGAGGTTGGAAGTGCCGGAACTATCTTAACTTTTTTCCCTTGGGGAGCAGGAATCCAACAAGGCAGAAAAGGTTCCGGAATGGCTACAGAAATTGGCTATTCTGTTCCAAAAGGAAGTTTGGATTTCTGGCAGAAACGTTTCGAACAATACAATGTTATTTACAACAAACCCGCTGAAAAATTCGGAGAAAAATACCTTACTTTCTTAGATCCGGATGGTTTAAAATTAGAGTTAATCGAATCTAAAACAGAAGATAACCGAAAAGCCTGGGAAACTGATGAGGTTAAAGCGGATGCAGCCACAAAAGGCTTTCATAACATTACACTGACTTTAAACGATATCAAACCAACTGCTGCCGTTTTAACGGAAATCTTTGGTTATCGATTAATCGATCAGGATGTAAACCGTTACCGTTATGCTACAGATGCAGTAGAAAATGCTGCCATTGTTGACTTAGTGGAATTAGCCGATGAAAAAAGAGGTTTGAATGCAAATGGTACGGTTCACCACGTAGCATTCCGTGTCAAAAATGATGAAATTTTAATGCACTTCCGTGAAAAAGTTGAAGCTTACGGATTGTCTATTACTCCACAGATTGACAGACAATATTTCCACTCTTTGTATTTCAGAGAACCGGGAGGCGTTTTATTCGAAATTGCTACTGATAATCCAGGATTTACAGTAGATGAAAGCTTAGAAGAATTAGGTCAAAACTTAAAACTTCCTGCTCAATACGAAGCACACAGAAAGAGCATTGAAGATCATTTGGTTAAAATTAATTAATCAAAAACAGTAAAGCGGGAAATGGAAACATAAAAAAGAGTATTTTTATTAATAAATTGATAATCAGAGTCTTATTTTATGTTTTCATTTTTTTTAGTTTATAATTCAATATCCATACGTAATCCATAAAAACAATTTATATCATGGCAAAAATAGCATTATACGGATTTGGCCGAATCGGGAGACAATTTCTTCGTATCGCCTTAAAAAACAATCTTTTTGTTCCTGAAGTCATTGCAGACATTCAGGATATAGATTTGCTCGGAGCGCTTTTTAGTGTCGACTCCAATTACGGAAGATGGCACGAAGACGTAAAAACGACTGATGAGAATTTTAGTATTGGAGACAGAAAAATTCCGTACAAGAATTCTAAACTGGATATTCCGGATTGGAAAGCTTTGGGAGTTGACCTGGTTGTAGATTGTACCGGACGTGCGACTAACAGAGAAAATGCGCAAAAACACATCGATAAAGGAGCAAAATATGTTTTGGTGAGTGCGCCAAGTAAATCTCTGGCAGATTGTGATGCTGTGCTTTTAAAAGGAATCAATCTCGACGAATTTAACGCAACAAATCACAAGATCATCAGTATGGGAAGCTGTACAACCAATGGCTTAGCTGCGGTTGTAAAAGTTATTAAAGAGAATTTTGGAATTGAATACGGTTTATTTTCAACAGTTCACTCCTACACTAACACACAATCACTGACTGATCAGCCAATGAAAGACAGACGTGATTCCTGGGCAGCGGCAGAAAATATAATTCCGTCCTCATCAGGAGCGGCAAAAGCCCTGCAGTTTATCTGGAGTGATTTAAAAATTACCGGTAAAGCCTACAGAGTTCCAACCAAAACAGGAAGTATTGCCGAATTGAATTTGGTTACAACTAAAGATTGTTCTGTAGAAGAAGTAAATGACGCTTTTAGAAAAGCAGCAAAAGAAGGGGCTTTAAAAGGCGTTTTAGATGTTTTGGAAGAACAATGGAGTTCTGCCAGAATTGTGGGTGATCCGCATTCTTCGATTATTGATTTACCGCTTACTGCCAAACAGGGAAATTTACTTTCTGTAGCGGCATGGTACGATAATGAATGGGGTTTTGCCAACAGACTAGCCGAAGTGGCTCAGTTTATTGCCGCAAAAATATAAATGATATAAAAGCTGTCTAAACTTTAGATAGCTTTTTAACTTTTACTTGTGAGCAAAAACAACATATAAATGCTACCTTTTTATTCCAATTAAATTTTATACCTCTTGACATTATGCAAAACGATATTTACCAGATTAAAAGAGTATTAAAAACGACAGGCAGATCGTTTTCATACTATAGTCTTGCTGAAATGCAGAAACAAGGATTTGAAATCGAAAAAATGCCATTTTCAATTCGAATTCTCCTGGAAAATGTATTGCGAAATTTTGATGATTTTGCGATTACCAAAGAAAATGTTGAAACACTATTAAACTGGAAACCGGAAGCCTCAGATAAAGACATTCCTTTTAAACCGGCAAGAGTTCTTATGCAGGATTTTACAGGTGTTCCTGCTGTTGTTGATATCGCTTCACTTCGTGCAGAAGCAGCGAGAAGAGGAAAAAATCCCGATGCTATTAATCCGCTGATTCCAGTCGATTTGGTGGTAGATCATTCTGTACAGGTAGATTACTTTGGAACAGAATACTCCTATCAGCGTAATATGGATGAAGAATACAAACGCAACAGCGAACGTTACCAGTTTTTGAAATGGGCGCAGGAATCCTTTACTAATTTTAGTGTAGTACCGCCTGGAATGGGCATCTGCCATCAGGTTAATCTTGAATATCTTTCTAAAGGCGTAATAGAACGAAATGGTGAAGTTTTTCCGGATACACTGGTAGGAACTGACAGCCATACGCCAATGGTTAACGGAATTGGAGTTATTGCCTGGGGTGTAGGCGGAATTGAAGCTGAAGCCGCAATTCTGGGTCAGCCAATTTATTTTATTATGCCCGAAGTAATCGGACTTAAACTTACGGGAAAAATACCATTGGGTTCAACTTCAACTGACATGGTATTAACTATTGCAGAACTGCTTAGAAAATATGGAGTTGTTGGCAAATTTGTAGAAGTATTTGGCCCGGGACTTGATAATTTAAGTGTTCCGGATCGTGCCACAATCGGAAATATGTCACCTGAATTTGGATGTACCGTAACATATTTCCCTACAGATGAAAAGACTTTAGAATATATGAGGCTCAGCGGAAGATCGGAAGAGCAAATTCATTTAGTTGAAGATTATTGCAAAGCTAATATGTTATGGCGAAAAGGAGACGAAACCATTACATACAGTCATGTATTGGAACTTGATCTTTCTTCTGTAGAACCCGTAATTGCAGGACCAAAAAGACCTCAGGACAAAATCTTGCTTAAAAATCTGGAACCTGCTTTTGTTGATGCCTTAGATAAAAATTTTGGAAGAAAATATAAAAAACCGGCTAAACAACTTACGACCTGGCTGGCAGAAGGCGGTTCACAACCTTTAAATGAAAGCAAACCTGTTCCTGATGAAGTTCAGATTGATCCTAAAATAGAAAATGGCAGTAAAAGTGTTTCTGTAACTATTGGTTCCGAACAGTTTACGCTATCTGACGGATCAGTTGGTATTGCGGCTATTACTTCCTGCACCAATACATCTAATCCGTATCTGATGATTGGAGCGGGTTTAATCGCTAAAAAAGCCAGAGAAAAAGGTGTCAATGTAAAACCGTGGGTCAAAACATCTCTTGCGCCAGGTTCTAAAGTCGTAACCGATTATTTAATAAAAGCTGATTTATTGAAAGATCTTGAAGCGCTGAAATTTCACGTCGTAGGTTACGGATGTACTTCCTGTATTGGAAATTCAGGTCCGCTTCCACCGCATGTCGCTAAAGCAGCAGATGAAAATGATCTTGTATTGGCATCTGTACTTTCGGGAAACAGAAATTTTGAAGCCAGAATTCATCCACAAATAAAAATGAACTTTCTAATGTCGCCAATGCTTGTGGTTATTTTTGCTATAGCCGGAAGAGTTGATATCGATATTGTAAATGAACCGCTTGCCTATGATTCTAATCTGCTTCCGGTATATCTTAAAGATTTATGGCCAAAAGATGAAGAAATCAGTCAGTTACTAAGTAACGTTCTGACTCCAAAACAATTCGAATCCAGTTATTCAACCATATTTGAAGGCAATCAGATATGGCAACAGCTTGAAATTCCAAATGAAAAAATTTACCGTTGGGATGATAACTCCACTTACATAAAAGAAGCTCCGTTTTTTAAAGATCTTCCGAATCATCCAAAGGCACTTCAGGATATAACAAATGCTCGTACTTTACTTGTTTTAGGAGACAGTGTAACAACCGATCATATTTCGCCTGCAGGTTCATTTAAAGAAAACTCTGCGGCAGGAGGTTATCTATTAAGCCGCGGTGTCGAAAAGAATGATTTCAATTCATACGGATCACGTCGTGGTCATGATGAAGTAATGATCAGAGGAACATTTGCAAATGTTCGTATCAAAAATGGATTAGCGAAACAGGAAGGTGGTTTTACAACTTTTCTTCCAACAGGAGAGGAAATGAGTATTTACGAAGCTTCTGTTAAATATAAAGAAACACAAACACCTTTAATTATTCTGGCCGGAAAAGAATACGGAAGCGGCTCATCCAGAGACTGGGCTGCCAAAGGAACTTTTCTTCTTGGCGTAAAAGCAGTACTGGCGGAAAGTTACGAAAGAATTCATCGTAGTAATCTGGTTGGAATGGGCGTTTTGCCTTTACAGTATAAAAATGGTGAAAATGCGGCAAGCTTAGGACTTACCGGTAAAGAAATCTTCAGTATAAACGGAATTGCAGAAGATATTTATCCTTTAAAAGAATTATCAATTACGGCTCTTAAAGAGAATGGCGAAGTTTTTAATTTTAGTGCAATAGCAAGACTGGACTCACAGATTGAAATCGAATATTATAAAAATGACGGAATACTTCAATATGTTCTGAGACAATTTCTTCACAAATCATAAATAAGGAATTATTCTTATTATAAAAAAACTCCATAACAATAAAGAAAATTTTCAATTTGTTATGGAGTTTTAATAGTATTAGTCAAATGTGTCAATTACCCGACAATGTTCTGTTACTTTAATTTCCGGAAAGAAAACAGCATCATGCTATTTATCACATCTTTTGTACTTTTTTAAAACGTTAAAATACTACAACGCATCCCAGGATGCGCTAGGATAATAAATAGAACTTGTTACCGGAGCTTTCCAGTATTCCTGACTTCCGCCACGGAAAGTATGCAGACTTACGGCATTAACATTTCGTTTAGCATCGTTAGTTACCCAGCGAATTTTTTGATTCAGTATCTCTGTACCATTCACATAATATTTAACATAACCATCCGTATTAGATCCTGTATTTAACTTAACTGATATTTGACAGTTATACGTCACACCTTCCTGGATATAATACTTTTTCCCAAAATCATTACCGTATTGTCCCGGCTGATCTCTATAATAAACATAAGGTTGAAGATAAGCCCCGCTTCCTTTTGCAGAATTTGATCCATTTGGACAATACCACATAAATCTGGCACTACCACCATTACCGTCCCATCCAGGGTCTCCTCCGGTATTTTGGTCACCAATTAATATACCATATCCGCATTTTCCACCTCTGCTCCAATAAAATCCTGAATTAAATTTTATCTGGAACCAAACAGTGTAAACGCCTGTTGACCAAACACCATAAGATGTGCATAAACCACCGGGACAAGATAATGTATTGGTTTGTAATGTAATCGTCCTAGCTCCGGTACTGCCTTTTGCTGTAGTGCTGGTGTTAGTTGAAACGGTTTCTTTCTCAACTGCCTGCGTCAGTTCTTTTTCAGTACTTTGCGGCTCATTTAAATCTTGTTCCTTTTCACAAGAATTAAACACCAATACTGTAATAAATAACAAACTTGTTAATTTTAATAGTTTTCTCATTTTTCAAACTTTAAGGTTAGTAAATAATTGATAGTTAGTTAATAATAGATAGTGATTAGTAATTGACTATGTAAAGTTGATTAATAATAATTTTCATTAGGAGTAACAAAATCCGTTTTTACGTACACAAAAATCCAGCTTAATATATTTTGAATATATTCTTAAAAGGAATTACTCTTTTTAAAAGAAGAGAAAAAAACAAATCCTAAAAAAAAAACGAGTTAAATGAATTAACTCGTTTTTGCTTTAGTTTTCTTTGAATATTATAAAGCTATTTATTTAATAAAATACTCAGGATTTAGATTTTACTTTCATCTTCAACGGCATCCTGCCACTTATCCCATACTTTAACAGCAGCATTGTATCCATCATAACCAAAGTTCTGACTTAACTGACCTTTAATATTAGGCTCAATAGCAAGTCTGAAAGGAATTGGCCAGTAATTATTACGTTTATCCATAGAATAAAACTTTACGCCTGGTTTAAGAGAGATACCTGCAGGATATTTATTGTAAAGTGTATAATGAACAATACGTTGCCACCAATAACTACCTCCTGCTGCATCTTTTCCGGATTGCTTATCCCAATTGTCTTTGCTATAAGTATTTCCCCATTCATCTGGTTTTCCGCTAAGAGCCAAACAGTGAGAAATACGCTTTAACTCGACATTTCGCCATTCTTCCATATAAAGCTCCCTGCCTCTTTCTGCGCAAATATCACCAATGGTTACTGTGGTATACATTTGTGAAGCTTTTGCTCTTGTTCTTACAACATTTACATCCTGCGCAGCACCGGAAGTATTACCCTGATAAAAACGCGCTTCGGCACGCAATAGATACGTTTCAGCTAAACGATAAATGTACATGTGTGCACTGGATCCTGCAGTAGCACCCTGAAAATCATTTGCCGCAGGATTAGCTTCAGCTACTACATCATGATAATAGATTTTATAATGTGGAAAATCAAACCAGTCACGAATAGAATCTTGTGCCAACAATTTGCCTGTAGCATCTTTCATTCTAAAATTTTGACCAGCCCATGCAGCACTTCCACCAGCTCCCGGAGCGTATTTAAGATCTTCCATATTCACCCAGTTACCAACAGTACTGTTATGTCTAAGGTCTACCTTATCCTCAACACCATTTACAACCCACATGGGATGCTGTGAATAATAAGAACCGCTGATTGTACCAATACCACGTCCTATTGCTCTTTGATAATCATATTTTACATTATAATTGGTTTTATCCGTCAATGGAAAACGAGGTGCTGCTGTTTTACCATCAGGCGTAATCAAATTCGCATCATTCCAGTTTGGGCCAAAAATTCGCATTGAAGAAAACGCTAAAAAGGATTGTGCTTCTCCATTTGGTGCAACCAAAATAGCTTCAGTATTAGCAGCAATCACCTTATTCTCTGGTCTGTGAAGGTCCCAAATTACATTTCTTGTAATTGGCCATGCAGTAGGATTTCCTCCCGGATCAAAAATTCCTAAAGTATTTTGTACCAAAGAATAACCTGATTGATTAATCAAAATAGTAGCTTGCGCCTCAGCCTCAGCAAATCTGCCTGATGCTAAATAACACTTAATTAATAATTGACGGCAAGCACCTTTACTCACCATGCCAACATAACCTATTTTTGACTGTTCCGGAACCCATTGTACCGCTTTCTCCATATCTGCCGTAATCATTTCAATGATGGCTTCTTTTTTAGTAGAATAATAACTCTGCTTTGGTACTTCCAAAATTTTAGTAATCAAAGGTATATCTCCAAATTGATACACCAGATTAAGATAACGATACGCTCTGTGAAAATAAGCCTGTCCAATATATTTATTTTTAACCTCTTCTGACAAACTTGTCACATTGCCAATGTAGGTTAATACCGTATTAGCATTCTTAATCCCTGTGTAGGCCTCTGTCCACATAAATCCAAGATAAAGAGATTCGCCACTTGGATCTCTTCTAAAATCTCCCGTAGGAACAATAGTGTTAGCATAATCCGCGATATTACTACCTGTATCTGTTTTACCATATTGCGCCATGTCAGAGAATAGATATTCTGTCCCGATAGGTACACTTACTCCTGAATACCCATAGTGAATATAATTATTACGCAGTTGTTTATCGCACAATGCTAAAGTTGCCTGTAAACCGGCTTCTGTAGAAAATGTAGTTTCCGGTTCGTAAAACGAAAGCGGATCTGCTTCGAGAAAATCTTTAGAACAAGAACCAGACAACACTACCAATAATGCAAAAGGCACTAGTCTTGTAATTTTATTTTTTATATATTTTTTCATTATTGAATAAATTTTAAAGTTGGAAATTAAAGCCTAAATTAAACTGTCGCGTAGCCAATCCGCCTGTTTCCGGATCTCCAAAATATTTCCATTCTTTTGAAGCAGACCATGTTGCTACATTTTGAACTGACGCATAAATCTTTATATTTTTAATACGTACCCGGTCTAAAAGATCTCTTGGCAGTGTATAGGCTAATGAAACATTGTCTAAACGAATAAAACTGCGATCATATAATCTTCCCGGTGCAACCGGAGTTCCTGCAGGTCCTTTGGCATCAAGACGAGCCCATTGGTTAGTTGGGTTATCAAGAGTCCAATACGGATTTACGTATGGATTGAAGTTGAATTTATATAAACTGGCATCATTAAAAGTATTCATGTAATTTGAATTGAGTGATTTACCCCCCATATTGGAATACATACTGATTCCCAAATCCCAATTTTTATAAATCTTAAAATCATTTCGCATCGACCATTGTACCGGAGAATTATAATTACCTAAAAACTGTTTGTCTTTTTCATTATAAACTGCTTTTTTATAAGGTTGTCCATCTGCATCTACGGCATCTATATCATCGGCAGTATAACTGTTTGCAACTTTTGGATCTCCGGGACGCTGTCCGTATTTCTGAGCCTCTTTCCATTCCTCTTTTTGCCAGATTCCGGTTACCCTATAATCCCAGATTTGAGTGATTGGTCTTCCTATGAACCATCCATTGGCTGAATCATTTCCTTCTTTTTTACCAATAACATTCCCATTATCATCCTTAATATCTACCATGTTACCATACAATGACACAATTTTATTCTCGTTGTACGATATTCCCAACGTAGTACGCCATTCAAAGTTTGGTTTTTTCATATTAAGTGTACTAAGACTTAATTCAACTCCTTGATTCTGAACTTCTCCAAGATTAGTTGCAATAGATGAAAAACCAGTAAAACCAGGCAGGGACTGACTCATAATCATATCATGGGTTGACGCCTTGTAAAAATCTAAAGTTGCAGTAATACGATCTTGTAAAAATCCTAAGTCAAGACCAATATTTGTTGATGTTGTTTTTTCCCATTCCAGATTTGGATTTGCCATACGATCAAGCGCCAAATACTTTATTTCAAGTGCTTTTCCTGAAGGATCCAAATACCCCATTGTTCCGGTATTTACTAAGTTTGCCAAAGAAATGTAAGGATCTGCAAGTGATCTGTTTCCATTTTTACCCCAGGACATACGTAATTTACCTGTACTCATGGCATCCCAATTAAACCATTTCTCATTTTTAAAGTTCCATGCAACTCCAAAAGAAGGAAAAACTGCATACGGATTTGAAGCACCAAATGCTGAATATCCATCACGACGTACAGTAGCAGTCAACATATAACGGTTATCAAACGAATAGAAAAGTCTGGCCATCAAACCATCTGCCGTTTCGTGTGAATCATATGATCTAATTGCACTATTAGCCATTGTTGCGGTATTTACAAGGTGAAACCCTAAAGCATCTGAAGGCTGAATATTATAAGCATCCATTCCGTCTGACCAATAACGACGTTCTTCAGCTTCCTGAACAAAAGTCGCTACTATGTGATGCTTTTCAGCAATTGTATAATCCCAGGCTAATGTATTATTCAGGTTGTAATCGAATCTTGTTGCATTATTTCTATTTACTCCAGTAGTAGCGGCAGGCCAGTTTGGATTCTGTGTGGATCTGAAATAACGATCGTGAAAAAATTGATAACGAGGAGCAATATTAAATGAATATGTAATCCCTAAAGGTAAAGTTATCTTTGCATTGAAAATGGTATTCAATGTTGTGTAGCCTGTCTCTTTATCAATGAATTGACGTTCGTAGTAATAGTTATAATTCTGTCCGGAAACATTTTTCCCCATTGGCTGCCTTTCATAATTGCCATTTGCATCTCTAAAAGTTCCAAAAGGACTTGTTCTCATCATATTATTATCTCCTGCATTTGTCCCTAAAGAAGGCGTTACATCTCCATCTGAACGATCCTGAAAATTAACGTTTGCTCCAAGGTCAAGCCAATCTGTAATTTTAGCATCAATTTTCATATTAGAACGAGCTGATTTATAATTATTTCCTACAATCGCTCCTTCTGAGGTCAAATAACCAAAAGACATATAATAATTAACCTTGTCACTTGCTCCGGAAAAACTCAAATTATTATCATGATTAATTCCTGTTCTAAAAGAGCTATTACTCCAATCGTGTGTTTTATCTGCTAAAAAATTAGCCATCAACGAAGGATCAAAATTCAATCCTAAACGTGCTCCCCATACTTCTTTAGCACTTTTTCCTGTTGTCTGAGAAGCTGGCTGATAGGCTAACCATTGTGCTTCAGTAATGCCCCATTTGGATAAATCATTCGGATTTGAAAAATATCCGGGCTTACCATTAGCAACTGTTCCTGCAATAAAAGGCTCATATTGTCCGGTTGTTGTGTTGACACCATACGTTTGGGCAGTTTCCCAATCTTCACGGTATTTTAAATATCCTTCCGGAGAATACACACCGCGATAAGCACTCTTATTGCTAATTGTTGTGTTTGTCGTAAAACTAACTATAGGTTTTCCTGTTTTACCTTTTTTAGTTGAAATAAGAATAACCCCTGCTGCTGCTCTCGCTCCATATACTGATGCAGCTGATGCATCTTTTAAAATATCAAGCTGGGCAATATCGTCAGGATTGATTTCTGAAAGCTCACCGTAAAACTGCATTCCGTCTAAAATGATAAGTGGCGAATTATGGCTTCCTCCGGTATAAACAGAAGTCTGTCCTCGAACCTGTATACTTCCCCCTCCTTTTGCACTAGGGTCATACCCCACTCTTACACCGGGAGTACCTCTTAATATATCCTGAACAGTTTGCGGATTCTGGTTTGCTAATTTCTCAGGTGTAACCTGAACGACTGCTCCCGTTAAATCCTTTTTCTTCATTTTACCATAACCTACAACTACAACTTCTTCTAATGATGCAGTTGCTCTTTGCATTTTTACATTTACAGTCGCTTTACCTTTTACAGCAACTTCAGTATTGGTATATCCTAAAAAAGAGAATACTAATACTGCATTTTCATTTTCTACTTTTAAAGTAAATTTTCCGTCAAAATCAGTTAAGGCAGCATTTTTACTTCCTTTTTCTAAAACGGTTACTCCCGGAAGTGGTAAACCATTTTCATCATTGACCTGTCCGCTAATACTTTTTTGCTGTTGTACATTTTGCGGTTTTGTCACACCTTCTGAACTAATGGCGTATCCCTGGACTTGAGATAAAGAAAACAAGACACAGAAAATCATCATCTTTGTTTTCCAATTAAATCCGGACACACCATTAGGATCATTTTTAATCCTAATAAAATTTGTCATTTTGATTTGGTAATTTGGTTAATTAAATAGTTAGTTTTTGAAAATTATCTGAGATTGATTTATATTAGATCAATTCGTAATTCGGGATGCAAATTTGGATAATAATGATTTTTAGAAGGAGAAATAAAATACGTTTTTAGGGATAAAATAGTATTGTGGGTATATTTTAACCCGTATTTATCATAAAAAAATTACATTATTCAAAAAATAGAAGACATAAAATGTATTTTATACAATTATTAAATAATTAATATAAACTATCTCAAATTAAATACAATTCGATTTTAAAAGTGAAAAAATAATTTCAAAGCAGGGTGCTCAAATCATTCAAATGGCAAGAAGTTAGCCGGGAAAATAAGTAAAAGAAAATTATACCGTTACTAAAAAGTTACTTTCTGCAGAAATAAATACTCCTGTAGAAGGAAAACCTTAAATTTTAAACTCTGTTTAGAAAGCAAAAACCTGATTGATTACTAATTTTTAATATAAACCGTCTTTTTGTTTAAGAATTACTGAATTCCGTCAACTGAAAGTTCTCTCCTTAACAAATTAGAAATAAATTATTTAAAGCATAAAAAAGACGCCTAAATTGGCGTCTTTTATAAATTTATAATAATAGCTACTAATTAAGCCAGATCAAATCGATCCAGATTCATCACTTTATTCCATACGTTGATAAAATCATTTACAAATTTTTCATGTGCATCGGCACTTGCGTATACTTCTGCTACAGCTCTTAATTCTGAATTAGATCCAAAAACAAGATCTGCACGTGTTGCAATCCATTTTGGCTGGCCTGTGCTTCGGTCATTTCCTGCATACAATTCTTTATCATTTGAAACAGCCTGCCATTGTGTATTCATATCCAATAGATTGATATAAAAATCATTGGTCAGCTGCCCAGGACGATGTGTGAAAACACCATTTTTGGAACCATCTGTATTTATATCAAGAACACGCAGACCTCCTAAAAGCACTGTTAATTCTGGTGCTGTAAGAGTCAACAAATTAGCTTTATCGATCAAAAGTTCTTCTGTTGTAACAGCTGATTTTGTTTTTCTGTAATTTCTAAAACCATCCGCTTTAGGTTCCAGATATCCAAATGATTCAACATCTGTTTGTTCTGCAGATGCATCCATACGTCCCGGAGTAAAAGGAACTGCAACAGAATATCCGGCTTCTTTAGCAGCTTTTTCAACTCCGACAGAACCTGCCAAAACAATTAAATCAGCCAATGAAACTTTTTTTCCATCATTTTGTGAATTATTAAATTCTGTTTGAATGCTTTCCAGTTTATTTAATACCTGCACAAGTTTTGCAGGATTATTTACCTCCCAGTCTTTTTGCGGTGCCAGTCTGATTCGTCCTCCATTTGCACCTCCACGTTTATCTGAACCTCTAAATGTAGAAGCCGAAGCCCATGCTGTAGAAACTAACTGAGCGGTAGTTAGACCTGAGTTTCCTATTTTCTCTTTCAGATTTGTTATGTCATTTTTATCTATTAATTTGTGATCTGCTTCCGGAATAGGATCCTGCCACAATAATACTTCCTGAGGAACATCCGGGCCTAAATAACGAGCACGTGGTCCCATATCACGATGTGTCAACTTAAACCAAGCTCTGGCAAATGCATCGGCAAATTCGTCCGGGTTTTCCAAAAAGCGACGTGATATTTTTTCATACTCCGGATCCAGCCTTAATGACAAATCGGTAGTAAGCATAGTTGGGAGGTGTTTTTTTGTACTGTCAAAAGCATCCGGAATAATAGCTTCTGCATCTTTTGCTACCCATTGATGAGCACCAGCCGGACTTTTAGAAAGCTCCCATTCAAAAGCAAATAAATTTTCGAAGAAATTATTACTCCATTGAGTTGGTGTTTTAGTCCAGGTAACTTCTAATCCACTTGTTATGGCATCGGCACCTTTTCCTGAGCCAAAGCTATTCTTCCAACCAAAACCTTGTAACTCTAAACCTGCTGCTTCCGGTTCTTTATCGACATGATCCGAAGAAGCTGCACCATGAGTCTTACCAAAAGTATGTCCGCCTGCAATTAATGCAACCGTTTCCTCATCATTCATTGCCATTCGGCCAAATGTATCTCGTATATCTTTTGCAGCTAAAATTGGATCCGGATTTCCGTCAGGCCCCTCCGGATTCACATATATTAGTCCCATTTGAACAGCTGCAAGTGGTTTTTCTAAATTTCTGTTGTGAACATTTCCATCAGCATCATCATCTGAAGAAACTACTCCATGATCTTTTGGCACTCCTTCGGAGCCATTATTATAGCGTTCATCCCCTCCTAACCAGGTAGTTTCGGAACCCCAGTAAACAGATTCGTCCGGTTCCCATACATCGGCTCTGCCTCCGGCAAATCCAAATGTTTTAAACCCCATTGATTCTAAAGCTATATTTCCTGTCAGTATCATTAAATCTGCCCACGAAATTTTCTGTCCGTATTTTTGTTTAATGGGCCAGAGAAGTCTTCTGGCTTTATCAAGACTCACATTATCAGGCCAGCTGTTTAAAGGTGCAAAACGCTGCTGTCCTGCCCCTGCACCACCGCGTCCATCGTGTACACGATAAGTTCCGGCACTGTGCCACGCCATACGGATAAAAAGGCCTCCATAATGGCCAAAATCAGCAGGCCACCAATCTTGCGAATCTGTCATCAGTTCATGAAGATCTTTTTTTACTGCTTCAAGATCAAGACTTTTAAAGGCTTCTGCATAATCAAAATCCTTATTAAGAGGATTTGATAAAGATGAATTCTGCCTCAGGATATTCACTTTTAACTGTTTCGGCCACCAGTCATTATTTTTTGTGCCTGATGCAGCCTGATTGTCCATACTGCCATTGTGAAAAGGACATTTACTAATGTCGTTTGATTGATTCTCCATAATTTGAATTTTATTTTTTTACTAATTTACTAAGTATAGAAAGAGAAAATTCTGAGTGTTTATCATTTCTAATTCTCCACTGATAGATAAAATTTATTGAAAGACGTTTTAGAATTAATTTTATCATTACAAAATAATAAAGAGTATCCTTTAATAATCAAGGATGTAAAATCAAATAATTAAGCTTTTTTATATTTGATTAAGCTTTTTTTAACCCCATATTAAAGTTAGCATTTTTTCAACAAATATTTGAATCCTGCTCACTCATAAAACAATCATTTATGAAAAGTCTCTGGTATCGATTTCATTTGTCGAAATATCAATACTTAATCGCTATATAAATTTGAGAAAAATAGAGTAATAATACTAACCTAAACTTTTTGAAAGAGAGGCAGTGAATTAAAAAGACTAAGCCAGCATAAAATATTTTATATCTTTTTTCAGATTTTTAAAATCATTAAAAATTCTTGTTAACAATTCTTTCAACCCCTGATAAGTTCCGGGTTTTACAGCATAAAAATCTGCCCCAAGCTTATATGAAATTTTTATATGTATGGAGCTGCTGCTGGTCGAAAGCATTATGATTTTTAACTTCTTTAAATTTCCGTAGGTATTTCGAATTTCTTTAAGGCATTCAAAGCCGTTTTTGCATGGCATATTGATATCCAAAAAGATAATTTCAGGAAGTTGCTCCGCTTTATTGAGGGTGTCAATAAGATCATTTCCATCAACAGTCTGCACTACAGAAACTGGCAGATTTAATTCCTCTACTGCATCAAGAAACAGTATTCTGTCATCCTCATCGTCATCGGCCAAATAAATAATTCTATTAAAATGCTGCTCTTTTGACATAGTTTTTAATTTATAATGCTGTTAAAGAAAAATGCGGAACTATCCTTAAATAACTTACACTTTTAAAAAACTATAACCCGAAAATGATGATTATAGAATAGTTTATCTATAAATATAATCATTTTTTCTAAGAAAACACTTTCAAAACAATAGAAGTTTTGCAGACCTGCCTCAACTTATCGTTTTTAGCTGTATGTTTTCCATTAGATTTTAAAATTACAATCTGATAATGTCTTTCTTTCATTTCAATAAAAAATTGATTTATGTAGTAACAGTTTGTACTTTTGTACTATGAATGATAATTTTATAAATGAGTATTTTGGCATAGGAATACAAAATGGTAAAACCCCTGAAAACTTAGGTGTTTTGTGGAGATCAGCTCAAAACATGGGTGCTACTTTTATATTTACCATAGGTAATCGATATGCCAAACAAGCATGTGATACTCATGACGCAGTAAAAGCAATTCCTTATTTTCATTATGAAACTTTTGAGGCTTTTTTTGAAAATCTACCTAAAGGCGCGCGATTGGTTGGGGTTGAATTATCTGAAAAAGCTACCGATTTAGAAACTTTTGAACATCCGAGACGCTGTGTTTATTTATTGGGTGCTGAAGATCACGGTTTATCTAAAAAAGCAATGGATAAATGCCATTCTTTAGTAAAGTTTAAGTCAGAAAAAAGTTTGAATGTAGCAGTAGCAGGAACTATTGTAATGTACGATAGAAATTTGCCTAAACCCCGCTCTTAAATTAAAACTAATATCTACATTTTACCTTTAGTTACTCTACTTAATAGTATCCAAAGGCTGAATTTAAAAAAAGTTAAGTAGCATTACAACATTTAAGAGATCTATTATTTCAAAAAAAAAGTGCCACTAAAAAATGACACTTTTTATCTATTCACAATAATTTTAATCCTAATTATAATAAGCTACAAAACCGATTGTAGCCAATTTATTTATGGAATTAATACAGCTCGTCCTTTAATTTGTCCTTGACGCATTTTATCATAAACTTCGTTTGCCTGTTCTAAGTCAAACTTTTCAATTTCAATATGTATTTTTTTCTGGCTTGCGAGCCCTACAACTTCCATTAATTCTGTACGAGATCCCCAATACGGATTTGTCATTGTAACACCAAAAGGAAGTCCGTTCATACTATATTGGTAATATCCTCCTCCAAGTCCTACTATGGTCAGATCACCATCCATGCCTATAACTTTAGTTCCGAGGTCTATTGTAGAAGTTGCCCCTACAAAATCCAAAACCACTTTAGCCTTTTTTATTCCGGTAATTTTTAGAATTTGCTCTGCTGCATCTGCATCTTTAGAGTTTACTGTATGAGCTGCACCTAATTCTTTAGCAAATGTAAGCTTATCTTCAGTTACATCACAGGCAATTATAGATGCTCCGGATGTTTCTCTTAAGATCTGAATGGCAACATGTCCTAACCCACCTACTCCTATAACTACTACATATTCATCCGGCATAAGTTTAGGCAGAGATCTTTTAATCGCTGAATAAGGTGTCAAAGCGGCATCTGTCAACGGTGCTGCTATAACAGGATCCAAATCAAAAATGGGTACCAATAGTCTTGAAGACGGCACAAGCATATATTCTGCCATACCACCATTAAGTCCAAGTCCTCCGCCATAACCAAGTTCGCTTTGGTGGTCACAATAATTTTCTTTAGACTGCTGGCAAGGTTTACAATGTCCGCATCCCCAAGGTCCATATACTAATACGGCATCCCCTTTTTTATAATCTTTAACAGTGTCGCCAACTTCTTCGATCCAGCCGGCATTTTCATGTCCGAGCGTAAATACAAGGTCTCCAACTGTACCTTCATCAATAATATGCAGATCAGAATGGCAGACTCCTGCTCCACCAATCTTTAATAAAACTTCATCTCCTTTAGGAACAGGTTTTTCTAAATCATTAACAACTCTTACATCCTTATGTCCAAAATAACGTACTGCTTTCATAATTTATTTTTTTAATATCAAACAATTTACGCCAAAATGCCGAATTTTTAGAGAAACTGATTTTTAAACTTATGTTAATAATGAACATTCATTAAAATGAAAAAAAGCTAAATAAATTTATAGTTCAAGAAAAAATCTGGCAGGTAAAGCGTATCCAACAAAAATTATCAAAAACATAAACAAAACACTCTAAATCTTTTGCTTCTAAAAACATTAATATAGCCTTTCTAAATTTCAGAAAAATTAAATACTCCGTTTTTTTGTATAATAAAAAAGTTTTAAACAACTGTATATCAAAAAAATATTTAACTTTAACGTTCCCTCATCTAAACTCAGATTTATAATCTGAACAGCCTGACCATCTAAATTTTATAATATGAAATGGTTTGTTAATTTAGGATTTCCGTTTAAAGGCAAAATTGTGGAGCAAAATATCCATCAGAATTCAGCTGACTTAGAAAAAGGGAAAGAACTTTATCTTTCCCGTCAATTTTCTGAAGCATTGTCTTATCTGGACAATGCAGTAAACTCCGGATTTGATAGCACGGTATATGAGTTGAGGGCAAAATGTTTTCAGAAACTCAATTATCATTACAAAGCTATTGACGACTTTGATAAAGTCATAGAAGATAATCCGCTAGAGTTTTCATATTACTACAGTCGTGCCGTTTCTAAAAATGCGATTGAAGATATCAGCGGACAGATCGAAGATCTTCAAAATTGTATTTACTACTACAAAAAAAATAAAAACATAGAAAGTGGTATTTTAAAAAATCTTGAAACCGATTTGATCACAGCCGGAAAATATGTCGAAGGCGTAAAAAATACTATTACTTCGGTTCATAATGTTTCTTACATCGAAATAAAAAACCTCATTAACGAATGTCTGCTTCAAATAAAAAGAATCCGACTTAAAAGCAGAAGATTTAAACCACAAAAAACGACGGAATTCTTTTAAGGAACTAATACTTCTAATGAATATCATACATTTCTCTTTTTCTAACATCAAGATAATTTAAAACGTACTGTTAGTATGGGCTATCCAGTTGTAAGTTTGAATTTGAGCCCGTCTGGGAACATCAATATTTAGAATATCCAATTCATTAATTCCTTCGCTGTTTATAATTCTTCTTTTGGTATTGTCTTCTAACTGCAGTTGGATTACTTTATTTATTTCTTCAATATGTTTTTCATCATATAATGGAAAGGCTACTTCTATTCTTCTGTTTAAATTTCTGCTTAACATATCGGCAGATGATAAATAAATCTTGCTCTGTCCGTTATTAGCAAATTTATAGATTCTGGAATGCTCTAAAAACATATCCACAATACGGTATATTTTTATGTTTTCAGAAACTTTTTTTATTTCCGGCAATAATGTACATATTCCTCTGACTATTAATATTATTTCGACATCTGCCTTACTTGCTTCAATCAGTTTGTCAATTATATCTTTCTCATCCAGTCCATTTACTTTTAAAAATACCGAAGCTGGTTTCCCTGCTTTCTTATTTTTTATTTCGGTATCAATCAATTCGAGTAATTTCTCTTTCATATTAAAACCTGCTGCCAAAATATGTTTAGGTTCTTTTCCTTTCTTCTTGGTTTTTAAAAATGTAAAGACTTTTTTTAAATCATTGATATATTTAGTATCTGCGGTAAAAAACCCAAAATCTGAATAAACATTTGCTGTGTTTTCATTAAAATTTCCGGTTGACAAATAAGCGTAATTCTTTTTATTATCGTATTTATCTTTCATCGTCACCATAGCCACTTTTGCATGCACTTTTAAATTAGGCAGACTCTGAATAATTTTTATACCTGCATTTTTCATTTCCTTAGACCAGAACAAATTATTATGTTCATCAAAACGTGCTTTTACTTCTACAAAAACAGTCACTTTTTTTCCATTCCTTGCAGCACTAATTAAAGCATTTGCAATTAACGACTGAGAAGAAATACGATACAATGTAATTTTGATTTCAGTAACATTTTTATTAATTGCTGCCTGGTTAAAAAACTGCAATACGTAATAATACGATTGATAAGGAAACTGAAGCAATTGGTTTTGTTTTTTTATTACATCAAAAATCGACTTGCTGTTTTCAAATGCAAGATGCGGAAGACCAGGATAAACTTTTCCCTTTAATTTTGGTTTGACCGGATTTGGAAACCTGAATAAATCATAAAAATTATGATGGCTTCCTCCTTTTATCATTTCACTCTTGTAAAGTTTAAACGCTTTTCTGCATATCGAAACAGAATCTGCATCCATATTGGAATCGTAAAGAAATCTTGTGGCCGAACCTTTTTTACGCTCTTCTACTTTGGCTTCTATTTTTGCTATTAAATCTCCGGAATTTTCATCTTCAATCAGATAATTTTCATCACGGTTTAATTTAATCGCATTACAGGAAATAATTTTTTCTGTCGGAAATATTAATGATAGGCATTTTCTAATTATAGTATCAATTGAAATAATATAATGTTTATCCTCCAGACTTTCTAATTCTTTAAAACGCTCCACTTTATCAGAAGGAATATTCAAATAAGCAAAATTATAATCGCCTTTACTGTCTTTCAATTTTACCAGAAAATATAAGCTTCGATTATTTAAAAAATAAGTTTTAGGCTGATTTACAGTGATGTAAATAACCTGAATATAAGAAAGAATAATGCTTTTAAAATAATACTCAATCTCATTCAAATGTTTTGGAATTATTTCCTGATACTCATAATATATAATATCATTTAAAGCTAATTCGGTAAGAATTGAATAACTCCATATTTTTCCGAATCTATTTTGCTGTAGGTCAACTTCCTTTAAAATATCTGCTAATAACTCGTTGTTTTTCCTGGTATTTTTTTTATACAGTTTGTTTATTTTGACTCTAAAAAACTCATCTAAATTAGACGAATGGATCGCTAAAAATTTGATTCTGTCATACAATGAATTACTTAGATTTTCAGCTTCATCCAAAATACAATTGTTAAAAGAAAGCCATGAAATTTCTGAAGGAATAAGATAGTTTTGCACGTTTTATATTTTAATGTTTAAAATTAAATTAGCGACACTAACTTCGTAAATTTCAGTGATTAATTATTTTTTATTTCTTCATAAAACAAACACTTAATCATAAATTAATCTATGGATAACATATCATTGTGGTGCATCTAAAATTATTCATTCTTTTATTGTTTCTCATACATCATAAAAAGCAGAATTCTTAAATCAATTTAAAGAACTAAATCAAGTATAACTACTTATCTATCAATAATTAAAAAGATCTACCTTAGCTATATAAAATGGAAATATGCAGTGAACTGATATACAATTAATTGTAATTTATGAAAAAGGATCGTATTAGCGGAACAACTTCATCTGCTTCAAAAATTATAAAGGCAACGGAAGGTATTAATCAAAACATTTTGGGAGATATCCAAACGGTAAAACTTTCAGGAATACACACCGGCGGAAGAATTACCATAGTCGAAAACAATAATCCTCCTGGAGTGAGTATACCTCTGCATGTCCATGCAAATGAGGATGAAATATTCAGGATACTGGAGGGAGAAATGGAATTTACAGTGGAAGGCATCACAAGCAAATTAAAAACTGGTGACACTATATTTTTACCAAGGCAAATTCCTCATTCCTTTAAAGTTACAGGAAAAAAAAATACAAAAGCTATCATTACGATTGTTCCTTCAGGAATCGAAGAGATGTTTGTTCAACTCTCTCAGCTTCCAGCAGGTCCTCCTGATATGGAGAAAGTACTGGAAATTTGTAGCAGTTTTGGAATTACTTTTTTATAGGATCTATACGATTACGAATAGATTATAACTAAAAAAGTACAGCGCTATACATTTTGTAAAACTGTACTTTTTTTGAACATTTCATCTCTCTCTGATAGCTGTATTGCTCAGAAGCTATTTTACCAATACACTTTTATATTTGGCAATATTTTTCAAAACAATACCTGTTCCCCTGACAACTGCCCGTAAAGGATCTTCTGCAATGTAAACCGGCAGATCTGTTTTTTGAGAAATTCTTTTATCCAGCCCCCGAAGCATTGCTCCTCCTCCTGCAAGATACAATCCTGTATTATAAATATCTGCAGCAAGTTCAGGTGGCGTGACTGAAAGTGTTACCATAATTGCATCTTCAATTCGCAGTACTGATTTATCCAATGCCCTTGCAATTTCCCTGGATGTAATCTGCACCTCTTTGGGTTTGCCGGTTAGAAGATCCCTTCCACGAACCATCATATCCTCCGGAGCATCTTCCAGTACCTCAATTGCAGCACCTACCTCTATTTTTATCTGTTCTGCAGTAGCTTCACCAATATATAAATTATGATGCGTTCTCATGTAATACAGAATATCACCGGTAAAAACATCTCCTGCTATTTTTATAGATTTGTCGCAAATAATTCCGCCTAATGCAACTACGGCAATTTCTGTTGTACCGCCACCAATATCAACAATGATATTTCCTTTCGGCAGCATTACATCCAGTCCCATTCCTATAGCGGCAGCCATAGGCTCATGAATTAAAAAAACTTCTTTTCCATTCACTCTCTCGCAAGATTCTTTTACGGCTCTCATTTCAACTTCTGTAATACCACTTGGAATACAAACCACCATTCGCAGTGCCGGTTTAAAAAGGTTTTTCTTTATATCGGGTATATTGTTTATAAACCAGCTAATCATTTTCTCCGAAGCATCAAAATCAGCTATAACTCCGTCTTTAAGCGGACGTATTGTCCTTATATTCTCGTGCGTTTTGCCCTGCATTAAGCTGGCTTCTTTACCAACTGCAATAATTTTTCCGTTCCTGATATCCCTTGCAACAATTGAAGGACTGTCAACAACAATCTTTCCGTCATAAATTATCAAAGTATTAGCAGTACCCAAATCCATAGCGATTTCCACTATCATAAAATCAAATAAACCCATAATATCGTTTTGTTTAAAAACGGTATTATAGAAGTTTTATTCTCTTTACATTAAAAATACAAGATCAGCCACTTCGTTATACAGAGAATTTAAAAAAGAATTAAATCATTACTCAAACAAACATAATCCATTAACAAACAATAAATTACACAATTAAATAATTAAGAGCTGGCAGCTTCTCAGAAAGTCAAAAATAATATTCTAATTTTAACAAAAACAGACGTATCAAACCTTCAAAATAACCAAACATATTCTTCTTTTCTTTAAAAAAAGAGAAGCTCTCTTTTACAGTTTATGTCTTTTTCGATCTAAAATGAAATCATATCCTTAATTTCAAAAAGACAGCTTAAATCCCATGATAAAATAATAGATTGTTCTTTTTTGCATTCCAAATATTATAATACTCTATAAATCTCTGACAAATTAAGCTGTGAATAAAATTTCCTAACATTTTATCTCAATTTTACAAAATTTATCATTTCATATACTGACTGTTTTTTAGTCTTTGTAATAAACAATTTCCTATTTTAGTAAACTATACTAAACTACTACCAAGACTACACTTCGATGACTTTTTTCAAAAAAAAATGCTGCTATATTTTAATACTTTTATTACTAAGCAAATTTCACATTTACTGCCAGCAAAACTACAATTTTAGCCACTATTTAGTTGAAGACGGACTTCCGCACAATATTATCAATCATATTATTCAGGATAAAAAAGGATTTATGTGGTTTGCCACCACTAACGGCTTGAGCAAGTATAATGGATATAGATTTAAAAACTACAAAACAGAAGCTACGGATAAAGTTTTGATGAAAAACAACCGTATAGATTGGATTACAGAAGATGCTTATGGAAAAATTTGGATGCGCACTTTGTCCAACAAAAACAAAGCTTATTGCTTTGATCCTGCTCTAAACGAATTTTGGGGAGCAGAATTAATACCAGAAGTAGTAAAAAACAATATAGAAATTACTCAGATACTTCCTCAAAAATCAGGTTTAGTATGGCTTATTACAAAAAATAACGGCTGTATTGCGATCACAAACAACAGCTATTCCTATCAAATTTTTAGTAAAGATAATGGACGTTTAAATAGCAATAAAGTTATAACAGTTTTTGAAGATCAGTCTAAAAATAGCTGGATTTTAACTGACCAAGGTATTATCTTGCTCAAAGCAAATAAATTGCAGACAAATCCAAAATCACTCTTAGGCGCCAATTCACAAACAAAAGTATTCTACAGTGCGCTTGAACTAGAGGATGAAATATGGTTTGGAGGAGCCAACAGTAATTTACTTCAATACACAAAAGGAACACAAAACTACAGGACTCATCAATTAGGTTTAAATGGTGAAATAATTATTCTAAAAAAAATAGACAGTTCCACAGTTATTGCCATAACCGAGCAGGCTGATTTTTGTTTACTAAACATTTATACTGGACAAACAAGTAAGTTTAAAATTTCTGATATAACAAATCTCGAACAAAAGAAAATAAATGTCATAAGGCTGACACAAGATCTATTATGGTTTACCAATAATGATGAGGCGGGAATTTATGCTGTGAATATAAAAACTAAAAAAGTAAGTTATTTTCCAGCAGGTGCTGATGAAACTGGATTAACTCAGTTTTCAGTAAAAGCGACAGTATTGACCAATACAAAAGGAGAAATCTGGGTACAGCCCAATAATGGCAGTTTTTCAAAATATGATGCTGCTACCAATCGTTTAATTCCTTTTGAAACTACAGCTTATTTTCCGAAAGGAAACTTCAGCAATAAATTTCATATTGCTTACTTTGACCGACAAGGCAATTTATGGTACAATACACAGACCGCAGGAATTATAAAAGTTACTTTCAGCCAGAATAATTTTAAAGCTTTAAAAATTGAAAATCCTCAAATAAAATTAGGCATTAAAGATGTGCGTGCCATGTTTCAAGACAAAAACGAAAATATTTGGGTGGCGAATAAACAAAATCAGCTCATTCTTTTTGACAAAAACTTTAAAAAACTTGGATGCATTTCGCCTGACGGACAATTAGTTCCTCAGGCTGTCTGGAAAAAACCAATTTATAGCATTATTCAAGACAAAGAATCTACAATATGGATTGGTACACGTGGAGACGGACTCTTTAAATTTACTCAAAAAAATCAAAACTACAGCTATCAGGTTCAGCGTTTTAAGAATACAGAAAATAATCCGAACAGCTTAAGTAATGATAATATTTATACGATTTTTGAAGATCAGTCTAAACGTTTATGGGTTGGTACTTTAACTGGATTAAACTTAATTCGAAAACGAGGAAATACTTTAGATTTCATTAATCAGAATGGACGATTAAAGAATACGTTGCTTGAGAAGCATTTGCATATTCGCTGTATCAAACAGGACAAACAAGGCATATTATATATCGGATCTACAACTGGACTATTAGTGGTCGATGGCAAAAAAAGATTTCCAGAGCTAGTTTCTTCTATTAAAGTTTATGAAAAAACACAGCAGGAAACAGCTTGTCCAAAAAGTAATGATATTATCGATTTCTGTATGACTAAAAGCGGTCAGGCATTTATCGCAACTGCTGATGGCGGTATTAGTAAAGTCACAACCAGAGATGCATCGGGATATCCGAAAGAATTCAAACATTATACGCAAAAAGAGGGACTTCCATCCAATAATATTTTATCATTATTAGAAGACAATGACCAAAATTTATGGATCACAACCGATTATATCTTGACGCGTTTTAATCCACGTGCCGAACTCTTCGAAGTATATTCGGAAGTAAAGCCAATTATGACCTTTAATAATTTTACCGAAGCGACAAGGATTAAATTACAAAGCGGCGAATTATTGTTTGGTTATGCCGAAGGATTACTTCATTTTTTCCCAAACCAAATAAAATCTAATAATACTATTCCAACATTAGCCCTAACTGATTTTCAGGTTTACAATCAAAATAGTAATAATGCCCCTTTTAATTTATCATACTCGATAGACAGTAATCCCGTAATAGAATTAAAACACAATCAAAACTTTTTTAATATCGAATTTGCTGCTTTAGATTATATTAATCCTGAAAACATCAAATATGCTTATAAACTGGAAGGTTTTGATGAAAATTGGAATTATACCAATGATCAACATGCTGCGTTTTATACCAATGTTCCAAAAGGAAATTATATTTTCAAGGTAAAATCGACCAACAGTCAAGGAAACTGGGTAGCCAATGAACGTCAGATCAATATTACCGTACAGCCAGCGATATGGAATACCTGGATTGCCTACATTATTTACTGCATGTTGATATTGGGAATTATTTTAGGAATTAATTACGTAGTCCTTACCATGTATCGATTGAAAACCAATACACAAATGGAAAAAGACATGTTTGAAATGAAAAATAAGTTTTTTATTGATATCTCGCACGAACTACGAACTCCTCTTACTTTGATAACCGGTCCCATAGATTATCTTATCAATGATTCGAGAACTTCTGAAGTGGTAAAAAAACAATTGACCTATGTATCTCAAAATACCAATAGATTACAGCGTTTAGTCAATCAGATACTGGATTTTAGAAAAATACAGGATCAGAAACTACAGATTTCAGAAATTAATCTGACGGTGTTTGCCAACGATATATTCAATAACTTTTTAGAGACTGCACAAGAACGAAATATAACCTATCTGTTTGAAGTCGAAGGAGAAGATTTTCGTTTGTGGGCTGATAAAAATGCGTTAGAAAAGATTTTAATGAATTTGTTGTCCAATGCCTTTAAATATACTCCAGACAGAAAATCAATTACATTAAAAATTACAAAAACGTCAAACCAATTGCAATTGCAGGTTATCGATTCGGGATTAGGCATACAGGAAGATTTTCAAAGTCGCATTTTCAATCGATTTTCATCTTATAATACCAATGTCAATAATCCGAGTACTGGAATCGGACTTTCAATGGTTAAGGAATTAGTGGAACAGCACCATGCAGAAATTACTTTCAGCAGTAAAGCCAATGAAGGAAGTACTTTTACTTTACACTTTAAAATTGGCCATAATCATTTTAATGATGATGTAGAAATTCTTTATGAAGAACCTACAGCAATAATCGAAATTGCAAAAGAAGAAAATACGATACAAAAGACAAATGAAAAAGTCAAAATATTAGTTGTTGAAGATGATTTGAATTTACGCACTTTTATAAAAAATGTATTGGAAGAAGATTATGAAGTAATTGAAGCCGAAGATGGCGAAGATGGATACCAAAAAATAGTCGAAAACACTCCAGATTTTGTAATTAGTGATATCATGATGCCAAAACTTAACGGAGTAGATTTGCTGAAGAAAATTAGAAATAACATCGAAACCAGTCACGTTCCTGTTGTATTATTAACAGCAAAAACAACAATAGAAAGTCAATTGGAGGGAATGAATTATGGTGCCGACGATTATATTACCAAACCTTTCAGTGTAAGTTATTTACGAGCCCGTATTGTGAATTTACTGGAACAGCGCAAACGCTTACAAAGTATTTTTGAAAACTATGATAAGAATACATTAAAAAACGAACCTAATCCTAAAGAAGATTATGAACCAAAACCTCATTTAGTAAGCGACAAGGACGAAGAAATGATGCGAAAAATCATGGATTGCATCGAAGAAAATATCGACAATAATGAATTTTCTGTTGAAATTCTCGGAAGTACTGTAGGTTTGAATCGAACGACTTTATATTATAAGATAAAAAGCTTAACAGGTTATTCTCCTGTTGAATTTATTCGTGATATTAGAATAAAACGTGCCGCACAATTATTATCGGACAGCCAGTTACTGATTAAAGAGATTGCTGATATGACTGGTTTTTCGGACATGAAGTATTTTACTAAATCCTTTAAAAATAAATACGGAGATACTCCAACAGAATACCGACAAAAACATAAAAGTTAGATCGACTAAAAATCTAAAAAAGAGAATACATATTAAAACTTTGCGATTTTGCGACTTTGCGAGATTATTTAGTAAACCAATTTGAAATTTGCTAGCAAAGGCGCAGAGACGCTAAGTAATAGTATTTAAAGTTTAAGTTTTTTAATGAACTAAAAAGTCTGCCCAATAACTGTAGAAATTAATTTGTGAAAATTTGTGCAATTGCTTCGCCTGTTCGCTATCGCTCGGGTTGTGGTTAAAAAACTTTTTTAGAAAACAGAATTCTTTAGAAATAAAAAAAGAAGTCCGAAGACTTCTTTTATCCTAGTGCAAGTGAAAGTAACTAATTACAATTAACCACAAAAATACTTAATGACTTAAACCATAACCACCAGATCGAAAAAAAATTAAACTTAAACTTAAAACCTTATTTTTCAATTTTAGATATTCTAAACCAGTCTATATCTGCATAGCCGGCATTATTTATTGTTCCTTCTCTCAAAGCCACAAAACCAACTTTTGAACCTATCCAGGTTCCTTCAGAAGCAATAAATTCAGAACCTACTTTGGAATACTTTTTATCATCTAAACTGTAATAAAACTGGCACTTTCCTCCTTTTTGAACCGTCACTCTGAAATAAAAAGTGTTATTAGAAAGTGTTGCTATTTCAGTTCCTGTTTCTGCAGCACCTTTATCAGCTTTAGCAGCTGATAACTGCATTAATTTTAATTGTCCGTTAATTCGTTTAACTGTCAAACTGCTATAACTTCTTCCCATCACAACCAATCCAAATTGTTCATTATCAAAATTGGGCGTAAATGTTATTTTAGAAGTTGCCATAAACTCTTCAGCAGGAAATTTTTGCGCCAGAATATTAGGCACCTGCCATAAACTTTTAAAATCCGCTGGTTTTGGAATACAATTCAAACGGAAATAGCCCATACCAGCCGAAGGATACCCCCAAACCAACTGTTTATTTGCATGCCATTGCCACTGTAAACCTTGCACAGGCTCATTAAATTCGTCTGAATCTGGAGGAGTTGCTAAAGGATATTGCCCATTTACATTTGGTTTTTTAAAAGTCAGCACAGGCTCTCCAATACCATTTTTATCATTATCCACTCCCATAACCGGCCAGTCATTTTTCCAACTCATCGGATTCAAGTGTACCACTCGTCCATAAGCGCCCTGATCCTGAAAATGTATAAACCAGTCTTCTCCAGTTACCGTGTCCACCCAAGCTCCCTGATGCGGTCCATTTACAACTGTCTTTCCTTGTTCTAAAACAACTTTTTCTTCATAAGGCCCATAAATAGATTTAGACCTCAAGATTAACTGCCAGCCTGTTGCCACGCCACCTGCAGGAGCAAAAACATAATAATAGCCATTTCGTTTATAGAATTTAGGGCCTTCAACCGTTGTATGGTTTTTATGACCATCAAACAAAAGTACCTCATCATCATTAGCCATACAGCTTACAGGATCTATGGTACAAAGCATTAAAACACTTTTGGTTCCGGCACGGCTTCCCGCTAATGCATATCCCAGATAAGCCTTACCGTCTTCATCCCAAAAAGGAGCGGGATCTATAATACCTTTCGCTGCTTTAATCAAAACAGGTTCTGACCATTTACCATAGGGATTTTTGGTTTTCGTCATATAGATTCCGAAATCAGGATCTGGATAAAAAATATAATATTCCTCGTTATGAAAACGAATGCAAGGCGCCCAAACTCCATTGCCATGCTGTATTTTATCATAGGTTTCTACAGGAGGCTGTTTTGGCAACGCATAATTTACTAACTTCCAATTGACCAAATCATTCGAATGCAGAATGGGAAGTCCCGGAATACAATTAAAAGACGAAGCAGTCATAAAATAATCTTTTCCCACACGGCAGACATCGGGATCAGAATAATCGGCGTAGATAATTGGATTTTTATAATTTCCATTTCCTAGGTCGGATACCCAAACTTTAGAAAGCGTTTCTGTATTTTTTTGTGCATAAACACTACCCATTTTTGTTAGGACTAAACAAGCAAATGCCACATATTTTATTTTCATCTGAATATATTTAATTTCGATTTAAGATTAAAGAACCGCCCATTGAGGATGCTTTTCCAGCATTAAACAAGCCATTATAAAAGGACCAATCGCTTTACCGTCATTAGATCTAACCGCTTCATGAATATAATAATCATAAGTCCCGTTTCGAACCAGATTGTCTGCCGGACCTAAACCAGCTCCCGCGCAACACGAAGTAATTTCTATTTGCTTATTGGCATCTATTTTAATGAACTCTTTCCTAAAACCTGAATAGGCTTTTTTCAGGTGTTTAAGGTATTTTTTATTTAAAACTTCTAATTGAATTCCTTTGGCTAAGCCATAAACAAACATTGCTGAGGCTGTCGCTTCTCGATAATTCCCTTCACGCTTTGGATAATTAAGTACCTGAAACCATACTCCTGTATCCGGATCCTGAACTTTTAACAGAGAATCGGTCAGATCCTGAAACATGATTTCTAATGCTTTACGATCTTTATGATTGGAAGGAAGATATTCTAAAACATCTATCAATGCCATATATAGCCACCCTACGCCGCGTCCCCAGAAGTTTTGTGATAATCCGGTTTTAGGATTGGCCCAGTAAACGGTTTTACTGGCATCCCATCCGTGATAATATAATCCTGTTTTGGAATCTTTTAAATGCTTTTGTACAGTTAACAATTGCTTCGTAATATCATCGAAAGCCTGAGCGTCGCCAAATGTTACAGCATACTGTGCATAAAACGGCAGTCCCATATACAAACCGTCTAACCAGACCTGATTGGTATAAATTTTCTTATGCCAAAATGCTCCCTGATCGATTCTGGGCTGTTTTTTTAATTGTTCATGAAGTGCTTCAATTGCTATGCGATAGCGTTCGTCTTTTGTTTTCTCATATAAAGAAAATAATATCTTACCCGAATTAATATCGTCAAGTTTAAAAGACTCTAAACGATAGCCGTCAATAATTCCTTGCTTATTAATCAATACATTAGCATAAGTATTTTTGACATAGTCGAAATATTTTGGTTCGTTTTTTTCTTTACTGACTTCTTGTAATGAAAGAGCAACTAAACCTTGTACATAACCCCATACCGGTTTTGACTGAAAATCGGTCATCCATGCATCTGGATTATTATATAGTACAGATTCGGCTAGCTGTACTGAAAACGACTTTTTTTGATTCTGCCCAAATGCGATTACGGAACTACACAAAAGAGCCATAATACCCAACTGTCTCAACATCTGAATTTTTATTTTTTCTTTTTTAAACTTAAACATAACAACCTTTATTAATCAAGTATTACTCATTCACTCCATATTTTTGGAGAGAATAATTCAAAATTTATAATCACAAAACTACTTTTCAGCGCAGAACATAGAGAGGTCAATACGCAAAATGTCAGGGGGTATTTGACAAAAAATCAAACTTTTTAGTACTTACTGACAAAAACCAAAGCATTCTGATATAAAATATACCTCTCTTTCAAATTATTCCTCAGCATAAAAAGTATAACTCCCTCCTTTTTCTGTTGTGATATCATATTCAAAAACTTTTGGACTTTTTAATCCAATTAGTTTCGCTTTCGCTGAAATGTTTGGACTTTGCACTTCTGGTATTTTGAAAAAGGAATTGGGATTTTCTCCTGTAGCAATTGTCAATCCTTTACCTTTTAGTTTTGAATAACTTCTCAAACGAAGATTTCCTCCTAAATTTGATTTGATGGTTACTGAAATAATACTGCCTTTATCCCATTTCATTTCTTCGATTTCAAAACCTCCCTGAACTTTCAATCCCGATACATTTCCTTTTGTCCATTCATCTGGCAAAGCAGGCAATAAATGAACGACACCATCATAACTTTGCAAGAGCATTTCAGATATACCAGCGGTACAGCCAAAATTACCGTCGATTTGAAATGGCGGATGTGCATCAAAAAGATTTGGATAAGTGCCACCTGATTCTCCTTTACTTTCCATTGGTGCCGGACGAAGCTGATCTTTAATTAGTTTAAAGGCTTTATTACCGTCTAATAATCGAGCCCACCAATTTACTTTCCAACCCATTGACCAGCCGGTAGAAACATCTCCTCTGGATATTAATGTATTCTTAGCTGCTTCAACCAGTTCGGGCGTTCTTAAAGGAGATAACTGACCTGAAGGAAACAATCCGTACAAATGCGAAATATGTCGGTGTTTATCATTTGGCTTATCCCAATCGTGCAGCCATTCCTGTAATTGCGAATACTGTCCTATCTGCATAGGCGGTAATCGTTTTAAAGCTACAGCAACGGAATCAGCAAAATTCTTATCCGTTTCCAGCACTTTAGAAGCATTGATAATATTATTAAAAAGATCAAAAACCAATTGATTGTCCATTGTAGTTCCTGCTGAAACCCCAACACCGCCTTGATACGTATTTTCAGGAGAAATGGATGGAGATACTACTAACCATTTTTTCTCTGGTTCTTCCTGCAATACATCAAGATAAAACTGCGCCGCTCCTTTCATAACTGGGTAATACTCTTTTAAAAATGCTGTATCGCCTGTATAAAGATAATGTTGCCATAAATGCTGGGTTAACCACGCGCCACCCATAGGCCACATTCCGTAAAATCCGCCATCTACTATGCCTGTTATACGCCATAAATCGGTATTATGATGCAGGTTCCAGCCTCTGGCATGATACATTTCTTTTGCGCTTTCTTGTCCTGTAACAGCTAAGTCTTTCAACATGCTGAAAAGAGGCTGATGCATCTCGCTCAAATTGGTTGTTTCAGCCGGCCAGTAATTCATTTCGGTATTAATATTTACGGTGTATTTGCTATCCCAAGGCGGACTCAATTTATGATTCCAAATTCCCTGAAGATTCGCTGGCTGGTTCCCCGGTTGCGAACTGGAAATAAGCAGATATCTTCCAAACTGGAAATAAAGCGCCACCAACTGCGGATCATAATTTGTATTGAATTCTTTTATTCTTATATCAGTTGTTTTTTTAGACTGAGGAGAATCGCCAAGATTCAACGAAACTCTATTAAAATATTTTTGGTAAGCCGAAACATGATTTTGGTAAGCTGTCGCATAGTTTTTCTGAGCAGCTTTTTCTAAAATAGTTTTAGATTTCTGAAACGGATTTTCTGAGAGATCCTTATAATTTTTAAAATTAGTAGCCAATGAAATTCGGATTACAACCTCATCTGCTTTATCAATCAAAAGTCTGTCTGTTTTTGCGGTTAAAGTTCCGCCCTTCAAAATACAGCCGACTTGACCAACATATTTTATTCTTCCAATTTTATTATCAGTGCTCCCTGAAGTTCCTTCAAAAATTAATTTATTTTCTTCCGTTCTAATCGAATTCAATAATTGCGGGCTTGTAGAAGTTATAGAAAAACTAATGCTCTTTTTCTTGTCTGCGGTTAATTTTACTATAACGACATCATCCGAAAAAGAAGCTAAAATTTCTCTTTTGTACGATACGCCATTTACTTTATAACTAACGGAAGTGACCGCATTTTCAATATCTAAATCTCGTTTGTAATTGGAAAATTTTTCGTGTTCAGGAAAATCCAACCACAAACTGCCCGCCGTCTGATAGGGCATTCCATAATTTAAATCTTTAGGTGCTTGTCTTGGGAAGGTTTCATTGGCTAAATCCTGAGCTTCTTTGTACTTTTTTTCAAAAATCAGCTTTCTGATAGTCTCAATATTAGTGTAGGTCTTTTTAGGAACATTATTACCTGGTTCGCCTGCCCAAATGGTTTCTTCATTCAGCTGTAATTCTTCTTTTTGAGGATTCCCAAAAATCATGGCACCTAAACGGCCATTCCCAATAGGAAGCGCTTCGTTCCAATTGGATGCTGGTTTGTCGTATTGCAATACTAACTTCTGAGCTTTTAACTGGACAGTTGCCAGTATGAAACAAAGGAATAATGCTATTCTTTGAAATTTTACTATTTTCATTTTGTACTAAAGATAAAACACGTCTGCAATAGTCGGCTTACCTGCAAAAAACAAAACTATTTTCTGCAGGCGGAGCTGACTAAAAAACAAAAACGAATTGAATAATTCTAAAAAGGATTATAATTTTAACTGCTCTTCGGTCTGTTTAGCTATTATGCTATTCATATAGACCTCGATATTGTCGTAGATTTTACTGAGATTATGCCCATTTGCATCATTCTTTACAGGATCAAGACCGTTATTTTTTTCCCATTCATCAGGCATTCCGTCATTATCAGTATCTTTTAAAGTAATGCCAGAAGCTAAATTAGGCCATCCGCCTACAGCATTCTGAGTGTCTATCATACCATTTTTACTGCCATTTCCTCCATCTTTAATCGTTACATTACCACTTTTGACATCATTAATAATGCGAATATCAACGGCATCGCGAATCAAAGATGCTCCTGCATATTGTAGTACTAGATCATAAGCCTTTTGAGCCGTGTGTGTTGTAACAGGCAAAGCTTTGTGGGGTATATTTTGTTTGATTGCCTTTTTATCAGCATCAGAAACTGCACCGTAGCCGGGAGAAAACTGATTGAAAACGCCATAAGTCCAATTGTCTTTTGTAGTTTGTGGAGAACCTTCGATTACATTTCCATTAATGTAATATTTTCCCCAAATATTATAGACAGGATTAGGCGAAACATTCGCTTTTGTATTTTTATCAATAGAAATAATTCTATCTTTTTTTACAGTTGCCGGTCCGGGTTTGTAGTAGCAGTTTACAATATTGACATTCATAGCTTCACCTCCATAGCAGCTATTGCCTCCCCAATTGTAAATGACGTTATTCCGTAAATCAACTAAATCGGTAAGAGCAAAAGCATGATTAGCATATTCGCCCAAACGAGGATTACGACTGTCACTACTGGCTACTAAATTATGATGGAAAGTGGCATTTTTACCGCCCCAAATTCCTCCATATCCATGAGAACCTTTAGCATGAAAAGAGTTTTTTAAAGCTTCTGAAATAATACACCACTGCAGCGTAAAGTTTTCGTTCTGATAAAAAGAAACACATTCATCTGTTGACCAGCTTACAGAACAATGATCGATAATAACATTCTTTTGAAAACGTCCGCCAAGTGCATCGGCTTCGATTTTGTTTACATCTCCCATTCGGAAACGAAGATATCGCATAATAACATTATCAGCACTGACACTTACATCGTAGTGCGCCACACAAATACCGTCGCCCGGCGCGGTCTGACCTGCAATTGTAATATCACCGCTTTTAATATGCAGCGCTGACTTTAAATAAATCGTTCCGCTGATATCAAAAACTATAATCCTTGCCCCTTTCTGATTGATGGCATTTCGCAAAGTTCCCGGTGTATCAGTATCTTCTAAAGAAGTGACTTTGATTACTTTTCCACCTCTTCCTCCTGTTGCTTTAGAACCTCCGCCTTCTGCTCCAGGAAAAGCAAAAGGTTCTTCTAAAGGCTCTTGATTTCTTAATTTCTCTTTAGAAGGATCTAAATTTTTATATCGTTTTTCAGAAGGCATAAAGGATAATATACTGTAGGTAAAAAATATCCCGATTACAGTACCTGTTAGTTTTTTATACATAATAAAAATATAATGTTAGTATAGTAATAACAAAGGGAATATGATTATCATAACTCCCCTTGTTTAAATTATTATTTATAAATCAAAACCATCTTTTATCTCCTGCTACGCCTGTACCAGCGAAACCTGTACCTTCTTTGATATGAAAATCACCAAGAGCAGGATTTACAAATAAACCGTAAATATCTAAAGGAACTGCTGTAATTCCTGTAAATGGTCTGGCATCAACAATTAAATCTTTGGTCATATAACTACCTGTGTATGAAATTTGAATACTTGCGTATGTTCCGTTGGTACTATTGATTTTAGCTCCTCCGTTTGGCCCTCCAATAATCATATTCTGAATTGTAAGCTGTACTGGTTTTGCATTATCAAAAAGCCATAAATGCCCCATTGCAGTAGTAATATTTATGCAGGTAATGTTTGAAAAATTAATTTTTGTTGCCACACGAACATCAGCAAAACGAGTACTGATTTCAGTTAAAGTGCAATTTTGAGCTGTTATCGAATTAATAACCTGTCCTGCGGCTACGTTGAAAACACCATAACCTCCTGTTCTGGAAATCTTGCTATTGGTAACATTGACATCATTGACTACAGAAGTACCACTTAAACGTACTATAGAGTTAATATTATCTATTTCGCAGCCGTCAATATTAATGTTGTGTACATTTTTGGTTCCCAAATCAATAAAAAATGCGGCTGCAGAAGTCGTGTTCAGATATTGAATAATTAAATCATTAATCTGTGTTTGTACTCTAAAACGGGCATTAAGCAATTTTGGCAATACTCCGTTAGAATCAGCAACTCCCACAAAAGCAATATCATTAACGCCAGTCGGAATAGTGATATCTCCTCCAATATTATAAGTCGTATTTTTATCGAAAACAATAGTAAAGTTTTTAGAACCCGTAGCTACGAGGCCACTAATCGCTGCAGCAATTGTAGTTGCGTTATCAGCGGGTAGTACATTATAAATAGTACTATCAAATATACCGGTAGTTCTAACATTTAGCGAACCTCTTACATTTGACTCATTCAAAATTTTTACTATATAACTGGTTCCAATGGCTAAATTATCTATAACTAAAGTTCCTGTTGTTTTCTGCTGATCTGTTAAAGGAATTTCTCTAATATTTACTCCCGCCTGATCGAATAAAGCTACTTTAGTCACTCTTGGAGAAATAGTCCAGTCAATAGTTAAACTATTTGCTGCCGGAGTATAACTTTTAAATAATTGCTCGGCAGGGGTTCTAAAAAAGATCTGACTTAGTTTAGATTCAAGTCCGGTCGCTTCACTTACACTTTTCATACGAACTGAATAACCGGAATCACCATCCAGCTCACTAAATAGTTCACGATATTCTACTTTGGTCTGATTCGTTGATGTTGCAAAAGGAACCAAATCAGCACTTTTCAATTCGACCGTTTTTACAATCTGATTGAATTGTAAACTATCTTTACTAAATTCAAAAATGTATTTAGTGGCATCTATTGATTTTGTGAATTTTAATTCTACCTGAGTAGATGCTACTTTAGAAACCTCAAAAATCAAAGCTTTAAAAAGACGTTCATGTCCTTCTTCTACTTCCCAGTCATTATAATCCTTTTCGCAGCTTACGAACACTAAAGTAAGCAAAGAAAATAGTCCGAATATTATATTTTTTTTCATTTCTTCCAATTTTACAAGTTTAGGTTTAGTATCCAAAAGAATTCGTTAAATTACCTTTAGACTCAAATAAATCTTCATAATAAATACAGAAATAATGTCTGTAATTACAGCTTTTATTTCCCATGGTGTATTGCACTAAATTGGATTGAATTTCTCCACCATTAGTCATAGAACTTAAGAAACTGGAATAATCATACGATTTATTAATACCTGTACCAGCTAATAAAATACGTACCGGCCAGTCAATATAATTTTTATTGGTTCCGCTGGTTGGCTTCTGCGCATTTTTAGTAAACCACGAAGCGGATAAATATTCTGGTCCAGGACTGGCACCTAAATTTCTATAATAATTAATCGAACTCTTATCAATATATTCTGCATTCTTGAACTTGTAATAAATTGTCTGCGGAAAGTCAGATGCCTGATACGTTTTGTCAAAAATGGTAACCGTCTGTTTATTGTCCAGCATTAAACACAATGTTTTTTTCATGGTTTCAATTTTATCGTATAAAAGTCCCCATCTTACCAAATCATGTTTACGAATAGCTTCACAACCAAATTCCCATGCACGCTCATTTACAATAGCATTGAAGAAATCAGCATCATATTGTTTTACTTTCGATGAGTTTGCTCCAAAAGCACGAGCTCTTACGGTTTCTAATGCATGACGAGGTGACATTTTCGCTACAGCATTAACATTATCTGGATTAGATAACTGGCTTTCTGCTTCAGCAAACATCAAATAAATATCGGAATAACGCATTATGATCCAATTTACCCCAGTGGCAATACGGGAATTCGCTGTTTTATGCAAAGACAAATAAGAAGGATTCATCCAGTCTAGACGCCATTTTGCAAAACTAACACTAAGAGCATCTGTTTTCATTGTCTCTTTGTTTTCACTTCCATAGCTGGTCCAGGACAAAGTAGTATCCCTGCGTAAATCATCTGGGTCAAAAGAATAAAAATAATAGGCCTGTGAACTCACATAACTTCCTCCAAAACCTCTTGAACCGTATTTGGTATTAGAAGCTACTTCATACCCCATTAATGAACCAATGTCTCCATTATTCCCAAGACCAAAAGCAACCTCGAATAAGTTTTCATTTGAAGCATTCTGCCCTAGATTACAAACTGTTTTCCAGATATTCTCATAATTAGGATCTAAACTATGCTGATGTTCTGAACTGCCTAAAATTTCTGCCGTTTGCTGCGCGGCAATTTGATAGTAATCGCGCCAGTTTTTAACACGTCCTACATAATATCCGTTTTCGGCCTGCATGGTTGGATGATGTTCTACATTCTCATCGGAGAAAAGATTACCGTCATGCAATGACCACCCTCCTGCAAACAATGCCACTCTCGCTAATAACCCTTTAGCGAAAGCCTTAGAAATACGTTCAGCAGTAGTATATTCCGGAGCCATTTTAAGATATGGCAGGTATCCTACAGCTTCGGTTAAATCTTTTACCAATTCTGCGTAAACTACATCTCTGTCTGTTTTTCCGATATAGACATTAGAAAGATCCGATTTTGATGGTTCGCCTTTATAAGGGATATCACCCCAAAATCTAACCAGTTCAAAATAAGCTAAGGCTTTAAGAGTTAAAGCTTCTCCTAAAAGAGGCTTCATCTCATTTGCTTTAGATTCAAACACAGGCGAATTGCGAATACCATCTACAGCAGATGAAGCCAATTCGGCAAACTGAAACAAACTCTCCCATTTAGTTGTAGTGTTATAAGGATCATCATAAAAATTACCCGCTCCAGAATCAGAACTTGTAGAGTTATATCCTGTTGTGGTAAATCCTGAGTTAGTTTCAATATCGCTCACTCCCTGCCAGTTTACAGACAATTTCTGTCCATAAATATAAGTATCGGTCATTTTTCCATAAACTCCCATAACGGCAGCTTTAGCCATAGAAGTTGTATTGAAAACCGTTTGTGAACTTAATTTAGAAGGCGAAGTAGTTTCTAAAAAGTCCTCATTGCAGGAAACGGTTCCTAAGCCAAGAAGGACAAATGCAGTATAAATATATTTTTTCATGATAATAGACAATTAAAAAGTTATGTTGGCACCAAATAATAGGGTTCTGGCTTTTGGATAAGCCGACCAGTCAAGTCCGGGTGTTAAAGGAGAATTATTAGTACTTACCTCCGGATCCTGTCCTGAGTAACGGGTCCAAACTTTTAGGTTATTACCCGACACATAACATCTTACTTTTTGAATAAACTTTCCTTTGGCAATTGTTTCCGGAAGTGTATAACCAATAGTAAGATTTCCTAAACGAAGAAACGAACCATCTTCAATTGCCCAATCTGTAATAATGGTAGAGTTGGACAAAGGATGCCAAATACTGGCGTCCTGGTTTATTTCCTGTAATAACTGCGGATTCGCATCGGTACCAAACATGATATTATTTCCTGTAACCGGATCTATGGTTGTAAAACGATTATCCAGACTCATCAATGCATTAGCGTTATTGTAACGTTTAGAACCACTGAAAGTTGAGTTATCTATTTTATTAGCATTATAAATATCATTTCCATAAGACCAGTTGAAAAGTGCTGAAAAATCTAAGCCTTTAAAAGCGCCGCTAAGAGCAAAACCACCCGTATGTTTAGGTTGCGCACGTCCAATAACTTTTCGGTCTTCATCAGGGTTTATTACGTTGCCTGTACCGCTTAGTTTTTTTAGTTTCATATGTCCTGGCCCAAAATAATTCCCTGAAGTCGTAATTACTTTTGAGGCATCGGCAACACCTTCTTTTAGAATCCATTTTTTCTGTACAGTATCGAAATTAAAATCATCGAATGTATACATTCCGTCAGATACATAACCATACATTAAACCAACCGGCTGTCCTACACGAACTCTATAATCATCACGTCCAACATTAGGCGCCCAGTTTGATGCAGCAATCATTTCGTTAGAACCGTCTAAACTTTTTACAACATTTTTATTAAAGGCAATATTAAAGTTAGCTGATAATCTAAATTGAGAAGTTTCAACAATATTTCCGTTTACTGTAAATTCGATTCCTTTATTAGAAGTACTTCCAATATTTTGGTATTGTGAAACATAACCTGAATTAGATGGTAATGCTACGGCTAATATTAAGTCATTAGTGTCAATTTTATAAGCATCAATATTTATGGTTAATCTTTGATTAAAAAATCCAAGATCTAATCCTAAGTTGGTAGAAACTGTCGTTTCCCAAGTTAGGTTTTCATTTTTTAAAGTATTAGAAGGTTTTAAAGAACTCTGTCCCACTTCACTTACATAAATAAGACGATTCGCCGCTGTTTCAAAACTATAATCCTGACGCCAGTAGGAACCTACACGAGCATTTCCAACTTCTCCGTAACTTAAACGAAATTTAGCATCGGATAACCAACTTTTGGTCTTTTCCATGAATTTCTCATCAGACATACGCCAGGCGAATGCTGCTCCCGGAAAATAACCCCAGCGGTTGTCTGGAGCAAAAACGTTTTTACCATCAAATCGAGATGTAAAACTGAAGATGTATTTATCACGAAGCGTATAATTAATACGTCCGAAATAAGAAGAAGTTCTAGTTGGTTCTCCAATCGTAGTATAAGTAGGCAGAGGCGTACCATAATTCCACATTGCCAAAACATCACTAGCTCCAAAATCGGCAGGGAAAAATTTAGATTGAATCAAAGTTTCATTGACCTGAGAGCTTCTCGCTTCCTGTCCAAGCAGGAAGTTGAACTTGTGTACTGATTTATTAAACGATCTATCATAGCTTAAAGTATTTTGAATCGACCAGTCTGCTCCTTTTACATCCTGACGTTTTGCTACTGGCTGTCCACCGTTTGCACTTGCCTCTCCTGTATTTCGAAGCCAGATATTATCCGTATAATTTCTATTTATTCCGTAACTCCCCTGAGTAACTATCGAAAGTCCTTTTATAGGTTTCCAAGTCAAACCTCCATTCATTGTCAGATTGAGATTGTTCTGCTCTTTGTACTCGTTGGTAATGTTGTAAATAGGATCATTTAAACTACTCAAAGCTTCCGCTGAAGTGATATTATCCGTTCCGCCTAAAGCTAATGCAGGATCCAGATAAGTCAAACTTCTTACTGGAGCATATTTAATTCCATCTTTCAGTTTTCCTCCGTTGGAAACACTTGGCCCTGTAATTATCGTATTGGAGAAACGAGAGTTGAAATCAAAACGGAATTTAGAACTTAATTCTTTATTCAATTTAAAACTCACATAATCTCTTTTGTAAGCTGAATTAACCATAATAAAGTCTTCCTCATCATGCGTATAATTTACCTTGTACTGCAGTTTTCCATCTCCACCGGTTAGTCCCATATCAGTATGCGTCTGCACCCCTATATTTCCATAAAGTTGTTCCTGCCAGTCAAAGCCTTTTTTAGATTTGTAAATATCCCTGTCTTCCCATAAACCATAGGCAGAATAAAAACTGGTACCCGTTACACTAGATCCCGGATCAAGTTCTTTTTGAAAATATACAAACTCATAAGGAGATAAAACATTGGTAAGTTTATAGGTCTTTTTTAAACCGGTATAAGCATTAACGGTAATTTCAGTCTTTCCTTTTTTTCCTGATTTAGTTGTAATAAGCACTACCCCATTTGCTCCTTGAGAACCATAAATTGCTGTCGATGAAGCATCTTTTAATACATCAATAGTCTCAATATCGCCAGGCGGAATATCATTAATCGAATTGACCTGAAAACCGTCCACAATATAGAGCGGGGAATTATCCTGAGTAATAGAACTTCCTCCACGCACTCGCACGTTAATCTGTGCATCTGGAGAACCTTCTGTAATGGTAACATTTACTCCCGCTAAACGTCCGGCGATAGCCTGTAAAGCAGAGGTTGCAGGAATATCTTTCAAATCCTTCATATTTACAGAAGCAACGGAACCTGTTAAATCTTTACGTTTAGCAGTTCCATATCCAATTACTACGACCTCATCAAGGTTCGTTGAGGAATCTTTCATTTTAACATTAAAACTGCTTCTCCCGCCAACAGCAATATGCTGGGTTTCCATACCAATAAAAGAGAAAGTCAGTGTACCCTCTGAAGGAACTTTTTCAAAAACAAAACTTCCGTCAATATCAGTCATTGTTGCTTTTTTGGTGCCTTTTAATACAATAGACACACCTGGAATTCCCAGTCCTTTTTCATCTACCACTTTACCTTTTACTGTTATTTCATTTTGAAAAGATGGAAACAAATCAAAGGAAAAATGGTTATAATTCTTACTGTTTCGGGAAAAATCGAAACGGGTTAGTGTGCTTGAATTTGAGTTCGTATTGGCATTGGCAGAAAAATCAAAGAGTAAAACTACTGCGGAAAGCAAAGCGGCTTTATTCCTAACTTTTTTTACCATGCCAAAGTGATTCTTTGACAAATTCTTTTTCATACGATAATGGTTTAAATTGGTTAGTTAGTATAGTTAATAGTGAAATTTGTATTCTAAAAATGATCTCTTCTAAGGCATGGTTTTGAAGCCGAATTGAGACCTTACTTAAACAATGCTTAAATAAGCAGCATTAAAAAAACACATTCCGAAAAAACGGATTTGCTTTTATGATTTATTGTTAAAACAAAACTAGATTTTAATCCTAATTTGAAGGAGGTCTAAACACAATATGATAGGGGGCATTTCACAGAATCCCTTTATTTTCAACACATTCAGGAATTACATCAGAAAAAACATCTGTTTTTGATAGTTATAATTCGTAAAAAAACATCTAATGTTTCTCTATAAAAAAAGAGCTGTGATTTAATCGTATCACAGCTGCTTTTTATCTTTAGAAAACAATCAAAAATTAGTTGACATACTGAAAAGTATAACTTTTTCCTTTTTCTGTTTTAACATCAAATTCGAATGTTTTTGCAACTGCTGTTCCTTTAAATTCGGCACTGGAAGAAACCACTGGTTTTTCGACTGGCTGATACTTATAAAAAGTATTAGGATTAATTCCTTTAGCAGTGTTTAATCCTGAACCTTTTAATGGAGAATAACTTCTCAAACGGAGATTTCCGCCAAGATTAGATTTAATCGTTACAGAAACTAATTTGCCCTTTTTCCACTCCATATTTTCGATTTCAAAACCGCCACGTGCTTTTAATCCTTTAATTGTTCCATTCTGCCAAACATCAGGTAAAGCTGGTAATAAACTCAGAGCGCCGTCATGACTTTGCAGTAACATTTCGGCAATACCAGCCGTACAGCCAAAATTTCCATCAATTTGAAATGGAGGATGTGCATCAAACATATTGGTATAAGTACCGCCATCCGGATCTTTAATAGTGGCGTTGGCAGACTTCAAATTGAGCTGATTTGTAATCAGTTTATAAGCATGATTTCCGTCTAAATATCTTGCCCATAAACACACTTTCCAGCCCATTGACCAGCCTCGGCTAGCATCTCCTTTTCCTATAAGCGAGTTTCTGGAAGCTTCAAAAAGTTCAGGCGTTTTAAAAGGCGAAACTTCTCGTCCCGGAAACACTCCCCATAAATGCGATACATGTCGATGTGTATCATTTTTACGATCCCAATCTTCCAGCCACTCCTGCAATTGTGTGTATTTTCCAATATGCATTGGAGGTAGTTGCTGACGGATTTTTTTCAATTCTGTTATAAATTGCTGATCTACTTTCAAAATTTCAGCCGCATCAATGGTATTCGAAAGCAAATCAAATACCATCTGATTATCCATCGTAACGCCAGCAAAAACAATACAACGTTCTGTACCTATACTTCCATCGGGTTTTGTATATTCATACGATTGCAAGCCAGGAGTATGTTCCGGAGAAATAGAAGGAGAAACGACCAGATATCCTGTTTTCTTATCTTTAATTAAAAAATCCTGATAAAATTCGGAAGCACTTTTAAGTATTGGATAGACTTCTTTTAAATACGACTGATCTCCCGAGAAAAGAAATTTTTCCCATAAATGCGAAGCAAACCATGCATTACAAGTAGGCCAGATTCCTGCAGTCGCATCAACTGCACCGGTAGAACGCCATAAATCGGTATTATGATGCAAGGCCCATCCGCGGGCACCGTACATTTCCGAAGCCGATTGTTTTCCTGTTTCACTAACTTCTTTAATTAATTTTATAAAAGGTTCATGGCATTCTGAAAGATTAGTTACTTCTGCAGGCCAGTAGTTCATTTCAACATTTATGTTGGTTGTATACTTACTGTCCCAGGCCGGATATTGTCCCGCATTTGGATTCCAAATTCCTTGTAAATTAGCGGGCTGACTGCCTGGCTGAGAAGAAGCAATAAGCAAATAACGTCCAAACTGGAAATAGGTTGAAACCAAATCAGGATCTTCTGTGTTTGAAAATTCAGCAATACGCTGATCTGTTGGTTTGTTTATCTGTGGAGAATTGCCTAAATCTAACTGAACCCGATTGAATTGCTTTTGATAAAAAGCAATATGATCTTCTTTAGCTTTTTGATACGATTTAGAAAAAGCCTTTAGATAATCCTTAGCTCGTTTCTCGGCATCTGCACTAATCTCTTTATAATTTTTAAAATTGGTCGCTACTGATATGTAAATAAAAGCTTCGTCAGCATTTTTTACACTGATGGATTCTCCTTCTTTGGATTGAGTTCCTCCCTTTGCCTCTACTTTTATTTGCGTATTAAAATGCAGTAAATTGGTTATATTTTCTTCCTTCTCACGAGCGCATTGACCATTAACTACAAGCAGTTGATTCTGATTTGCAGGTACTGAAGAAGTAACTTTTACCATATTGGTTTTAAGAGGCCCTGCAAAAGAAGCATTAAAATTAACAGCACCTTTTTTATCTGCAGAAAGTCGAATAATAATAAGCTGATCTGTAAAAGAAGTAAAAACCTCACGCTGAAAGTTTACACCGTTTACAGTATATTTAGTCGTTGCAATTGCCGTTTTTAAATCCAGATCTCTGTAAAAATTAGTATACTTTTCATGATTTGGAACAGATAAAACTAAATTCCCAATGGATTGATACACTTGTCCATGCGAAGTTGTTTTGCGATCTGCAATTATATCAGACAAAGCCAGTTTCTGCGCTTCAATAAAATTTTCATCCTGAAGATAATTCTGAATCTGCTTCAGGCTTTTTTTAGCATTTGAATTGATATTCTGATAAGGACTTCCCGACCAAAAAGTATCTTCATTAATCTGAATGGTATCCGATTGAGGTACTCCATAAACCATTGCTCCTAATCTTCCATTGCCAAGAGGAACAGCATCTGTCCATGCTTTGGAAGGTTTATCATACCATAAAACTAATTTTTTCTGAGCAGAAGAATGGAACAAAAATGAAAAAAAGACGAAAAACGATAAAACCGATTTATTTAAAAGAATTTTCATAAGTTATTATTTTACTGAAGGCTTCCAATTATCAGATCCGTTTAATACATTTTCTACCGAATACAATTTGGCTTCAGCTGCGGAAATTGCTTTTAAACCTTCCCATTTTGCACGACCAGTCATATTTGCCCCTTCTCCTTTATTGTTGTATTCATACAAATGCAAATCGGCACTCGTTGAAGCATAATCCATACGCCAGGTTGTTGGCCATCCCAACGGATTTAATTCTTTGGACATTTCACAATTCAGCCATGCTACCTTTGGATAATTATGCCAAGGTCGACCAAGACTAAATGGCTGTTTATCATCATTAACACGAGGGCTGTTGCTAACAAAAGTCAACTTACATTTGTTAAACACAAAACCATATTTTTGATCTTTTGGTGTACTCGGAGCCGTAATCCAGCCGCCGCCGTAACTCCTGATTTCACAACTGTCAAAATAACCTATTCCGCCACCGTAGATATAGTCAGTTCTGCCTAAAATCATACAATTTTTAAAGTAACTGCGTGTACCATCTTTCCCAAGAAGCATGGTATCCTGATAGCCTAAAAAATTACAATTGATAAAAGTATTTTTATCTGAGGTAATAAAAACAGCTAAAGCCTGTCCAACAGGACCAGCAGTATTTTGAAAGGTTACATTCTCCGCTCTAAACTCATCTCCCTGAATCGTTACTGAAGCTGAAGTTCTAATATTCTGCCCTTCCCATTTCGCAGCATCTTCGGCTGGACATTTATTGTTTAAACCGCCAGTACAGTCGAAAATATGATAACTCAGAATCGTTTTGTCGCGGTTTTCACCTTTGAAAGTAATTCTCTTTTTATCAGCAGGAACAATGATTTTTTCGGTATTGTATAAACCGTTTTTTATAAAAATGATGGTGCGTGCTGCTTTATCGGCTGGAACTGCATTAACTGCCTCCTGAATTTTTACATAATCACCGCTTCCATCTATGGCTACTGTGATTTTATCTTTAGTTTGGGCCGATAAGCTGTTGGGTACTATTATCATAAAGGCTATAAAAACAGCCCATTGGTAAAAGAAATTTTTCATAATTTAAGTCTTGGAAAGTTATTAATTTGGTTTTGTAAACTAATTGCTTACGGATAATTAGTTTTATTTCTGCGGTTTCGCAAGAAAGCCCATTTCGTTTAACCAAGCTTCACATAAAGCTGGCCATAATTGTGTAGAACCCGGATTATTGCGAAGCGCGATGTTATGATCTCCCTGCGGAAAAATATGCAAAGCCGCTTTGATATTGGCTTTTAAAAGAGCCTGATAATATTGAATGCTATTGAGTGGATTTACGACATGATCATCGGCTGCACAAATAACAAATGCAGGAGGCGTAGCAGTAGAAACATTTAGTTCACCTGAAAAAAGTTCTTCATTTTTCGGTTCTGGATTTGTTCCTAACAAAGCTTCATAACTTCCTTTATGGGCATTCTGCTTCATACTGATCGCTCCCGAAACAAGAATTTGAAAATTTGGCTGTATGCTTACCGAATCCAATTCATCATTAATTTTAGCATAATCAGTAGTAATTGTGGCAAGATTAGCGGTTAGTCCGCCACCTGCAGACGCTCCCATTACTCCAATCTTTGCAGGATCAATTCCCCATTGAGAAGCGCGGCTTCTGATCATTTTAATGGCTCTCTGACCGTCCATAATGGGCCCAAAAGCTGGATTTACCAAATCAGGAGAAGTTGGAAGCCGATACATGACCACAAAGGCATTTACTCCAAAAGTATTGAACCATTTTGCCAGCTGAAATCCCGCAATATTATAAGTCAGTTTTTTATAACCACCGGGAGGAAAAATTAAAACGGCCGCTCCTGTATTTTCTTCTTTAGAAGTAAAAAAAGCATATATCGAGGGAACATCAATCTGAGTTATGCGCTCACGGTCTTCTATTCTTTTTAATTTCATTCCTTTAGAATTAGGCATTTTACCCGTTACCCAAAGCGGAATAATTTCCTGGCTAAAAGCTGTATTTATAGAAATTGTGAAGAAAAAAAGTAATACAATCTTTTTCATTTTATTTGTCTTTTTTAAGGAAAGGTGTTTTTACGAGAGACAAAAAATTATTGCCTTGAATCACATCAGAATTAACAGTTTCAACAAAAACGGAAGCAGGAATTTTCTGAAAACAGTTGTTGATCAATACCGTTTTACAGTTCTCTAATTTAAGTATCGGCTGATCTACAATCGGTTTTTTAGATTTTACATCATTAAACAAGAGCTTATCACAATTTGTAAATTCGAACGATGGACCTTTTTCGGCCACTATATCTACATTCGAGAAAGTCAGATTGGTTGCTAGATTTCCTGTAAAACCTTCTTTGGCCTCCATATTAATATTCGTAAAAGTAAGTTCATCGACAGGCATTTCTTCGATGCCATAAATAACTCCTACTTTATTAATACTCCTACCTGTTACGTTACTAATTGATATATTTCTAAAGATCGGAGTACGCTCAGAAACAGGTTCTACTTTGGATGATCTATCATAAAAGAGATCAAACGTAAAGGCATTACGACCTATATTTCGCATCACTATATTGGAGACCATAATGTTTTCCACAACTCCACCTCGACCTCTGGAAGCTTTCATTCGGATTCCTGCATCTGTTCCATCAAAAACACAGTTTGTAATGACTACATTTTTTACGCCGCCAGACATTTCACTTCCAATTACAACACCTCCGTGACCTGCCAGCATCACACAATTGGAAATGGTAATGTTTTCGCATGCTTTTCCGTATTCGCGTCCGTGAAAATCTCGTCCTGATTTTATCGTAATACAATCATCTCCTACGCTGATAAAACAATCGGATATCCTAACATTGGAACAAGAAGACGGATTAATACCATCTGTATTTGGGCCGTGCGGTTCTTTATCCGGATTTAAGATTGTTACTCCGTGTATTCGCACATCATTGCAACCTACTGGATTAATAGTCCAAAAAGGGGAATTTAAAATGCGAATTCCTTCGATATTGATTTTATTACATTCAAAAAATTGAATAAAAGGAGGTCTGAAAAACTGGGTCTTTAAAGTATTTTCATAATACGGTTCTACTTTTAATTCTTTGTTCTGCTCTACCCAAAGTTTTTGTAATTCGGTTGGTTCTTTAAGCGTACCATTTAATTTTAGTTCTTTATTGATTCTCTTCGCTTCTTCCCACCAAGCAAAACCATTACCGTCTATAGTTCCTTCTCCTTTAATGATAATATTTTCAGCATTTTGAGCATTAAACAACGGAGCAAATGTTTTCATAAAAACTCCTTCGTAACGAACTTTTTGAAAAGGCAGATAATCTTTAAAATCGGATGAAAATTTTAAAACTGCCCCAGCTTCTAAATAGATCGTAATATTGCTTTTTAAAGTTATAGCACCTGTTAAGTAATTACCAGCTGGAAAATACAAAGTTCCTCCTCCGTCTTTTGATGCCAGATCAATGGTTTTATGAATGAGAGCTGTACAGAATTTTTTACCCGAATTATCTGCTCCTAATGCCTTAAGATCATAGCTTTTTGCCGAAACGCTTAGGGAATTTAGAAAAAAGATAAAACAAAGTAGTTTGTAATAAAATTTATGGTTCATGGTTTAGTGAGTATGATAGTAAATAAGAATATTAAAGATTTTATGGTGTAGCCGAACTGAGATTCCACTGATTCTCTACTTTGAAAATGACATTGAAAGTAAGTCTGGAATTTTGCTCAACAGAAAGCAGATGCGACCATTTGACACGTTTGGTTGTCAAAGCTCCAGGGCCATAATTTTTAAACTCAGCATAATAAGCCGTTTTTTCACTTTCAGGTTTTCCCCAATTATGCCATCCTTCCGGATTGATATGGGAATCCATAAAACAACTGGAAAAAATTACATTGGCATATTCACGCCAGGGACGTCCCAGATACACTTTACGAACATTTGGCGCAGATAAAAGTTTACAATTCAAAAAGACAAAACCATATTTACTGTTTTTAGAAGTATTTGCCGCTGTGATATAAGAATTGGCTTTACTATACAAAATACAATTATCAAAAACAGCTGTAGCCGAACCAAAAATATAATCGGTAGTGCCTTCTATGTAGCAATTATTAAAATAGTGGCGTCTATTTTCTCCTGAGACATATAAAGTATCCTGATTGCCTAGAAATTTACAATTAACAGCTTTAAAATAATCTCCTTCAACGTGCAGCGCCACAGCCTGTCCCACAGCACCTGCCGTATTTTCTATCGTTATATTTTGAAGACTAATATTATCAGCCAATACTTTAAATGTATAACTCGTAAAAGTGCCAATATCAGGCTGACCGTTATAATTATTGAATGAAATAATGGTTTGGTCTTTATCTTCTCCAATAAGGGAGATATTACTGTTAAAAGAATCAATTATGATTTTTTCCTTATAAATCCCTTTTTTAATAAAAATAGTTTTTGGATTAGATGGAAAAGCTCCGCAAGCTGTAATTGCTTCCTGAATCGAAATAAAGTCAGCAGAGCCATCTAATGAAACAGTGATGTTATCCTGAACTGATATGCTCCACACTCTTGGAAACGGATAAAAAAATAAAAAAAAGCAGAATAATAAAGTGATTTTCTTTTTCATAAAAACTATTTCAAATAGGATAGCGTATGTGTATTTTGAATATTGAGAACAGTAGCTTAAACATATAGTATGATTTAAGTCAGGTTGCATTTTAAACTGTCAACAGTTGCAAACATAGAGTCTTTCCAACTAAAGGATGTGGGACATATTACAATTACTCTGGGGTGAAATCACAAAAAAAAAAGCATTAAAAAACTGAAAAGCGAGTGCACTTGTATTTATAGACGCAAAATAAATTTTACGGTATCTAAAAAACTTGTCAAACCTAGAAAAAAAGGAGAGTTAACTTTTTTTCAGATTTGACAAGTTTTGCATTTATAAATATGAAATGATCTAAAAATTTCTTCTGCAGAATAATTTTCTAAAAGAAATACATTTTGTGTCTTTTTAATCTTGTAGGATTTATCTATTACTACTGTACAAACTAAAAAGAATGAAAGAAGGCATAAAATAGAACTTTTAGGAATTAAATATAATAAAGAGGCTGACTTATTCCGAAACAGACTATAATGAGTTTTACAGACACATTCGGTATTTTTCATTCTGTCCTCATATCCTTACCTTAACTTAATATTTAATCGATTAACGGCATAAAAAACCGATGTAATGCTGCAAAAAGTAAATTCAACCTTAATTTTTATTTCGTCGTACATTTTTGTGCCTTTAACGAATCGACAAAAAACATCAATTTTATAAATCACTAACAAGAAAAAACTACACATCTTTTTTGAAACCTTCCAGTATCACAATTACTATATATCTCATTGTTGATACTTGAAAATAATGTAAAAATCAATATCCGCACAATACACTATTATAAATTTTAAATTATCAAATTATGAAAAAACTTTACTTATCATCTCTTATGTACTTTATCCTGCAGTTCTTCTTGTCACTGTATACTGGAGCAGCTCATTCCGCTGCCAGCCCTGTAGAGTCTTCACTTACGAACCTAAAATCTGTATGTTTTAAGAAGTCTGAAAATGCGCCTCAGGAAGAAATACACCGTGTATGGCTTAATTTAACCAATACAGATGGCATTTTTAAACAAATTTTAATCGGATACATAAAAGGTGCCACTAACGGATGGGATCCTAAATATGATGGTTATACATTAGATGCCTATAAGTTTGCCGATTTTTACAGTATAAATGAAGGAAGAAAGTTGGTTATACAGGGACGTGCACTACCACTTGAGATGTCAGATACCATTCCGTTGGGATATAGGTCTGCTATTACAGGAGATCTTACAATTTCAATTGACCGTGCTGATGGTGATTTAGCCGCTCGGGATATTTACCTTCTGGATAAGCAAGCCGGAACAATCCATAATCTTAGAGATGGTGGTTATACCTTCTCGACTACAATAGGAGTCTTTACGGACCGCTTTGAAATTCGATATACAGAAGACCAAAAATTAGGAACACATGAATCTACTATTGTACCTCAGAAGCTTACTGTGGCTTCAAAAAACAAAGTCATTAGTTTAAGATCTGATGCTGAACCTTTAAAAGAGGTATCTGTTTTTGACATTACAGGAAAACTGCTTTACAGTAGTCAGGAAATCGGAAAATCTGATTTAGAGATCACTGGTATCCAGTCCGGTATGCAGATTTTATTGGTCAAAACAACATTCGAAAACGGAAATACAAGTACCAAAAAAGTTTTATTTTAGCTCTTAGAACAATAGAACGAAGTCCAACATGCACTCAAAAAAGTTTTTTACTATTTAAGAAACTGACATAAGAAAAACTAAAATATTAAAGCGGCACATCTTAAAATGTGCCGCTTTATTTATAGACGTCCATCCTAATCTGATTCGATCTTTTTACACGCTATGATTAGCTTTTACCATTTTTGAATAAAAATACTAAAGAATCAAAAAAATATGACATAAGTGCATTGTAAATTTTATCCTATATTTATAAAATTATTTCATTTTCACATAAATCATAAAACGTATGAAAAGACTATTACTCTTATTTTTTTTGATAATCTGCCTGAATTCCTGCGACAAAGATGATGTCCAAAAAACACCAATAGAGCGACTGCCTCCATTAACTTCATTAGGCGCCAATACTGCAGGCTGTCTTGTTAACGGCGAAGCTTTTCTACCAAAAGGCAATTTACCTGCTACGCTGTTTTGTCAGTATATCGATCAAAAACACTTCAGTATCGCCATAAATGAAAAAATTAATAACAAAATAAGGACTGTTAATGTAGCCAGTTTAAACGAGACACTTGAACTGAATAAAATTTATCAATTAAAAGAATATGGTGAAAATTCAAAGTTTGCAGAATTTGTAATTTTCAATGAAAATTTTGATGATATTCAATACCAAACCAATTCAGTCATTAAAGGTGAATTGAAAATTACAAATCATAACTATGCCAAAGCCATCATAAGCGGAACATTTTGGTTTGATGCCGTAAATGACAAAGGCGAAAAAGTTGAAATTAGAGAAGGACGATTTGATATGGAATATTAAATAACAGAATCTTAAAAGTTTATCAAAAGCCTCTTCCAAATAGAGTTATAGAAAAACTTCTTTTTATTTGATCGTAACAGTATCCAAAAGATTTTCCTGATCAATAAAAGCAGTTATATATTGCTGCACCTCATTGCGTTTCTCTGAGGGTGTTTCAAAGGTATTAATATGAAACTCTTCGTCATGGTCCAGGATATGAATAATCTCAGTATACCCTTTGGATATCAGACTTCCTTTAAGTTTAATAAAAGTGACCTGTTGGCGCGCATCCAAATCTTTTCTCACTTTTAATTGTATTGCTTTTTCCATTGTGAAAGATTTGTTGGTTATGGTATTATTATTTTAAAACCAAATATAATAATTTAGACTTTACACTTGCTTTTATGTACTGTTAAAAAAAGGGCACAAATGACACTTTCTCCAAAAAATATCAAACGAAAAATAATTCTGATCTTGAACTTCTAAAATATTAATTAATCAGCTTTTATTCTAATCTTATAAAACTTAGTAACAACAGCTAAATAAAAAACAAATAAACCTAATATAGTCTTTATCTTATATTAAAAAAATAGCACATCTTTACAAAAACTTTGAACTATGCGAAATATCTTATCATCATTTCTAATTTTATTTCTGTTCTGTTCCTGTGATGAAGACGGTAATCTTACTGGTAAAAAAGAAAAACTACCCGCAATAACAAATAGTGGGCTAAATACGGTGGGCTGTTTAATTGATGGTAAAGTATTCTTGCCGCATAATAGCGGGATAAATTCTGCAGTAAACTGTTTTTTTGAGATTGAGAATGGAGAACATTATTTTACCATGCGTTTTGCTGATCTGCGTAAGGGAAAAAGTAAAACAATTGTACTAATGCTTAGAAAAATTGATGTAAAGGAGGGTGAAGTTTATAAACTGAACAAAACGTTTACCATAGCACCTGAATTGACGGGGGCATTAGGTATTTATGCCCCAGGAGAAAGCAGTCAGCCATTTTACACAAATGAAGCAGTAACTGGCGAATTAAAAATTACCCGTTTAGATATGTCAAAGTCAATTATTGCAGGAACTTTTTGGTTCGACGCCATAAACGATAAAGGCATTAAAGTACAAATAAGGGAAGGACGTTTTGATTGGAATTACTAATGTTTAGAAAACTTAAATGGAGACTGAAGTTTGTACTTTATTCAAATAAAGGTCAATCAATATTTTTTATTTATTAATTTAATACCAATACAATATCATCTACATAACAAAAAGCATTAGCCTTACCATCAGCCAGAAACCCAATCTCAACCTTTCCTCCTTTCACAAGGATTTTCGAAATAGTAATGGTTTTCCACACTGTGTTTTCTTCTTTAATGGCATAGGAAAATCTTTTGTTGCCACTGACAGCATACATTTCTAAATTCTTAAAATCGGCACTGTTTTTTATTTTAGCTGAAAGCATGTAAACACCATCTTTCAGCTTAACGAATGGCGAAGAAGCAATAGTTTGAAAAGTTTTTCTTTTAAAATCTATTTTATCACTGATTTCAAGACTTTTTTCTCCGATTACCGTTTTACGCTCTTCTTCGGTATTAAAGTGATTTAAAACTGGTGAAATTGAATCTAACGAAATCTTATTTCCCTGAATAACCTCAGAAAACCATCCCGTCAGCTGAATCTGAACAGGTTTTACAGGACTCGGAATGTGTCTGCGGTCGGCTTCAAAACTGGGATTTTTAATATAGTTATTATCTTTTGCTACTTCCCATTTTCCTGTTTTTTCTTCCAGATTCCATGAGTTTAAAGAATTAAAATAAGGTGTTGTTCCTTCAAACGAAATGGGACACCATTGGTTATAACCTAATCCGTTTCCAGCAAAATTGGCCCAGCGGTCTCCACAATAGACTATGGTTTCTTGTTTACTTCCTTTTACAGAAAAGAAAAATCCAGTTTGTGAGATGTGGGCAAAATCGTCTTCAGTGCCTTTCATTACCTGCATGTCATTGGTAGGAACATAAGGCCCGAGAATATTGTCTGAAACCAAATAATACGCAAAAGAAGCATCCCAGCCATAAATATTGGACGCAAACATATAGTATTTGTTCTTGTATTTAAACATACAGTTTCCCTCACGGCTTTCGCCTTTAAAAACTTCTGTACAATCCAAAAGATTTATTTTTTCGTCTTTGATACCAATTTCAGAAACATAGATTTTATTTCGCCCTCTTCCGTAAGAATAGATTAAATAAGATTTTCCGGTATCTACATCTGTAAAAACAGTCTGGTCACCGGTGTTGCTCGTTCCAATCATTTTTTCCATATTGATTTTCTGATGCCATTCAAACTGACCTGTCGGCGAATCTGAAAGTGTAATCAATACTTCTGAGTCGTGTTGTACGAACATCGCATATTTTTTCCATTCTTTGATGTAAGCAACTCCCAAACGTCCAACCCATGTTTTGCCATTTTTATTTACTTTTTCTTTGGTCAAAACATCCCCTTCAAAAGTCCAATTAACCAAATCCGTAGAACTATAGCAGGTTACTGCCTGAAAAGTTGATGTTGGCAGTGTAACAGCAGGATTATTGCGGTAAACATCTGCTTCTTCATATTGTACGCCATACCAATAATATTTCTGGACACCGCTCATCGGTTCTGTAAATTTAAAAATACCGCCTCCCTGACTGTAAATGGGTTTTCCATCTTTGGTTTTCCAAAAAGAATCATTTTTAATATTCAATAATTGCGCTTCAACAACAGAACCGTTAAAACAGCATATAAAAACTAAAAGTATTTTGAACAGAAGGGTATTGATATTCATCTTTCTAAAATTTAAATCAGTTTTGAATACTAAAGTTTTTTACATTTTCATGAATGGATTTTTCTCCCTGAACATTCTGAGCCGTTACATTTTTAAGAAAAACATTTTCGACTGGAAGTTCTTTCTGTGCCAAAATTCTAGAGATAAATTTGACGTTTGTAGCTTTTACATTTTCAAGATAAACGTCTTGAATCGGTGTGAGTCTTCTTTCGATTGTTGGAACTAAATTTCGCCATTGGTACAAAACATCGGTTTCAATTCCGAGAATTCCCTCGTCAATTTTTCCTGAAGTTATGTTGGTCATGTGAATGTTCTTTACATAACCACCTCTTCGTTCATTGGTTTTAATGAATAAAAGATGATTGAGTTTTGCGCCATCAACAACGGTGCAATTATCAATAAAAACATTTTCGATACCTCCTGATAATTCACTTCCAATAGCAACTAATTGGTGACCGTTTTTGACAGTACAGTTTCGCATTACAATATTTTTTGAAGGCGTATTCAATCTCCAAGCATCCTGATTACTTCCAGATTTAATCGCAATCGCATCGTCTCCCTGGTCAAAAACACAATTTTCTATCAAAACATTCTGACTCATTTCGGGATCCACACCATCATTATTATGCCCGTGAGCATAAACATTCAGATTTCTAAGCACCACATCTTTAGACAAAAAAGGATGAATCGTCCAAAACGGACTGTTCGTAATTTTCACACCTTCCATCAAAATATTTTCGCATCTATTAAACTGAATAAACTGTGGACGGAAATTGGCAGTATCATTTACCATCTGTCTTTCTTTCATGGGTTTATTGTAAGAAGCCAGATAATATAATCTCTTCAGGCTTTCCATGTGCGCTTTGGGTCTTGCAAACCATTGTTTCCAAACATCCATTTTTGCTTTTAATTCACCTTCTCCCGTAATAGCTATATTTTTACATTGATACGCATAAATCAAAGGCGAATAATTATAACATTCATAGCCTTCCCAAGTCGAGCGTACCGCTGGCAGGTAATCTTTTGGGTTTTCTGAAAAAAGCAAAACTGCCCCTTTCTTTAAATGCAGGTTTACATTGCTTTTAAAATGAATTTTCTTTGTTAACCATTCTCCTTCAGGAATAACAACTGTTCCACCACCCGATTTGCTGGCCTTAGCAATAGCTTTACTGATTGCCTCAGAAGTTTTATTCAAATCTCCTGCAACAGCACCAAAATCTGTAATCGAAAATTCTTTACAGTTGCTGAAATCAGGAATTTTTATCGCTGGCATTTCAAAAGGTGCATTTACAGTCACTTCTTTTAAGGTTACTCCTGAATCATTTTTTTTAAACGATACAAAAACAAACGAAATCACTAAAGCCGTACAAAATATTATTTTTTTCATGATGAAATTGATTTTAATCTTATGAATGCTGTTCTTTCTAAATTAATTATTTTATCAAGCTCCAGAGGAGCGTAATATTTATAGAACTTCAATTATGCATATGTAAAAGAGCTCCAGCGGAGCGAAATATATAATCATTGTAAAAAAGATATCGCTCCTCTGGAGCTTTACTATCGATACTGATACGATTTCTATAAATATTTCGCTTCTCCGAAGCGTATTTTTCTGTCTGATACTTTTCGAATAGTCTCATTGAATACATAATCGGTACTATTTCTTATCCGATACTAATACAATATTTGGTTTTGGAGCAGGTTTCATGTCTGCTCCCATATAAAAACTGGTATGTGGAGGCTGATTATAACCAACATTCTGCCATGCAATGCTCAATCTGTACTGTGGATCATGCATGAGTGTATACTGTCTGATTTGGGTCGGAATAGTGGTAGAATAAATTCGCAGCTCTTTATTGTCTTCCGATCTCAAAATCAATTCCTCACGCCAGTCGCCTAGAATATCTGCTGAAAGTGCCGGTGTCGATTTTGTACCATTATTAGAAACCGCACCATTTGCAGTAAACAAACGGCCTTTTTCATATTTATCGATATAATTCGAATTGAGAATTTCACGTGATGCATCTCCATCCCAATAAATTAAGAAATTAACCGAACTTGGTGCTTTCCCAACTACATTACCTTTCATATCATACAAATTTGGAGAACCTGACCACCAGAATTGAGCGCCTTTACGGGTTGGATCAATATTATCTGCAACACCTCTGCCGACATCTTCATTTAGAGAATCCGTAAATAAAACTTTTCCATCTGCAGCGGCATAAATAGTAACCCCAGGCCCTTTTGTACCATTTTCAATTTCATGAATTCCAAAAACTTCTAGACCTGGACGATCAGGATCTAAATCTGAAACATGAATGGCATCTCCATGTCTAAAACCCGTTGTGTACAAACCTTTTCCGTTGTCATCAACACACATCGAACCATAAATAATTTCATCTTTTCCATCATTATCCACATCAGTAACGGTAAGATTGTGATTTCCCATTCCCGAATAGGGATTCTCAGAATCTTTACTATCAAAAACCCATCTTGAAGTTAGTTTTTGATCCTTAAAATCCCAAGCCGCCAAAACTGTCCTTCCATAATAACCACGACACATTACAACGCTTGGATGAATTCCGTCAAGATAAGCAACACAAGCCAAAAAACGATCCATACGGTTTCCTTTAGTATCATTTCCACCGCTTCCGCCATGTCCTCCCCAGCCCGCCAAATCGCCTCTTTCTGCAATATAATCGACTGTTGTAATTAGTTTTCCTGTTTTTCCGTTAAAGACAGAAAGATATTCAGGGCCTTTTAAAATTTTTCCAAAAGTTGCTGAATTTGGATCTCGATCAACCCAGTCTTTTGATGCATCTCCTACCACATTATTCTGACTGTCTCTTGTACCGTCTGCTGTTTTGCATACAAACTCCGAAATTCCGTCACCATCCAAATCGTACACCATAAACTGAGTATAATGTGCGCCTTCACGAATGTTCTTTCCTAAATTGATTTCCCATAAAAATTTACCTTCCAAAGTATAGGCTTGAAAAACAGGAGGATCTGTAATTCCTGTATGTGAATTATCATGACCTTTTCCTGTCATGTGCACCACAAGATCATACTTTCCATCACCATCCAAATCACCCACCGAAAGATCATTTGCCGTATAACCTTCAATTTGTTTTAATGCAATTGACAAATAATCTTTGTCAGGGCTTGAAGCCGGAATCGTAAAACTTCCTTTTGCATCAGATTCTTTTCCTTTTAAAACCGTTTTTACAATCCAAGTATTTTCTTCTTGCGGATTTGCTTTTTCATCTATAAAATTTGTTGAGCCAGTAATGGATTTATCATTTAATTTTACTGCTTTTTTATTACCACTTTTACGATATAAATTAAAAGCCAGATCATCTGGATCAGTTCCTAAAACACGCCATCCAATAAAAAACTGACCTTTGTTTTTTACAGCAATAACGCCTCGATCGAGGTTTTCCATTTGCCTTTGTGCAGAAATAGAAACCGTTAAAAATGAAATTATTAATAGAATTATATTTTTCATGATTCATTATTTATTATAAAAATTTCACGCTCTAGATAGCTATCGGGATTAAAATGATTTTGGCAGATTAACAAAGATTTCTCAGGTATTCTTGTCATTCAGAGGAACGAGAAATCCTCGTAAGTGGCTCAATAAAGATTGACGATTTACTTTATGGAGTTCCTCGGAATGACAAGCTAAACTTAAAAACTTAGCATCTCAGAACCTTAGCAACTCAGAATCTCTCAAAAAAACTTCTTAAATCCTTCGCTTTTTACTTTCCATGTTCCATCTTTTGGGAAACCCGGATTCTCTTCATTAGTTCCGTCCCAACCCGCGCACATCATGGCTACTGCTGTCAGTAATCCGCCATTTCCTGGAAGATAAAGTGTTAATCGTTCTGCTTGATAATTATGTCCATTTTTCAGATAGGTATTCGTAGTCACATTCATAAACAAGGCATCAATTGCTTTTTCCGGCATTTGCAGACGAGCAGCAGACATAGCCGTCATTGGGAAATCCCAACCCCAGGTTTTATCCCATGACCAAGTCTTCCAAACCAAATCAAAAGTATTTTTCATGATTTTCTTATCCAACAAAGAAGTTTCTGGAAGCATTCCGAAAGTTCCTAAAACCGAAGGATGATCAGTTTTAAATTCTGGATTGGTATAAGAATCCGTCGCACTTTCTGTCGCAAGATAAACCTGATCTGAAATTGGCAGTGGAGACAATTTAGCTAAAACCGTTTCCCATTTCTCAGGTACTTTTTGGTTCAATTTTTTCTTCCATGCAATAGCTGTTTTCAAAGCCCAATTCCAATACGCCAACTCATAAGTCGGATTAAACGTTTCCATAGCTTTAAAACGTTCCTGCGCTGGAATAACGCCCGGCCCTAAAACATAACGGTCTTTTTTAGCATCATAATTAGCAAACGAAGCCATAAAATCTGCGGTTGCAAAAACTCTTTCGCTGTATAAATCTAAAGTTGCTTTTTCAGGTTTATTGCGATATAGTAATTCAGCATAGGTAATAAAATGAGGTTGCTGCCAAATCAGAAACGAACCTACAGATGACGGACTTTCGTTACCATCAGGATCAGTCATTTTCTGCCATCTTGCTCCTTCAAAACCTTGTCTTTTGGCAATATTTTTTGCTTTATCAAAAACTTTCTGATACCACGGAAGGCTTTTTTCTAATAAATCTGCTCTGTTCCAAAGCGCAAAATGAACACCGTGCCACCAATGCATTTCTAAATGTGGCTTTCCATACCAACTGTTGTAAGTTAATCCTGTTTCCTGCGGAGGCACTTTTCCTGTACATTGCACTTTGGTTAGATACTGCGACAAAATTACTCTGCGTTCCAATTCCTTGGCACGCGGATCTGTGCTTCCAGAAAAATCAACTGCAGCACCACTTTTCCAAAACTGTTCCCAGCCTTTGATACTGCTATTTTCGATAACCAAAAAAGAAGAATTTGAAACTGGTTTTTCCGCTAAAGCGAAAAGACAGCTTAATTCTAATACATCTATATTTGAGGGTTCTAAAACAAAATAATGTTCTCCTGTTTTCTTAATCTGCGCATTTCCTTTCCAGCTTAAACCCACATTATACGAAATACTGTCCATTACATGTTTTACAACAGCCTGTGTTTTAGATTTTTCAGATAAAGTACTTTTATAATCCTGTTTTCCTTCCCATTTTGTTCCCATATCAGCCCAATCTCCTGTTGGAAAAGGAATTCTTAAACTGATTTTCAGTCGTTTTTCTTTCAATAAAGCGGACTTAACTTTTACACCAATTTCATCTTTGTCTTGATGCGAAGCAGTATAAACGGTTACCGGAGTTCCTTCAACTTCAAAGTAACTTTCAATTTCGCCCGTCCATAAATTCAATTTTTGGGAAATCGCTTTAAGGTCGGTTGGCTTTATAATGCTTCCGTCTTTTTTAGTGATTTCAAAGCCTAAATTCCCCAATTGCAATAAATGTGGATTCTGCCTGAACCAGTTTACCGCCTCAACTCTTCTTGTCGGTTCCTTAATTTGAACAGTATATGAAATGTCTCTTCCATACTGTTTGTAATCTCTTAAAGTCTCTGAAAATTTATAGCCGTTTGCATTTTTATAACTGTCCCAGCCCCATTCTGACTGTGTTCCTAACGGAATTCCGTTTTGATACGTTTTTGGAAAAGTCTGAAGTCCTGTTGCATCCACCGTAAAGGCAAAAGCGCCATTCCCGACTGTTAAAGAAGCCAGCGTATCGATTGCTGTAATTTGAACATTATGACGATTCACCAGCGATTCTCGGTCGATTTTCTGCTGTGAAAAAAGCGAAAGTGAAAATAACAAAACACCAACAATAGCGTATTTCTTCATGTTTTTAAATTTTTAGTAAATTATTTATACAAATGACTAAACAAAACAATTGTATCAAACTGCATTTTAATCACTTATTAGTTCAGTTAATTTTTTATTTAGTTCTTCCCCTCTAATATTTCTTGCCACAATTTTCCCATTCTTATCTATCAGAAAATTTTCAGGAAGTGCATAAACGCCATACATCAATGCCGTTTTGCTTTCCCAAACCCCAAAGTCGCAAAATTGAGCCCACATCAGCCCATCTTTTTCGATTGCAGCAAGCCATTTTTTCTTATCCTTGTCTAAAGAGATTGCTACTATTTCGAATCCTTTTAGTTTATATTTTTCGTAGTTTTTTACTAAATTCGGATTCTCCTCTCGACAGGGTCCACACCAGGAAGCCCAAAATTCTAGCAGTGTCACTTTTCTAATTAATTTGGACAATTCTTTTGGAGTTCCATCTTTATCTTTCATTACAAAGTTGGCGTATTGATCTCCAATTTTAACATCTTTATTTAGCGTGATGTAATTTGAAATTCTTTTTCCGTATTCCGATTTTTTTACATCTCCAGAAAATCTTTCGTAACATCGCTTTGAATAATCCTTACCCCAGTCTGCAGCAAATACAGATAGAATAAAAGCACTTACAATAGTATTTGGGTTATCTTTTACAAATTTTTTCTCTAGCAGGTTTCTTTCTTCAAAAGATAATGTACTTGCATTTTCATAAAGTTTTTGCGTTAAATTTTCTGATTGAGAACCCGTTACATTCGCATTTTTGAAATCACCTTTAGAAGCATCAAAAAATATTTGATTATTCTCCAGCCAAATATCCCTCCACTGTGAAAATGCTTTATTATATAATAAAACTCGCAAAGGAAACTTGTCTATTTTTGTGGCAAAGACAAATTGATTGTCCTTTACCGTCGTCGAATCAATAATTTTATCGGTCAAATTATCTTTTAAATATAAGACTGTACCATTTTCTAAATTATTGGTTTTTCCACTTAAAGAAAAGCCTGATTCTTGCTTTATAGTAAAGGAAACCACAGCTATTATAACTAACACAAATACGATTTTCTTCATACTTATTCCTTTTTTTATCAAGAGTTTTTTGAACTCCAGAAATTAATTAGCAAACATCTTATTTTGATTTTTTAACTAAAAACTTAAAATTTTGACTGCCTAACAAACCTTCACTAGTTACTCCTTCAATAGTCCCCATAAAAAGGCTTTTAATATCCGAACAGAAAAAACTTATATTAGCCTCGCCCTGCAGATTGGTAACTATATCTGGTTTCCAAAATAAAGTATTTCTATAATCCGGAGTTGAATTGATTATGGTTACATCATCATAAACAGCTTCATAAAACACTTTTTTACCATAATAACCTTCGACAGCAACGGTGTTGAACATTTTTAACAACTCTGCTTCAGTATAATCTTTATAATGATAAATAGTGTTTGTAGTAACATCACCTGTAAATATTTTATACTGTTTGCCTTCTACCGGTTTTGTGATTTCTCCACCGTGTTTTACCCAATTTGGACAATTTAAAACATTTAAAGAACACACATAATCACTATTGAGTTTCGCTAAACTGTCTAATTTTCCAATATACTTGTCTCGAAACATTTTCTTTTTGGCAACAATCAAAACTTCATTTAATTTATTTACAGTTTCACGACCAGAAAATGAAAAACTTTCTTCCGTTTGCACTTTTTTAAGTTCTGCGAAAGGGTAAACTACGATTTTGTCTTTACGGTTTTTATTAATTTGTTCAAACGAGAAATCTTTAACATTAATCAAATATTTAGGCTTTGTTAAGGCCAATAGCTTAAAATAAGTATATCCATTTTCTCCTTTTTTCAAATGATCCGGTGTAATTGTAAAACTTCCTTCTTCATCAATAGTTATAAGATCTTTACCTTTAAAATCATCTGCTGCAAATACCACAACACCTTTTTGTGTAGCTATAATGGATGCTTTCTTATCTGGTTTTTCTAACTGAACTTTACCTCTTAACTCGTCAGAAACTATAGGTGTTATGGTATTGCCGTACTCTCTATAATTCTCTTCGTTCCAAACATAATTTCTCCATCCCTGAGTCAGCATTAATACATCTAAACTTTCTTTACGATCTTTATTTTGTTCATCAAAATAATAAGCCGGATTGTAAATATTTCCTTTTAGCTGTGTAGAAAGCAAATAATGACTTTGAATATTTTTTGCATCTTGTTTATTATGGTACAAGCTATCATGAATACTTAATCCCAAATGAGCTACTACTGCCTGATTATTTTGATCTGTCACTTTTATTTTTAAATTCACTTTACCCCTAGTGGTGTAATCGATCTTATCCAATTCTGTTTTAATTGCTAACTTTTGCTCAGGATTTACATATACAAGTCTTTCTGCTACTGGTAATAAATCTTTATTGAAAAGTGTCACTTCTGCAATTCCCTGCGGCACGTCTTTTATAGGAATTTTGACAACTAATTCTTTTTTCAGCATTCCAACAGCAATACTATACACAATTCCACGCACTTGTAAGCGCAGATATATCTTTTCTTCTGGCAAAACATCACTTTGCGAAACCCTGAAAACCAAAGTTTCTTTAGTATTTTTCATTAAGCTAAAAACCTTACCACTTGCATGTATTGTATCTATTGACAAAGTCTCAATAAGCGTAGGTTCATTTAATTGAATGTGATATTTTTTATTCTCAAATGGAGTTATACTAATTACTCCCATTCCAGCATGACCACTTTTAAACTTTTGCAAAGGAATGTTATCTTCAAATAAAGTGCCCGAAACAGCTACTGGTAAACCTTTTGAATTTACAGCTTTAAATCCCAAGCGACTCTGAATCCCCGAAATTAATTTTCCACCTTCTGGAAAAGAAGAAAAATGCACCGCATTATCATTTTCTGTAACAACTGTATTTTTTACCTGGTTAATTGTTTTTACAATTTTTATTTTTTTTAGCGCATAAAATTCTTTGGGCTCTTTAAAAAACGAGTAAGCACTATAACCTGCCAATGTATAATTCCCTTCTGGCAAAGAATTTTCAAGAAAAAGATGTCCATTGACAAAACCATTTTCAATTTCATACTTTTTCTCCCAAACTACATTATCCGTTTTATCTTCAATTAATTGTAAAAACAATGTTTTACTGCGTATTGAAGGTGTAAAATATTGTCCATCCAAAACATATCCTTTGAACCAAACATCTTCCTCTGTTTCATAAATGTTTTTACTCGTTTGTATATATACAACATCTGCAACTACATATTGTGTGGCTTTTTGCAAATTTTCAGCTAACTGATCAGAGCCATCCGTTTTGACTTGTGCATAAGAGGGCAAAGAGCTTAATATCCCTATGGCAAGGACAGCTTTAGAAAAGTATAAAAAACAATTCCGTTTTGCACTCATTAATTATATTTTTTATTTCAGTTTACAGGTTCAAAAAGGCTTCAATTTCGCTCAGAATTATTGTGAAAACGAATGTCTTTCTGAGCATCCCGCGACTTCGGCAGAAGTCCATTTTACATCTCACATTTTACAATTTTATAATTATCAAATTGACTCATTATCAAATTATCGAATTAAAGTCAAACTCATCAAACCAATCACCACATCATTAGCAATGGTTTTCAAAGTCAAACTTTTTAATGTTTTATTTTTATCCAATGGCAAATCCAGAATCGTTCCCGCACCGCCTTCGACTCCATAATTGGTAAGTCCTTTTATGGGTTTAAAATCTTTAAAATCTCTCGAAATTTCTCCCGATTTCAGATAAACTCTTGGTGGTTTTGGAGCATCCGTAGTAAATGCTAGTCCGTCAATAAAATAATCCTGCTCAATCGGCCACCAGTTTTCTGGATTTTTAAGTGCTAAAATTTCAGAAGTTCCGTCTGTATAATTTACTATGATTTCACCATTTGTCATTCGGCTCTGCATCGGATTCGTCGTTCCTGCTACCATAAAATAAACATGTGAAGCTTTTCCGGATAACGGAATCGTAACACTTTCCGGATAATTATCCCACATGGAAGTGAAAACAATATTTTTTTTGTCTGCTGCAGAAGGCGTTTTAAATAGAATTCCTTCGGGAGAAGTAATTTGTTCTTTGTTTTTTGCTTTTTCACGAAGTCCGCTGTCGTCAATTTTTACCTCTAAATTGGGATAACACCAATTCCCGATTCCCTGTTTCGGAAGCTGTAATGTAGTAGTTTTTGGCCTTGGCGAAAGATATTCATTGGTAAAAACATCTGTAACTTTAGCATTAAAATAAGAAGAAAGAGCAATCGATTCCTGTTTATGGGAAGCCGAAAACGGAATATCCCAATTGATTATTTCAATATTTTGAATGTATGAATTGCCATTTTTAATTTCCAATCTGTTCGTTCCCGGCATTAAATCCTGAACTGGAATTTGAACTGTTTTCTTTTCTAAAACATTAAAATTAATTGGCTGGCTCGCTTTTTCATTTTTATTTAAAACCAAAGAACCTTCCATCTTTTTTACAGTATTGTTTTTAATGGAAACTTCTAAAGTATTGGCTTCTGTAAGTTTTGCTGCAGCTTCTAATTTTGGTTTAAAATTAACTTCGACAGGATGCCACCAAGACATTTCGCCTTGTTTCAGTTTTATAAAAAACACGCTGTTTCCTTCTCCATTAAGCTTTCCATGAAGCTCATTTTGAGTTTTCGAAATAGCACTTAAAACCGACTGCGGATCGTAAACCGAAAGAATTTCAGCTTTAAGAGTCATCATATGCAAATCTTGACCGCTAGTATAAAATGGTGTTTGTTTTTTTGTTTCTAACGGAAAACCTTTCCAATTTACAACCACGTCATAAACGGCATTGTAAGGCACTTCAATACAAATTTTTGGTTTTCCGATACTTTCCGAAATTGCGCTATAAGAAGCAGTTTTGCCGTTTATCATGATACTTTCGATTTTATCATAAGGTGCATCCAAAAGCAACTTTAAACTCATTTTGGATGGAAAACGATTTTCGATTTTATAGCTGTCTTTTTTATTTTCTCTTTTAAAAGAAAAGGAAATATCCGGGATTTCAATTGAGGCTTGATCCCATTGAGAAGGAAAACCAGGAGAAATAGTCAAAGTTCCCGCTAATGCATCAGGTTGAATTCCGTAAAGTCCTTCAACTAAAGTCCTTGAAGCCATTCCGATTGGATCGGCAAAATCACGATACAGCTCGCCACGCATTGCATCTTGGTACAAAAGCTGTTCAAAAGCTCCTGGCGAAGCTCCTAAATACATGCTTTCTATCAAAGCGCTTTCCCATAAATGATACGCTTTTTCGGCTTGTCCACCCTGCCAAAAGGCCAAAGCGGTATGCAATTGTTCCGCCAATGCCACATTATTGACTGACCAAGTGTAAGGCTGCCAATTCGTGGTACTAATGGTAAATAAATCAGTTCTATCTAATCCTTCCGCTTCAATGGGTATGCGAGGAATTTGTTTATCCACATAATGCAACATCTGGAAACTCTCAAATGGAGTAGACATTTCAGAATCAATCGTATGATAAATACTCCATATTCCAGGAGTTTCGTGTAATAATCTATTTCCTAAAGCGTCTTTATACTCTGCAAAAATTCCTTTTTTTGGAAGCCATAAAGTCTGATTGGAAGCCTTTAAGATTTTGTCTGCCTCTTTTGAAAATGGAAGTCCATCTTCTTGTATTTTTTGGGCTGTAGAAGCAATAGTTTTATTGGCATAATAATTATAGGCTGAAGAATGAATTACGGCACCACCACTATATTGAAGGGCGTCACTCGCCCAGATAGAAGCATAAGCATCATAAAGACCATCGCTATCTGCGTCAAAATTTCGTTTTTCCCAGTTAATGTGCCTCTGAAGTACAGGCCACATTTCCTTCATAAAATCAGTATCTCCAGTCCATTTAAAATGACGCAGCATCTGGTCGATAAAAACCAAATTCATATCATAATGATGCGCAACAGTATTTTTATTCGGATTTCTGTTGATGTAACCGCTGCTGAACATGGATGTTCCTATTTCTTCTTTCTGTCTCGCAAGATTTTTTTCAGGATCAAACACCACAGGGCCATTTTCAGGACTTGTAACCTGTGAGTTGCTGTAACTCTTAAAATGAGATTTTGCACGATCATGCCATCCTAAAGGATCAGCTGTGTAAGCACCGCGCCAGGCATTAAGATACATTCTCCATGCTACTGCTCCATGCAGATAAGCTGGACTTTCCCAAATTCCGTCAGAAGCAATTGAAAGTACAGCTCCCAAGGTATTGATGTAAGGATCTGGCGTAACTACCTTTACTCTATTGGCTAAAACTGCTGTTTGCTGAACAGCTTCTTCGTAAAACGATGCAATATCTTTCTGTGTAAGATTTTGTAGTTTTTCAGGAGTCAGAAACCAATAATTTTCGTTTTGAAAGTTCTTGACTTTTCCCGCAACCACCATTAGTGATTCTGAATTGGAATTATACAATTCTAAAGGCGAGCTCTGTTTCTCGGCATTTGCCAAATGAACAGCTGAATCAGGAAAATAACCTGTTAAACTCTTATTGTTTCCGTCTTTTTGTTTGTTGCTTTCTGAACCATATTCCAACAGAAAAGACTCTTTTTCTAAAGTATACTTATTATTGATGCAATATTCAGGTTTCAAATAAAACACCGATTCGGGGTCGGCTCCGATATCTCCGTCACGACTAAACTTTTTCCCTGTCGCACCACCGTAAACCCAAACAAGACTGCAATCTTTTGGCACATTGCTACCTGATACTTTAATGATAAAACCTTCTTTTTCTCTTAAAGCGACTACATCAACAATTAGTTTTCCACTTCCCAAAAGAGCATCTTGAATTTCGTAGTGCATGGTTCCTTGAACATAGCTGGTGTGAATTTTTGATGCTTCAGTAATCCATCTGCTGTTTTTACCACTTATTAAACCCAATTTAAAATTGCCTCCCATTCCTGGCATGTAGAGCGCAAATTCTGGTAAATCTCCCGCCTCTGCCCTAAATCCGGTATTGGAACCATAAAGTGCCCTGTTAAATTTTCTAGTGCCATTTTTTAATACAAAACTATTTCCCTCGGGTGCGTAATGAATTTTACGCGTCGTTTTTTCCTGTCCGTTTATTACTAACGAATTCCAGAAAAGAATGCCAATAAATACTGCAATAAGGGATGTTTTAGATTTCATAAAAATGGCTAAAAAATTATGTTTTTAAAATAAATACATAACGAAATTATTTATTGATTTTTTTATCAATTCAATATTATTTTCATGCAATTTCTTTGTTTTTTCATTACATCGTATCCTGTACATACCTGACTTATAGAATAAAAATTTACTTTTTTCATCGTTTTTTAACATCATAGTACAGGATACTATATAAAATCATAACGATTAGATTTGAAAATAAAATAAATTAAAATCTTAAAAAATTGACTAAATTTTTCACATATTCCTATTTATTCTTGTTCTCTGTTTTGATCTCGTTTCCTTTGTTTGCGAGCAATTCAACCAAAAATATCTTTCCAGCCAAAGTCGTTTTGGAAGACAGTCTAAAAAAAACAATGCTTTTTCAGTTTGGCACTGATTTAAAAATCAAAAAAGGGATTTCGGTAACAAAATCTTTAAAATACAAATCTGATTTAGGATATGGATTTGACTTTAATACCGAATCCAACCTAAAATTAAACTCCAATTCTTTTTCTATTGAAAAGCCTGTCTACTTTTCTGTAAAACTTCCTGAAGGAAATTATCAAGTTGAAGTAGTTTTAGGAATTCCTCAAAAAGACCTTAAAACAACCATAAAAGCGGAGTCCCGCCGATTAATGGTTAATGAGTTTATTGTAGCAAAAGGAAAATCAGCAGGACAAGTTTTTAATGTAAATGTTAGAAATCCTAAAATTGATGACAAACTGAGTGTTACTCTTAAAGACCGCGAAAAAGATATCTTAGATTGGGATGATAAATTGACACTTGAATTTCTAGGCGAAACAGCTGTTCAGAGTATCAAAATCACAAAAAAAGACAATTTAACGGTTCTCTATCTAGCCGGAGATTCTACTGTTACCGACCAAGATGTAGAGCCTTGGGCATCGTGGGGACAATTCATCACTGCTTATTTTAATGAAAATGTTGTTGTAGCAAATTATGCGTATTCGGGTTCTTCATTGAGTTCTTTTAAAGCCAGCAACCGCTTGAAAAAAATACTTTTCCAAATCAAAAAAGGAGATTATCTTTTTGTGGAATTTGGTCATAATGACGAAAAAATAAAAGGCGCCGGCAATGGCCCGTGGGAATCGTATTCAGATTTATTGGCAGAATTTACTCAGGCAGCTAAAGATAAAGGCGCAATTCCGATTTTAGTTACTCCAACACAGCGCCGTTTTTTCAATGAAAATGGCACTCTAAAAGATACGCATGGCGATTTTCCTCCAGCGATGCGTGCCGTGGCTCAAAAAAACAATACAGCTCTTATTGATATTACAAAAATGACAACCGAGCTTTACGAAACCTGGGGCGATGAAGTATCCAGAAAAGCTTTTGTACAATATCCTGCCAACACCTTTCCTGGTCAGGAAAAAGTATTGGACGACAATACGCATTTTAATAGCTTTGGGGCTAACGAAATTGCGCTTTGTGTAATTAAGGGAATCCGACAGCTTGATGTTCCGTTAAAAAAACAAATCAAAAAAGATATTCCAGATTACGATCCGAAGAAACCTAACTATATTTCGAGTTGGACACTGCCAATGAGTGCTCGCTTTGAAATTTCAAAACCAGATGGAAACTAACCAAAGAACCAACTTTTATGCAACTAAAAAAACTTAAATTTCAGTGGATTACAGCCCTGACCATTTTTATTTCGTTACATCTTACAGCACAGCAGACTGACAAAATCTATCTTTCGGGAAAAGATTTTGAACATCCTGTACAATGGGATTTTTACTGCACCGACGGTAATAACAGTAAAAAATGGTCAAAAATAAATGTCCCTTCTCAATGGGAATTGGAAGGTTTTGGGGAATATACCTACGGTCGCTGGTATAAAGAACTAAACCAAAAAGAACCAAGCAAAGAAGAAGGTTTATACAAATATGAATTTGAAGTTCCAGCATCTTACAAGGACAAGGAAGTGAAGATTGTTTTTGGCGGTGCCATGACGGACACTGAGGTAAAAGTAAACGGAAAGCTAGCAGGCGCTATTCATCAAGGCGGTTTTTATGAGTTTAAATATGATATTTCATCGTTAGTAACTTATGATGCTAAAAATATTCTGGAAGTCCATGTCTGGAAACACTCTGCTAACAAATCGGTTAATGCAGCTGAAAGAAGAGCCGACTGGTGGTTGTTTGGAGGTATTTATCGTCCGGTTTGGCTGGAAGTTTCTCCTAAAACCAATATTCAGCATATAGCCGTAAATCCAAAAATGGATGGCAGCATCACAGTTGATTTGGATTTAAAAAATATTCCAAAAAATACCACTTTAGAAGCCTCGTTAAAAGGTTTAAACGGAGAAAGTCTGGAAGCTTTTTCTTTTCCGCTTAAAGCGAAAACTACTAAAGAAAGGATTTCGGCACAATGGAAAAACATCAAACCTTGGAATCCAGAAAATCCTAATTTATATGAATTACAATTGGTTTTAAAACAAAACGGAAATGTAATTCATCAATACAATAAAAAAATAGGTTTCAGGACTCTGGAGTTTAAAAAACAGGACGGAATTTATGTAAACGGAACTAAAATTGTCATGAAGGGAATTAACCGTCATTCGTTTTGGCCAGAAGGAGGACGAAGCACCAGCAAAAGAATCAGTGAACTGGACGGAAAACTAATCAAAGACATGAACATGAATGCTGTCCGCGGGCATTATCCTCCAGACGAACACTTTCTAGAAGTTTGTGATTCTCTTGGAATTTTTGTTTTAAATGAACTGGCAGGCTGGCAAAACTCATACGATACGGAAACGGGAACGAAATTGGTCGGCGAAATGGTAACACGTGACGTCAATCATCCATCTGTAATTATCTGGGACAATGGAAATGAAGGAGGATGGAATTATGAAGTTGATAAGGTTTTTGCTGAAAAAGACCCGCAGAAACGAATTGTGATTCATCCGTGGGCTGATTTTAACGGCTGGGATACACATCATTATCCAACTTACTTAACGGGAATGCATCGTTTTAATGCGGGCGAGAATGTGTTTTTTCCAACCGAATTTATGCACGGAACTTATGATAACGGTCACGGCGCCGCACTGGAAGATTTCTGGAACCGCTACAAAGAAAGTCCGCTTTTTGCTGGAGGTTTTATGTGGGCGATGCTAGACGAAGCAGTAAAACGCTCAGATTGGACTGGAGATATGAAATTTGACTCGAAAGGTTCTTTAGCAGCCGATGGAATTTTAGGGCCTCATCGCGAAAAAGAAGGTAGTTATTATACTGTAAAGGAAGTTTGGGCACCCATCCAGTTTCAGCCAAAACAAGTTACTCCAAATTTTGACGGTTCTTTTCTGATTACAAATGATTATTTGTTCAGCAATCTGAACTCGTGCAGAATGGAATTTAAAGTACTAAAATCTGATGCAGACGTTTTATACAGCAACAAAAATGCACAAGCAATAAGTTCTGGCAAAATTCAAATTCCAGATATAAATCCGGGAGAAACACGTAAAATTCAGTTTGCCGTTCCAAACAATTTTGCTGAGGGAGATGTACTTTCTATTACCGCTTATGACCAGTTTGACAAAGAAATTTATACTTGGACATGGCCAATTCATAAAGCGCTTTTTTATGCCAATAAGTTTTTAGCCGTTCAAAATACAAAAGCAAAAGCATCGGCAATTAAAACGGCAACCGAAGTTACTTTAAAAGGAAATAATGTTACCGTTGTTCTCAATGCTGCTAATGGAGAAATTACTTCTGTTAAAAACGGAATTTCAACTATTCCATTAACAAATGGCCCGCGTCCTATCGGAATGAAAGCTAAATTAAAAGACATTCAGGTTTCACAAGAGGGAGATAAAGCAGTTTGTTTGGTTTCCTATGTTGGTGGAATTTCAACTATAAAATGGACAATGGAAGCTGACGGAAGATTTAAAATGGAAATGATTGTCCTGAAAAACGAAAAAGCACCAAGCGGTTTTGATGGTTTTGACGGAGCATTTTTTGAAGATAAAATCAATTCTTTCGGAATCACTTTCAGTTTTCCTGAAAAGGATGTCACGGGTATGAAATGGTTTGGAAGGGGGCCATACCGTGTTTGGAAAAATAGAATAAAAGGCACTACCTACGGAATTTGGGAGAAAGATTATAATACTACAATAACAGGAGAAAGTTTTGAAAATCTGGTATATCCTGAATTTAAGGGCTATCATGCTAATGTTATTGGAGCAAATTTAAAAGCGGGAACTTCTTCTTTTAAAGTTTTCAGTGAATCTGATAATCTATTTTTGAGGTTATTTACTCCGGATTTGCCTAAAAATGGTTTCCCTGGCAGTTATCCGCAGCCAGCTTTTCCGGAAGGAGATATTTCGTTTATGTATGAAATTCCAGCCATGAGAGATTTTAAACCTCTTGAACAGCAAGGGCCTCAAAGTCAGCCTACCAATATTCGCATCAAAAGTGGAGACGAGGGAATCAAAATGAATCTATGGTTTGATTTTAGAGATAAAATATAGTTTTAAGTTTAAATACTAAAATCTTTTAACCGCAAAGAACGCTAAGATTTTTATCTGTTGATATTGAAAGAAAATAAGTTCGCAAAGCTTTGCGCTCATCGCGTAAACCCTTGCGAACTTTGCGGTTAAGTAAATATGCATAACATTATTCAAAATTTATAATTCAAAACATGAAATTATTTAAAATACTTACTGCATTACTTTTGGCTGTATTATTTTTCAATTTTACATCAAAACAAGACAACAGACCTACTCTTTTTATGGTTGGAGATTCGACTGTAAAAAATGGTAAAGGAGATGGAGCCGGTGGTCTTTGGGGTTGGGGAGATTTCATTGGGCAATATCTGGATACAACAAAAATCAGGATTGAAAATCATGCATTGGGAGGCACCAGCAGCCGTACATTTCAAGATAAAGGATTGTGGACAGCGGTTTTAAATAAACTAAAAAAAGGAGATTATGTTCTGATTCAGTTTGGACACAATGACAATGGCCCTGTAAATGACAGTTTCCGCGCAAGAGGCACCATTAAAGGAATTGGTTCTGAAACCCAAGAAATAGACAATATCTTAACCAAAAAACATGAAATTGTACATACTTACGGCTGGTATATTCAGAAAGTAGTTCGTGAAGCGAAATCAAAAGGTGCAATTCCGATTATTTGCTCTCCAATTCCGCGCAATGACTGGCAGAATGGAAAAGTACCTCGAAATGACACATCATACGGATTATGGGCCAAACAGATTGCTGAAAAGGAAAAGGTAACTTTTATCAACCTGAACGAAAAAATGGCTCTTGAAATGGAAAAATTTGGAGAAACAAAAGTTACCGGCACTTATTTCTATAAAAAAGACCATACGCATACCTCGGCAAAAGGAGCTGTGCTTTCCGCTTCTGTTATTATTGATGAATTGAAAAACAGTAAAAATTCTCTAAAAAAATACATTTTAGACCATCCAAAAATTGTACTTCCTGCCAAGAAAAAAGTCTTTTTGATTGGCGATTCTACTATGGCAAACAATAACAATAATCCTGATGCCGTTGGCTGGGGAGTTCCATTTCCTCAATATTACGATACGACCAGAATTGAAGTTATCAACAAAGCACGCGGCGGCAGAAGTACCAGAACTTTTGATTATGAAGGTTTATGGAATGAAGTCAAAAATCAGCTGGAACCTGGAAATTTCATTCTCATTCAGTTTGGGCATAATGATGCTGGCGATATTGATAAAGAAAAATTCAGAGGTTCCTTGAAAGGAAACGGCGAAGAAACGCAGGAAGTTACCCGTCCAGACGGCACTAAAGAGATTGTACATACTTTTGGCTGGTATATGGAGAAATTCATTCGCGAAGCCAAAGAAAAAGGTGCCATTCCAATAGTCTTGAGTCAAACCCCACGTAATGAATGGCCGAATGATAAAGTAGAACGAAGAACTGATACTTATGGCAATTGGTCTAAAATTGCCGCAGAAAAACAAGATGTTCTTTATATTGATTTGAATGAAAATGTGGCGCAAAAATATGAGTTACTTGGAAAAGAAAAAGTAAAAGCTTTTTTCCCAAAAGACCATACGCATACCGGTTTGGAAGGTGCACAGTTTAATGCCCTAACTGTAGCTGAAAGCATTCAAAAATTAAAAAACTGTAATTTGAAGGATTATATTGAAATTCCTAAATAAAGCAGTTATGGACTTGAACTCCTTAAGGTTGTAAAACTTCATTTTAACCGCAAATTGCACAAATTTTCGCAAATTAATCTGTGGAAATTTGTGCAATTTGTGGTTAAAAAAAGCTTTAGATTATTGACATGATTTTTATGATCTAGAAATATGTCGCTCCTCTGGAGCTTTTTGTATTGTAAACATTAAATTTTGCTATAAATATTTCGCTTCTCCGAAGCTTACAAAAAGGGAGCTTTAATTTGAAGCTAAATTTTTATTCATTGGAATTTCATTTGCTATAAAGATTTCGCTTCTCCGAAGCTTACAAAAATAGAACTTTACTTTTGAGCTAAATTTTAGTTAATTGGAATTTCATAAGTTCCTCCTTCGGCAGCTAAGTAAACTGCTAATTGGTCGAGTACAATTCCGGTTTGATTGACTTCAATCTTAACAATATGTTTTCCTTTTGAAAGATTTGAGGCTGGAATTTTTACAATTGCACTGTTTCTAAGCACATTTTCTTTCCAGGTTTTATCCCGGTCTTTGGTATTTATTTTAAAGAATTCCGTGCCTTTTCCGTCTACTTGAATTCCGATTTCATGGTCAAAATTATTGGAATGTGTTGGAAGCAGACGTACTTCAATTTCATAATCGCCTGATTTTCCAATTTCAAATTCATAAGAAACAGACGGTTTTTCATTTTTAAAATAACGCTGCGTAAACGGAAACAAAGTCATGGCATTATTACTATATCCTAAACCTTGAATTGTTTTCCATTGATAATTCTCTGTGTCTCTTTTGGAAGTAAATTGGTCTGCTTGAATATAAATTCTGTCAGTTGTTTTTACTGACTTTTCCTTAGGATTTTCAGTCTTTTTAACTGCTTCAAAAACGGGCAGTTTTCTTGGCTGCATTGACATCATATAATTCCACTTACCATTGCTTACTTTTTCATTATAAAAACTGGTCAATTCCTGAATTTTCTCAAAAGCCTGAGTGGCCAAAGTATTATACTTTTCTTTTTGAGTTACATCTGAAACCGTAGCTGCTAAATTCCAATACAAAAATTTGTAATTCATATAAGCAGCACCTCTAACAGGATAAACCATCAATTGAAACCACGCGTCTTTTCTTTCTTCGGGAATAAGCTTTTCCAGTTCGTCTATTTTTTGGACTAGATTTTCATAAGCTTTTATTCGGTTTAAGGATTCTTCTTCAGAAAAATCAGAAAATTTAACGGGAGTTGTTGGCTCCGTCTGGCTCCATCCCATATATTCAGGCTTTCTGAGCATTGCCAAACGGTAATATTCTTTGATAATTAATGCCGACTCTTGACTTAACGCAACAGAAAATTCTCTTGCCGTCCAGTTTTTCAGATATTCATCAATTCCGTCGGATTTAATACTGTTGACATTCCAAGCTAAATCTAGAAAAAACTCAGTATCGTATTCTGCTGGTTTGATGTCTCCAACATTTACAATCCACATTTTTTTTGCACCATTTTGATACGCTTTTGTCATTTCATACCAAATCAAACCCGGCTGTGTGGTGCTCAACCAAAGATAATCATGAGGACGTCCCCAATAACTAATGTGATAATACACACCGCTTCCTCCTGTTCGCTTTTGTTCTTCTAGACTGCTCAAACGACGAATGTAACCATAATTATCATCGGGCCAAACAAGCGTTATATCGTCTGGAACTTTGAGTCCGTTATCATATAATTCCAGTACTTCCTTATATGGAACAAAAGCCTGAGGAATGTCGGAAAGCGGTTTTTTAAAAGTGTTTGAAAGCATCTCACGCTGGTTTAAAATAATCTTTTCCACCATTCCAATCGATTCCTTTAAATCTTTTGCGCCTTCCATTTTACTATCATGAACACCACGCATTCCTAATGTCATAATTGTTTCATTTTGAGCCGATTTTAATTCATCCAATCGCTCCTGCCAATATTTATCGACCTGAGATTTATTCGTAAAATAGTTGTAATCGCCGTAAATTTTCTGCTTCCATTCGTCAACATTGTTTCTCAGCATCGGCTCGGCATGAGAAGAACCAATCACAATTCGATATTGCTGTGCCATTTCCTTATTCCCCGAAAGGGTAAAAAAACCTCTTGTAGACGGATGCATAGCAGGCCAAATTGTATTCGCTTTTAAACGCAGGAGTAACTGAAAAATTTTCTCATAGCTTTTAGGGCCGATATCTCCCGTTTCTGGCTCAAAAGTTTTGGCTGCCCAAGGCTGTAATCCCCAGTCTTCGTCATTTAGAAAAATACCTCGATATTGTACAGATGGAGCTTCAACAATTCCTTTTGATGGAAGATACAACGAAAGATTTTCTTTTTTTAACGGATGAACATCTGCCCACCATTTCCAGGGAGAAATTCCGAGACGTTCGGCAATTTCAAAAACTGCATAAACAGTTCCCCTAACATCTGAACCAACAATGAAAAGATTGTCTTTTTCTTTTTTAATTGAAAATTTTTCCCATTGATTCGTTAATTCTTTCTGATTGTTTTTGTATTGAAATAATTTTGAAGAAATCTGACCAACATAAATTCCCTTTTTTGAAACCTTATTTGTATTAACAATTTCAGGACGTTTTCCTGTTATTTCCTTAATATCGTCTGCTAGTTCGTTTACAGCCCAGACAATCAGTGAATCCGTGTTTTTGTCAATGAAAATGTTTACTGCCTGATTGGAATCTGCAATTAAAAACTGCACTGATTCTTCATTCTGACTAAAGCAATTTAAAGCTGTTATTGCGAAAATTAATGTTAGTATTTTCTTCATTTTTATTTTCTTTTGCCACAAAGGCACTAAGGCACAAAATTTCAGTTCCATTTTTGTCATCCTGAGGAACGAAGGATCACACTAGAGAATCTACAAAGATTGGCGATATTCTTTACAGAGTTCCTTTTGCGATCCTTCGTTCCTCAGAATGACAAACTAGAAAAAAAACTGAGCCATTCTTTCTTTATTCCTTAATTCACAAGTTGCTTGTTCACATAAACATTCTTAAACGTCACACCATTTATCAAACTCTTGTCAATATTTGTTTTTACTGATTCTACATTTATATTTTCGAAAGTGAAATTAGACAAACGAACATTCGGGTCGTTTTCTACTCCGTAAAAAGTATCGCATTTCAATTCGATGTTTTTCATAGTAACATTATCGCCGTACGAAAGCGGAATATCTGGGCGTCCTTTCAAATCAAAGAATTGTTTCCAGGCAAAAACAGCTAATCCCGTTTTTGCTTCTCCCTTAATATCTTCAACTCTGATATATTCGTAACGTTGCGGTGTGTCAGGTCTCATTTTCAGCCACAATAATCTTGAAGCGCCGTCAATTTTACAATTGCGCATAATTATATTTCTATTGTGTATTGCCTCGCTTCCATTGGTCAAAGCGGAATGGCAGAAACCGAAATTACAGTCTTCAATAATAATATTCTTGTTTGCTCCATTGTTTGGATCTTGGTCTGCATAAGGGCCTTTTCCACCTTTAAGCGCAACAGCATCATCATTAACCGACATATAACAGCCTTTTATCAAAACATTGGTACAGATATCTACATCAATAGCATCCGTACTTGGCGCTTTATCTTTAACATGAGGAGAAAAAATATACAAATCGAGCAGTTTAACATTATTGCATTTGTAAAAGTGATTCGTCCAAAAACCGGAATTAATCAATTTTACATCCTGAAACTGCACATTATTAGAATTCCACACAAATACCAATCTGGGTCTCGAAACTTCCAGGTTCGTACATTTTGGATTTTCTTTACGACGCGCCCAAAAAGCATCCCAATATTTTTTTCCGTTTCCGTTAATCGTTCCTTTTCCTGAAATTGAAAAATTATCAACTCCGTAAGCATTGACTACAGCCGGGAAATAATCCAGATTCTGTCCTTCCATTCTGGAAGCCATAATAGGAAAATCAGCTATATTATCAGAACCTTTCAAGACACCGCCTTCACTGACATATAATTTAGTCTTAGGTTTAAAAAATAAAGCGCCACTCAGGAAAACGCCTTTTGGAATTACAATTACGCCACCACCGTTTGTGGCTGCTTTGTCAATTACCTTCTGAATGGCAGCTGTTTGTATTTTAGTGCTGTCTGTTCTCACTCCATAGTCTGTAATTTTATATTGTTTACCTAGACTTTTAAGCTCCAGTTTGGTATAATCTTTAAACCATGGCGCAATTTCACTTCCATCGGGAAATTTATCATTGCTGTATTTTTGTGAAGATGCATTTTGAACAATCCCTAAAATGCAAAAAACTAAAGTGAAAAACTTTTTCATTGTGCCTTATTTTATTTTTGTGTTTTATTATCTTATGGTAATCTTGGTTAAAGAAATATAATTTCCTGTACTGCCGTAATTTGATTTTCTTTTGTCTGACCAATTTGGTCTTTCTCCAGTTCCATAAACTGTCAACGTATAAGTATCTTTTTTTAAGACTGGAGATTTATAAACTGATGTTTCCATTGTACTTTTACTGTACATATCAATGATTGCAGTGGTAATCGTTTTTCCTTCTTTATCTGTCAAAACAACTTTGGCATAACCATTTTCACTGCCAACAAAACTCGAAAAGCCAATCTGTTGTCCTTTAAATTGTACAGAAAATGAAGCATTTTTATCATCTGATTTGCTTTCTGAAATCTTATTCTCTTTTACAGCATGATTCCAATTACCAGAATATTTAATTTTTGAATCTGTGTTTTTTAAGATTTTGTCTGCATTTTTTTGTACAGACACAATTCCAGTCTGTAAATCAATCTGCCAGCTTTCTTGATACTCTGGAATTTTTAAAGAAGTTCCCGAAATAGTAAGCGGCTGCCAGACATAAGTTGCCGAAGATGCTTGTTTTGGAAAAGACCAGCGGTCTCCCATAAATATATAACTTGTTGTTTTTGTTCCCTTAACAGGCAAAACAAAAGTTGATTGGGAATTCCATGTCAATGTTCCTTCGGGAGCAATTAAACCACTCGATTCCCATGGACCTTTAATTGAATTTGAAGTGTAATAATAATTGTCATTTCGTTCCCAGCTGGTCAGATGCGAGCCAATAAAATAATACAGATTATCTTTTTTAAGCATGGTTGGCGACTCAAAACCTGTTGTTATATTTTCGTTCACTTTTTCTGTAACCGACTTATAATCATCACTTAATTTATAAATTTCACCGCCGTGAACCAAAATATATCCCGAACCATCATCGTCTTGAAAAGTTCCCATATCCCATTTTTTGATCGGTTTTCCTTCAAACAAAAGCGGGCCTTTAAATGTATAAGGTCCTTCTATGTTTTTTGAAACAGCATAACCCACAAATTGGTCTTTATAGGTCAGAGAATCGGCGTGCATATACATTACATACTCAGCCGTTTTGGGACATTTCATCACCTTTACTCTTTCTCCAACACGATTGGGGCCTAATTTTCCTTCTTTTTGCAATGGCAAAGCCACACTTTCAAACTTCCAATTATAAAGATCTCTGGACGAATAACAATTAAATCCTGCAAATGCATTGTTGTCATCAGAATGAGCTTCTCCAAAAAGATAAAACGTCTCTTTTTCTTTTACAATACAGGCGCCGTGTGCACTAACGATATTTCCGTTCTGATCAAACCATGGTACTCCAGAATAAACAGCATCCATTCTCTCCAACTTTTGAGCAGAAGAAATAATGATATTGGCAAGAAAAACTATCCAGAATACTGTTTTTTTCATTGTTTATATTTTAGTTTCGGTTGGATTTAAAATTTGGAATTTTTATAAAGCTATTTTCTCTTCAGCCAGTCTTTAGGCACATTTACAATACAGATATTTAAAGTTCTGTTATCCTCAGAAAGCATTGCTGACTGAATTTGAATTTTAGTTCCATCTCTGTTAAAAGTCGGATGTACATGATCTGCAGCAGTTTGTTTGTGACCTGTTGTCAGCATTATCATTTCGTTGGTTTTACGATCAATCAGATATAAACTTCTAGAGAAATCATCTCCAACAGCCCATCTTCCGTCAGCAGAACCGTGTACATGCCATAATCCGCTGCCACTTTTGGTTTGTCCGGCAATAATCATTTCGCGGGTTCTTAAATTTACAATTGCTAAACCTGTTGGTTTTTCACGAGTTCCCGAATTTCCCCAATTGCTTTCCTGTCCTGGATTCTGCGGATTTCTGATTTCTGTGCTTTCCGTAACTTCAACGGGAGTTTCTTTTTGAATATCTATTTTTCGGTGTCCCATAATAGCCATTGCCACCTCATCCTTAGAAATTACCGCTTCGTGAGTTACCCATTCATAATCTGATTCAGGATACAGCGGTCTTAAACCCGTTCCGTCTGCCATAACCGTCCAGGTACGCTGAGGCGATTTACCGCCAGTTTCCCAGCAAAAAACCAGTTCGCCTGGATTCCAGATATTCGATTGAATATGACCTACTTGAAACGGCACCGAAACTACATGTTTCAATTCTCCTGTTTTTATATTCATACTGCCAATACCTCCAGGGCCTGCTCCCATATTTCTAGGACCATAGTTTTTTTCTAGTTTAACATTCGGATCTAAATGTTTAGCTGCTTCTTCTCTTCCAATTCTAAAATACACACGATCTTCATCAGCATCCAAAGCCATATCGCCAGAAGCGCCCATTTCTGAAGGTGTTATCCCGCAGATTCGTTCGTAAGCAGCAACCGTTTTCATTTTTCCGGCATGACTGTCCTTAAAAACGTTTTCCAGATTTACTTCTACAATTTGCATTGTATTTTCTTCGCCTTTGCGCATATAATACAATTTCATCGATTTTTGCGCCATACACAAAGTACCGCTGTAACCGCCTTCTGTAACCTGAACCATCACACCTGATTTTTCATTTACCGCAACTGCATCACCATTGGCTCTTTTGGTTCTGAAAATGAGCCACTCGCCATCTGCTGTCCATTGCGGATGAGTTGGATATGTTTTCGAATCACCTGCCGATTTCGTAGTTAAAAAGATTAAATCAACACCTGTAACCGGATCTTTGATTATCTTTTTCTCAGATGGGAAGCGTTTTCCAATCTGACTAAAAGTTGTCGCCGAGAAAAAAAGTAAAAATATAATTGAGATTGATTTGAATTTCATCCGTTTGCTTTTGATTAACCTTATCTAATTGAAAATATGCGCTATGTCTTTAAAATTAAAATGATAAACGCATACTGCACATCATCGCATTCCCATAGTTGAAACTATGGGTTATGTTTTTAAAATTGGAACGGTAAACTCTCACATATACCGAATACCGAATACCTCTTACCTCATAACTTATAACCTATAACTTATAACTTACAACCTATTATCCCTTAATTTTCAACTGAATAGAACTGTCATTCATTTCAAATTGATTATTTTTTAAAAGTGTGATTATTTCGGCTCCAGCCAATAGCACTGGTCCGTAACCATGAGCTGCAAATAAATTTATGGGACGGTAATAGTAAAAAGCAGGGTCAAATGCCATTCCAGTTCCTACACAGGTTCCTTCTACCTGACCTTTTTCATTTACTTTGGAAGCTACTGCATTCCACGCTAATAAAACTGCAGGTGCATAAGCCAATTTATCAACATAACCACGATTAATTGCTCTTGCAATAGAATACGTATAAATGGCAGTTGCCGAAGTTTCAAGATAAGAATCGTTTCGATCCAGCAATTGATGCCAGAAACCTGTTCCGTCTTGATACTGCATAAGTCCGGCTATATGTTTTTGAAGCTGCGCTAGAACCTGAGGATATCCAGGATGATTTTTTGGCAGCACTTCCAATAATTCTACCATAGTCATCACTGCCCATCCATTTGCCCTTGCCCAATGAAACTCGGGGTGTGTCTGCATTGACTCTACCCAGCCGTGCATATAAATTCCTTTTTGACTGTTGAACATTCTTTCTGAAAACTGATTGACTTGTTTTACAGCATCATCAAAATATTTTTTGTCTCCTGTATAACTCCCCATTTGTGCTAAAGCTGGAACACTCATAAACATATCATCCAGCCAAAGTGTATTATTTTGTGGTCTATTTCTAGCCAGTGTTCCATCTTTTAGACGATATTCTTTTTCGCTGATGTATTTAATGAAGTTATTTATTACCGGATCAACATTTGCATTTAGTCCTCCTTTTTTTGCTTTGATAAAAGCAGCACAAAGTGCTCCGGCATCGTCTAATGCATGCGGCTTTAAAACGGTGCGAATTGGCGAATCTTGTACATTGTCGCTTTTGAAATTTTCAGCAAGATCTGCGATTAATTTAATACGCTTATTAGCATAATCTGCATATTCTTTTTTTCCTGTTGCTTCAGTCGCCAAAAGCATTCCGGCATAAGTAACACCCCATTCGTAGCTTGTAAGCCTGAAAGAGCCTGGAGAAAAAACAAGTTTGCCTTTTGCTTTTTTGAAATCTTTTACTTCTGAATTGTCACTTGCATTGAGAACTTTTGAAGCGGTATTTTCTTCAAGAAAATTATACACCCGATTTAAAACAGCTTCAATATTATTTTTCTCTGGAACAACATAAGGCGTTATATAATCCGGCTGCATGGCATGCAAAGGTGTGGTAACATCATTTGTCTGCGCATTCGCGGAAGCAAAAACCCCAAATGTGATTAAGGCAAGTATTTTTACAGATGAATGGTTCATAGTTAGTATTTTTTGGTTAATAAGATTCAATTTAATATTGCAATAACAATTTTGGTTTCCCAAAGTGGTCTATTGTCATTGAAAGCGAAGAAGTTATAAAATTATTTTTTAATCTATATGAAAAACTTCTTTTAACGAAATGGCAATCGGAGAATTATCTGGATTGGTATCCATTATATCAGCCATATAAGCCCACCATTTTTTTATTAATGGATGGTTCGGCAGATACTTTTCATCAAAATCAGGACTGATTTTTTGAACTGCAAATAAAATCAGTGTTTCTTCATCTAAAAAAATAGTGTAATCCTGTATGCCTGTTTCAGACAATAAAGCCTGTAGTTCCGGCCAGATTTCGTCATGTCTTTTTTTATATTCTGCTTCAAAACCCGGTTTTAATTTCATTTTGAAAGCATTCCTAATGGTCTTTTTATTTTCCATTTTCTAATGTTTTAAATTAATTTGAACTGATTTGTCACGATTACAGCTAATTTCTCCGTTACTATATTCAAGTTCTGCAACCTGTATAGAGCTTCTTTTAGTTTCATAATTGTCAACTCCTTTGTTTTCTGGAGTTCTTCCCGGATGAGTGAAATAAAAAACATACGCTTTACCATCATTTACCATGACATCTGCATGTCCTCCAATTACTTTGTCATCTTGGCCACTTCCAGGAAGCTGCAGTATATTTTTCTCCTGACGGTTCCAGTTTAGAAAATCTTCGGAAGAATACACATTCAGTCCTCTCCAGGAATCAGAAATCATCCAGTTTTTTCCTTTCCAAACAAAAACTTTTGGCCCTTCGCCACGGTCTTTTATAATTTTTGTACCGCTGTCTTTCCAATTGTACAAATCATTACTGTCTGCATAATAAATTGATTTTCCATCGTTTTCATTATTGTAAAACATTCTCCAAGTTCCATTTGGCAATCTAAAAACCGAAGCGTCAATGCATCGCTCAGAAGCCAATTTTAGTTCCGATTCGAACTTCCAATCCATCAAATTAGTGCTGGTAAGATGAATTATCGAACGCGGATGATACCAGTCATTAAATATTCCTGGTACGATGGTAAGATACATATGGTATTTATTTTTGTATTCAATTACATCTGGAGCCCAGTACGTTATATCTTTAAGTTTATAATTGATGTTGCAAGTATCTTTGTAGGTCCACTTTGCGCCGTCTTTTGATACTGCAATTCCTATTTTAGTGCCATGAACCCATGTAATTCCCTTAGCTGTAGAATCATTTGCTCTCCTATTGGTATAAAACATAAACCACAGCTTTTCTTTTTTATTCCATACAATGGTAGGATCGGCAGCACCGTCATAAATAGGATCGCGATACAATGGCTTTGGCGCCGCATGTTTTTGATCTTCTTTATTTTCTTTTTGAGCTATCATTGTCAAAGTGAACAACACAGTTGCAAGATTTAGAAAAAGATTTTTTAGTTTATTTTTCATTTGGTTTTGTTATTTTTTGCTCAATTTTGTCATTCCGAGAAACGAGGAATCACACTCGGGATTCGATAAAGATTGGCGACATACTGTGTCGAGTTACTAGTGTGATTCCTCGTTTCTCGGAATGACAAACTGGACTTATTTTTATACAAAGTCTACAAACTTTTAATTTTTAATATTCTGCCAATCATCAGTTCTAAAAGGAGATGCTGGGAGATTCTCAGTATTAAATAAATTTGGATTCGGAACGGCTTTCCATGCAAAACGCACCGCTTCCGGATTTTTTACTTTTGATGAGGAAACGATAATTGTTTTTCCATCAATTTTTGCTTCTGCAGGATAAAAAACTTGATCGCTTCCTGCAACTTCAAATTCTCTTAAATCAGCTGTCTTTTTAAATCCGTTTTCTACCTCATCAAAAAACAACTGAATTTTCTGTTTTTTGATTTTCATATGATTGTAAACTGGTCCCGAATACACTAAATTTTTTTCGTTGTACGTTTTAGATCTTGCCAGTAAAGCTAAACGATATCCCACTGTCTGTTTGTCTATGGGATGAATATTAGTTTCATTTCCAACATCTGTAGTGACGACCATTCCAGTATTTGGAACCGATTTTGAAACCAATAACTGTGCTTCTCTTATATCAGGATTCTGACCTTTGTGCGGCGTGATCTGAACAAAATAAAATGGAAAATCTCCCTGATTCCAATCGCTTCTCCAGTTTTTTATCATAGCTGGAAAAAGACTTCTGTACAAAAATGCTTTTTCGGCATTACTTTCTCCCTGATACCAGATTACCCCTTTTATAGTATAATTGGTCAAAGGATGAAGCATGGCATTGTACAAAACATAAGAAGTTTTATTTTCTTCTTTTTTCGGTTTTTTAAGCTCCGTTTTGGTTAAATCGTTATTATTTGAAGTTCTTTCGGCTTTTAAATCCGCATAATATTTTTCTAGTTTCTCTTGAAATAATTTTTCGTTTTTGGCATCATTTTCTAATATTCCCAGAAAGTCTGGGTTTTCTTCCAAAACCTTTTGCGAAGTCCAAGCTTCAGCTTTTGTTCCTCCCCATGAAGAAGAAATTAATCCAATTGGAACTTTCAAATTTTGGTATAAATCGCGTCCAAAAAAATAAGCCACGGCTGAAAATGTTTTGATTGATAGAGGCGAACATTCTTTCCAGTTTGCACTGACATCGTCTAAAGGCTTTTGAGAAGCTTTAGTTGGAACGGTAAATAATCTGATAGATGGAAAGTTGGCACTTTGAATTTCTTCTTCGTAGTTTTTAACACCTGTTTTCCAAGTGCCGTCTTCTTTTCCCACTGGAAAATACATATTTGACTGTCCGGAACAAACCCAAACTTCACCAATCAGTACATTTTTAAGAATGATTTTATTGGAAGCTTCAATTGTGATTTCATATGACTTTTCGCTTCCTTGTGGCGTTTCAACAACAGTTTTCCACGTTCCGTCAATATTAGTTGTAATTTCTACTGCATTCTGCTTCCATCCTAACTTAAGATTTATTTTTTCATTTGGAGAAGCCCATCCCCACAAATTAACTTTTGAGTTTTGCTGTAAGACCATATTATCCCCTACCAAAGCCGGCAGTTTTACTTGTGCAGTCAAATTCAGCCCTATTCCAAAAAAAATAAATAATAGAAAAAAATTTACCGAATAAATCATTAGTTATATAATTTTAATACTAAAAATTTAAAGATATGATACTTAATCGTTATTGGTATCCTGTAGTACCCTGTTTACGAAATGTAGTCTAAACAATGTTTCTAATTACTTCTAAAATATAAAGAACCGCCTTAAAATTGGCGGTTCTATTGTATATAAAAACTTAAAAATTAATATCCCGGATTTTGCATCGCTTGTTTTTCAGCAGAAGTTAAAGGTTTTCCACTTGCATACACACCATCCAGAAAGGTTTGTGGAATCGGACGCAAATTATGATACTCTTGAATATTTGGAGACGCTTCAATATTATAAGCTCTGGCTCTTGCTACTAAAGTTTTAGTCCTGCTAAGGTCCTGCCAACGATGAAATTCACCACAGAGTTCTCTTGTTCGTTCATTTAATATTAGACACAACATTCTATCGTAATCACTACTGTATCCTAATTTGGCAATAACTGCCATATCCTCTGCAGGTAATACGTTTACGCTTGTAATCGTTAAATTTGTTGGAGCAGTTGTAGTCGCAATATTATTAGATTCGTAATACGAATTTTCAGGAGTATACGAAATAGGAATTCCTGCCTGACCCGTTACTGTCCACGCCGCAGAACCGTCAACATAAGCACTGCGATTTTCTCCCGATTTATAAGTCGCTCGGTTTCGTACAGCATTTATATAGACTAAAGCATCAGAAAAACTGGCTCCTCCTCCAGCTTTTGCCAAACGTATTTTTGCTTCGGCAGCCATTAAGTATGTTTCAGCTGAACGTGCCAATATCACGTCACGAGATCCTCTTATACTACTTAAATCGATTCTGTTTCCATCCATGTATTTACTTAGAGAAGGAAAACGAACATCCGACATTAGACCTTTTTTGTCTGCCGCGTATGCCACATATACACTTGGAATTGTTTTTCCGGTTTTTGGATTAACAATCACATCAGTATTTTTTGTGTTCACAAAACGAGTATCAGATGCATTGTTTACGACATACATAATACCTAAATCGCCGTTTGCATAATAATTACCTGATTTGTTATTAATGATGCTTTTGGTCTGAAAACTTTTCCAGAAACGGGAATCGTTTACATGATCAAACACATCATAAACAAAATAAGTAGGCGCCAGACGACTGAAAGGTCTTCCACCGGCCAGATTACGTTTCATTTGAGGGAGCTGGTCGTAAGTAGAAAGAAAATACAAGTGCTGTTGATTTGCAGTAGTGATTAGAGTACTGGCATTAAACTGCGCAGAAAGAATCAACTCTGATAATTGTTCGTTAGCGCCGTCAGCAGTAGTATAATTCCATAAATTTTGATAATTTGCCGCTAATGGATGATGTGAAATAACTTCATCTGATAAAGTAACGACCTGCTGCAAATCGGCAGTTTTTGTTGCAGAGTTCCAGACGTCATTAACTTCACTCGCACGAAACAAATAAGCTTTTGCCAAATAATGCGCCGCTGCATCTTTTGTAATTTTTGCAGGAGCACCAGCATTCGAAAGTAAATTATAAGCTTGCGTAAAATCGGCAATTACCTGAGTTAAAACTTCCTGAGGTGTTGCTCTTGTAAATTCTAACTGAACAGTAGTGCTTGTTTTTAGAACTAAAGGAACCGCTCCATACTGGTTTACTAATTTTAAATAATTAAAAGCTCTTAAAAAATAGCCTTCGCCCAAAGCTGTTTTCTTGACAGCATCATTACTTGACACAATCTCAGTAGCTGCTTCGATTAACTGATTAGCATTTCCAATTCCGATATATAAATTATCCCAATTGGTATTTGCCGCCACTGTATTGGCGTTATTCACTGTTACAAAAGCTTTGAAACCTGAAGAATAGGAATTCCAAATCCAGTTCGAAGGATCTCCTCCGGCATGAAACTCATCTGTACCCGATTGTGATACAGCAAGAGGTACTTCACCCACAAATTCGGTGGCCAAAACCTGATAATTTGTTCCAACAGCTAAAGCCTGGATTCCTGCCTCTGTTTTATAATAATCTTTACTATACGCAGTAGTCAGTTCTTCATCAAGAAAATCTTTATTACATGAAGTGCTAAAAGCCACAACGGTAAGCAGCATCATATTAATATATCTTTTTTTATAATTTTTCATAATGTTGTCTTTTAGAATTATTTTAAAATTCGACATTTAGTCCTAAAGTCATACCGCGGTTTGAAGCAGTTGTTTGCGTATCCAGATCAGTCCATTTCACTTTAGTAAAAATCATCCCCAAATTATTAGCCTGACAGTATAATCTAAGCTTTGCAAGACCTAATTTTTCTACAAATTCCTTATCAAAACGATAACCAAGAGAAATATTTCTTATTTTTAAAAATGAACCATTTCGATATCCTAATACCGGAAAATAAGGATCTCCGGTTCCTGCAGAATAAATTGGTTTCTGGTATTCAGCATTTGTATTATTGTCTGTATAATAATTGATTTGTCTTTGGCTTCCCTTAGCTCCTTCATTCTCTCCTAAAGTATCGTATAAATATCCCATACGACCATATACAAAGATTGAAAAGTCTAAATTTTTATAGGTAAAACTATTGGTCATACCTACGATATACTTTGGATCTTTAGAACCAATAATAACACGGTCATTATTAGCATCTATTTTATAATCTCCATTTTGATCTACAGGTCTTGCATTACCAAAAGAGAAAATATTTGACCCTGCAGCAGCATTAAATTTTGCCATTTCATCAGCATCTTCAGGCCTCCATATTCCATTTGATGCGAAACCATAAATTACATTTTGCGAATTTCCAATAAATAAATTGTTGTTGATATCGTCAAATTTTCCATTTTGAAGTGACACAATTTTGTTCTGCTGATAAGAAGCACTAATATTGGTTGTCCATTCAAAATCCTTAACTGCAACGTTTATAGTATTCAAAGTAAGCTCAAGACCATGTCCTTCCGTTTCTCCAACATTTCGATAAGTATCTTTAACCCCGCCAGTCGTTGGAATACTACTTTTTAGTAACAAATCTGTTGTTTTACTTGTGAAATAATCCAGAGCTCCGGAAATTCTGCTATTAAACATTGAAAAATCTAAACCGTAGTTAAACTGTGCTGTTTTTTCCCAACCTAAATCAACATTTCCTAACGAAGTATTGTTTGTTACACCAGATCCGGTTGGATAAACAATACCAATTAATGGAGGCTGAGTAGCATAAGCAGGAACGGCAGCGTTGCCCGTAACACCATAACCAACTCTAATTTTTAATTGATTAAGCCAGTTTACATTTTCAAGGAATTTTTCTTTATTAATTACCCATGCAGCAGATGCACTAGGAAAAAATGCCCATCTGTTATCTGATGCCAATTGGGAAGCTCCATCATAACGACCTGAAGCTGTAAGCAAATATTTATCTGTATATCCATAACTTACCCTTCCCATATAAGACAATAATCCAGTATCTGTTAATCCGGAAGAATATCCGGCAAGTGTAACATTTGCAGGATTCAAAGCATTCCACTTGTTTGCAGGGTTTTTAATATCATTTGCAGACATCGAACTATTCTCATTATGATATTCTGTCTGGCTCATTAACAAAGTTCCTCCAATATTGTGTTTCCCGAAAGTTTTATTGTAAAGCAGTAAGTTGTCCAGTGTATATGAAATGGTTTTTTCATTTGCAAGAGAAGCAAAACTTGTTCCTGAACGAATAGCCGATTTACCATCCAAATAAACTCCGTCACGATAAGAAGTAAGATCTGGTCCAAAATTGATACGGTATTTTAATCCGTCTAGTTTAGAAGAAATTGCTCCTAAATCAAACTGCGCATATAAACTACCAAAAGCACGAAGTGTTACACGCTGATCCTGAGACAATTTATATTCATCAACAGGAGTTCGAATAGTAGAATCTCCTCCTGGGTTGTCAATTCTGTTTCCGTTACTGTCATAAGGAACCGCATAAGGAAGATTGGTTCGGGCTGTATTATAAATTCCTGTCGAACTTGTAACAGCGGTTCTTCCCACATTAGACTGTCCATATTCATTTATACCGTAACTTGTGTTAAGACTTACTCCCATTGAAAACCATTTTGTTGGCGTAATATCTACATTTGCTGTACCACTATAGCGTACATAGCTTTGTCCAAACAGCGTTCCTGTATTGTTCAGATATCCAAATGAACCGTAACCTTTCATTTTTTCAGTTCCACCACTAACCGCAATGGTATGTTGTTGTGTGTTTCCTGTTCGGGTTACAAATTTACTCCAGTCTGTTGTAGCTACTTTAGAGCCATCCCAGGTTGTAGTAAGATTTCCATTTGCATCCCTCCATCCTTTTTCTACATTTGCCCATGCAGAAGGATCTGCTGAAGCCAGGAAAATCAATCTGTCATTTTCAATGTTTGGAGCATCTCCTTTTGGAAAAGCGGAAGGATTAGAGTAATATCTTCCCCAACGACGAAATTCAATATATTCGGCAGCAGTCATCATTGGAGCGTTTTCATGAATTGTTTCTGTCATCAGTGAAGTATCGTAATTCAACGTAAATTTTCCGTTTTTACCTTTTTTCGTTGTTACAATAATAACTCCGTTTGCTCCTCGGGAACCATAGATTGCAGTAGCAGAGGCGTCTTTTAAAACGTCAATCGTTTCGATATCAGTAGGATTTAAGAAATCTATACCTCCCGAATTGGCATCAACGCTAATTTTTCCTGTTGAGGCATCTGTAACCAATCTTGAATTTAAAGGAATACCATCTACTACGTAAAGAGGTGCATTTGAAGCAGAAATAGAACGAGCTCCACGAATTGTAATACTACCGACAGTTCCCGGACGCTCATTAGAAGAGACATCTACCCCCGCAGCTTTTCCCTGCATAGCCTGAACTGCATTTACAACTGGTCTTGATGCAATCTCTTCAGCATTCACACTTACAATTGATCCTGTGAGATCCTTTTTCTTTTTTACACCGTAACCTACTACGACTACCTCTTCGAGAGAATTGTCATCTTCTTTAAGCACAACATTGTAAACCGCAGCCTGTCCAACAGGAATTTCCTGTTTTTTAAAACCGATAAAACTGTAAGTAAGAACATCTCCTGAAGCGGCATTAATGGTGTAACTTCCATCCAGATCTGTGCTTACGCCATTCTGGCTTCCTTTAATGAGTACATTAACTCCCGGAATCGGTAATCCGGCAGCGTCTTTAACAGTGCCTTTCACTACTTTGCTCTGTGCATAACTGATTGTATGAAATAATACAAGCATACCTGTTAGCAGCAGCACATTCAAATTGTTTTTCATAAAGTTAAATTTGGTTAAATAATTAGTTAACCAAATTTATTCAGAAGTTAATTTCGCTGTGTCCTGTGGTATCCTGACTTACAAGCCTAATTAACAGTGTATTAAATACACTTATTAACTTTTTTTTAACCAATAAAATCTTCAAAAGGCTTGATTTTAAAAGGAAACATTAAAAAATCATTAAAATAAAATAAAACAAACACCATAGGTTAGATTCTTATATTTTTTTATAAAAAATTTTAAAAATAAATAAATTAACAGGTAAAATAATTGATATTTTAATATTCGAAAGCCCATTTCTAAAACTTCAAAAAACAAAGACTAACTTTTCATGACATTATCTGCTTATTAATCACATTTAAATCAAAAAAAAATCGTCTCAGATGAGACGATTTTCTTCTTCAAAAACAAAAAATAAAAAATGCTAATATCCAGGATTCTGCCATGCTGCTTTTTGTGAGCTGGATAAATTAGAGCCATCATCGTTTAACAATCCATCAATAAATGATTGAGGAATTGGACGAAGTTCGTGTTTATTAACAGTAATGTTAGGTGCTGCTTCAGCATTAAATGCTTTCGCACGTTTAATAAGCATTCCAGTACGAGAAAGTGTTTCCCAACGCTGCCATTCTCCTAAAAGCTCACGAGTAGACTCATTAAGAATAAAGTTGATTGCACGTTCTTTATCTGTTGAAGCTCCAACTTTAACCATAACAGCCTCGTCTTCAGCCGGTAAATTATTAGGAAATGAAGTTAATCTTAGATCTGAAGCTGCAGTTGTAACAGCAAGTGTTGGATTAGACAAATAATAGGTATTCATATCTAAATTAGAAGCTGTAAAGTTTGTAGCTGAAGTTCCTGTATTTAAAGGATTTACTTTAAACGCCTGAGAACCATCATTGTAATACGATCTGTTTTCTCCAGCTTTCCATTGCGCTCTGACTCTCACTACATTGATATCCTGCATCGCATTTCCATACTGACCAAGACGAGCATAACATTCCGCACGCACCAAATAAGTTTCTGCAAGACGCGCCATAATTACATCACGATGTGAATCACCTCTTTCAGCAGTACGAGATCCGCATTCTGTTTTATTGATACCAGCAAAGAAGTTACAAATTGGCTGGTTTTTAAATGTAGGGGCTACATAAACTCCATTTTGGTATAATACTGAAGAGTTCGGTACAAATTGTCCTTTTTTAACTGCCAAAGTTCCAGAAGTAGCGGTTTGTCTCGCTCCTGTATTCCATTCCGGAAGACGACCATTAACATCTGTCCAAGTTGGCGCTTGTACACTAGCACCAAATTTAGCACTATTATAAGTATTGTCATTTTTAGTATTCAAGATCATTACAATACCAGGATCTCCGACTTTCACACCTGCACTTGCAGTCACTACAGTATTTGCTCCATAAACAGTTCTAAATGTTTTCCACATACGTGCATCGTTTACGTGATCAAAAATTCCGTATGTATATTCCGTTGGACGACAACGCTGAAAATCCATACTTCCAATCCAAACACCACGTCTAACCCATCCGCCTGAAAAACTTGAAAATTGAGGGGCAAAATAGCTATAGGTACGGTTTCCAAAACGACCAACTGTAGCCGCATCTGCATTATGTCCCGCAGCCATCAAAATTTCATTTAACTGTTCATTCGGGCAGTCAATTCCTGTCCAGTTTGCATATAAATCACTATAATTAGGTGTTAGTGGTCCGCGTGCTGTAATAGCATACGAACAAGCATCAATTGCTTCTTTAAGATCCGTATCTTTATAAGCATTATTCCACGTATCATTACGCTCAGATGAACGGAACAACAAAGCTTTTGCAAGAAAATGTGCCGCAGTGGCTTTTGTCCATGTAATCCCTTTTCCATAAGTAAAAACTTCTCCTTCAAAAAGACTGTAAGCATTACGGAAATCAGAAATTACCTGTTCCCAACATTTCTCCTCTGTAGCGCGTTCGTAGTTACGAACAACTCCTTCAATAGGTTTTGTTTGCAGTACAACACCTCCGTATTGCGCAACAAGTCTATAATAGTTGTATCCTCTTAAAAAATAAGCATGGGCTAAACAACGGTTTCTGATTTTTAAATCTGAAATCACCGTTTCTGCTTTAGCTATGATCGTATTACAAGATGCAATACCATAATACATTTCATCCCAAAGAGCATTTGGATTCGTAGCATTTCCATTCGCCGCTCCCGTTGAAGTTGATGCCCCTACCGGTCCAAAACGGTTATCATAGGTATTCCACATTTCGTTGGTAAGATCATTTGCATTGGTAAACTCATCTGTACCATACAATGTATTTCCATAAGACCATTCAAAACCAAAATGCCAACGAATATTACCATAAAGTGACACCGTTAGAGCCTGAAGCCCTTCAGGTGTATCAAAATAAGCTGTAGAATATGCATTTGTTTGTTCTTCGTCAAGAAAGTCTTCTGAACACGAAGCAAAAAACAGCCCTGTCATTAATAAAAGACCGATTCCTATATTTTTTATATTATTCATTTTTTCACATTTAATATTATACTTCAATTCGCCACAATTCATTAAAAACCAACTTCAACGCCCATAACAAAACTGCGATTGAAATAAGTTCTATTAGTGTCAAAATCATACCAATCTAGTGACTGGTAAATACTTCCCGGATTGACAGCCTGAACATATAATTTCATATTTGCCAACCCAATTTTATTTGCAAAATCTTTAGACAAATTATACCCCAAAGAAATATTACGAATTTTTACAAATGCCGCTTTTTGAAAACCAAGAAGTCCGGAGAAAGCATCTGCTGAACCTGAAGTTGCCTGACCTAAAATTGGTTTTTGAAATTCAGCATTTGGATTATCCGGAGTCCAGTAATCCGTTTCACGTTGATTAGCATGTGCTGTTAAAGCTTCACCTCCTAAAGAAGCAGTATAGCCCATACGTCCATATAGATTTATTCCAAGATCAAACCCTTTATAAGTAAAGTTATTATTCCATCCCATTGTCCAGTTAGGATTACTGTTCCCTACAACTACACGGTCAGTACCATCCATTTTATAATCACCATTCTGATCTTTAGGTCTTACGTTTCCTGGTGTAAATTTGTAACCATTAGCATTCCATTTAGCCATTTCAGCAAGATCTTCAGGAGTATTCTGCCACATTCCCTGATTATCATATCCATAACGAACCGCAATAGACTGACCAATGAACCATGAGTTGCTTACCATGTCTTGTGCACCATTTGCCAAACTAACGATTTGATCTTTTTGCCAAGCACCGTTTAAATTAGTTTCCCATGTAAATCCGCTTGCTGTTTGTACCGGAATAAGATTTAACGTTACCTCAACCCCATGATTTTTGGTTTGGCCAATATTGGAAACAATGTATGGATAACCTGATACTGGCGGAATATCAACTTGTAATAATAAATCTTTAGTATCCGATTTGTAAGCATCAATAGTACCGCTGATTCTGTTTTTTAAGAAACTAAAGTCAAAACCAAGATTGTATTGTGTCGTTTTTTCCCATCCCAGGTTTTTATTTGGCATTCCTGTTTGAGTAGAAGTATAATAAGGTTCGTTTGTAGTAAAACCTATCACATTGCTCATTCCATTAAATGGAAGGAATATTTGACTGATATTTCCTAATGTTCCATAAGGATCAACTGAAGAATTACCAGAAGTACCAACACCTAAGCGAAATTTCAGATTTTCAATCCACGCAACATCTTTTAAGAATTTTTCATTGTTAACGCGCCATGCTAATGCTGCTGAAGGGAAAAAATCCCATTTATGCCCTTCCGATAATTGCGTAACTCCATCCCAACGTCCTGACACGGTTAATAAATAACGATTATCATAACCATAATTAGTACGAACCATATAAGAACTAATACCTCGTTCCGTAAGGCCTGAACTCATACGTGCATTATTGGCTGCATTTGTAGCATCTACCGAGCCCATTGCATTCCATAAAAATGATGGTTTAGGAATATTATTAGCACTCATTGAAGAATTCTCTATATTCCAGGATGATGCTGTTTGTAGTAAAGTTAAACCAACTTTGTGTTTTGCAGCAAATGTACGGTCATAGTTAATAATATTATCTACAGTCCACGAAAGATCGCGACGGTTTTGAAGGCGGGCATAATTAACACCAGCACTACCATTTGAGTTTACTTTTAATGATGATGTTCCATCAATATAAGCACCTTCTCTCCAATGACGATAATCAGGTCCAAAATTCAACTTATAAGTAAGTCCTTCTAATGATTTTGTCATTTTGCCGAAATCTAAACTAGCAGAAAAGTTAGCCAAAATACGCATAGTCTGAGATTGCTGTGTACTTTTATCCCACTCATCCATGATAGTATAAACACCTGATTCACCGCCCGGATTAATAATCAAATTACCGTTTGCAGCGTAAGGAACCGCAATATTGTAAATTTGTTTAGCCGCACCATAAATTGCATCCGGAGATGTACCGCTTCTTGCGCTTAAAGTTGACATACCGTAATCCTGTTCGCTCCATGAAACATTAAAAGAAGCATTCATTTTAAACCAATCTACAGGAGTGATATTCGAAGTAAGTTTTGCAGTATAACGTTTATACCATTGTCCTCTTTGAGTACCCTGATTATCTAAATAACCTACAGAACCGTATGTATTTACTTTTTCAGAACCTCCACTGGCACTAATAACATGCTCTGTACTAACTCCTCCCTGAGTTACATAATCAGTCCAGTCTGTATTGGTTACTTTAGAAGCATCCCATGTACCACTTGCCCATCCTTTTAACACATTATCTCTGGATGTCTGACCATCTAACGCACTGTCAAAAATTAATTTGTCATTATCATAAGTAGGTGTTGCAGGATTAGCATATTTAGTCGGGTCAAGGTTATACGCGGCCCAACGTCTGAAAGTAATAAAATCAGAAGCACTCATTGATGGCGATCTGTCTACAATTTGAGAAGTGGTTACTGTACCCGCATAATTTAAAGTAAATCTGCCGGCTTTACCTTGTTTAGTAGTTACAATAATAACTCCGTTTGCACCACGAGATCCATAAATAGCAGTTGCCGAAGCATCTTTCAGAATATCCATCGATTCGATATCTCTCGGGTTTAAAGTTTCAATTGCAGAGGCAGACATTAACGGCACACCATCCACAACATACAAAGGATCATTACTTGCTGTCAAAGATCGGGTACCACGAATACGTACGGTACCAAGACTACCAGGGCGCTCATTTGTTGTAATATCAACCCCTGCAATTTTCCCCTGTAAAGCTTCAGTCGCATTTGAAACAGGTCGATTCATTAATTGCTCAGCATTAATAGTTGAAACTGATCCCGTTACATCAGATTTTTTCTGAGTTCCATAACCAACAACAACAATCTCATTAAGTTGAGAGATTTCGTCAGCAAGCACTACATTAATTTCTGAATTAGTTCCGACTGTTTTTTCAACTGTTTTTGAACCGGTAGAAGAAAAAACCAAAACTTGTCCCGCAGAAGCACTTATCGAATACTTTCCGTCAAAATCAGTACTAGTTCCCTGCTTTGTTCCCTTAATAATTACGTTGGCTCCCGGAACAGGCAGCCCAGATACATCGGTAATTGTACCTTTAACCGGTTTGTTTTGTGCGTAACCCAAAGTATGTACAAGTACACACATAAGGAAGACCACAAATAGACTCCATTTGTTTTTCATAAAAAGTTAAATTTGGTTAGTTAATCAGTTATTCCAAATTTATCCAGAAGCATTTTGCACCGTATCCTGTTGTATCCTGACTTAGACGCCTAATTTACAGTGTATAAAATACACTTATTAAGTTTTTTTTAACCAATAAAATCCATGTAAGCCTTGATTTCAAAAGGAAAAGAGCAAAAAATCATTACAAAAAAACAAATCAAGATAATAATTAAGATTGTCGTAATTTTTTATATTTTTTTTTACACACTATAAAATTAATAAGTAAAATAAGTGCGATTTCTACATTTAAAAACCTATTCCCATAACATTTAAAATTATTTTTTTAGAAATATTATCCGGTTTTCACCATATCAAAACAAAAAAAATCGTCTCAAATGAGACGATTTTCCTCAAAACAAAAAATAAAATGGAGCAAAATTTATCAATCGTAACCAAGATTCTGATCGTATAATCCAGGAACTGCAAGCATTTCTGACAACGGAATTGGATATAACAATGAATTATTATCAATAGTTCTGATTTTATTCTCAGTATCTTCCGCTGCTCTCCAAGCATTCATAATCGTTACAGCTTTGCCTGATCTTATTAAATCAAACCATCTTGTTCCTTCTGCAAAAAACTCTTTTCTTCTTTCTGCGAACAATTCATCTAATGTAATATTAGAGGCATTTGCGGTAACTCCCGCTCTGGTTCTTACTTTATTTACTATATCATCAACTTCTGCCTGTGAACCTCCACCGCCATGAAGCGTACATTCAGCCATTAACATTAATACATCTGTATAACGTGTAATCATAAAATCGACTCCCCAGTCCTCACGACCGTTTCCGTATCTTGTTGCATCAATATATTTTTTAAAAACCGGAAGTGTATAACTGCCTTTGTATGTTCCGGAAGCCACAGTATAACTTGTTGCAATTCCAAAGGTTTTTCTTTTATCCGTTGCAGCAAACAAGCTCATAAAACCGTTTGAAATAGGTCTGGATTCTAAAGCTCCTTGTGCTGACAAGTTTAAAGAAGCAAAATAAGGCTCATAACCTAATTCCACCATAAAATTACCTCCCACCGGAGTTGAAATATTTTGTGTGTACGGAATTACAAGTACATTTTCTTTGTTAGCATTCCCTTCTGTTTTAAAAATTGGATCGTAGTCTGCTCCGAAAGCATACAAACCACTTAACTTAATGTCATTTAATTCTTTGTATGCCTTATCCCATTCATTTAATCCTAATGTTGAACCATCAATACCGTAAGTTGGACTTGATCGCGTCATGTAAACTAGTCCTAATAATGCCTTTGCGCCATATTTAGTAACACGCCCAAAATTTGCAGTATCATAAGATGGAGGAAGATCAGCAATAGCCAATTCTAAATCGGAAATAATTAGTTTATAAACATCTACCACAGCTGTTCTTGGTATTTTTGTTGCTTCTTGTGCTGTTAATGTTTTGTCTATTAACGGTACGCGGCCAAACCATCTTACTAAATCAAAATAACAAAATGCTCTCAAAAAACGAGCTTCTGCGGCCATTGAAGTTTTATCAGCAGGATTCGTAAAAATCGCATCTCCTTTTTCTGCTATTTTTTCCAATAACTGATTGGCTTTGTAAATTGCATTGTAATTAGTTAAATAAGCTTCTTTCACGTAAGTATTAGAACTGATAGAAGTATAAAAACTGTTGATTCCTTCCCAATCTCTTGATGCCTGTGTTGTAGCCATCAAATTATCTGATCTGGTTTCGCTTAAATTCATTAATCGGTTTGCGTAACCATAAACAGATGTTCCATGAAAAGCTATCGAATACGTTGCGTTTCTAGCTTGTACAAAATCGCCCGGAGTCGCATAAAAGTTTTCGATTGTTCCCTGTGACAAAGGCAATTGTGTCAATTCATCTGTACAAGATGACTGTGCAAATAACAAAACACCTGCTGCTATGATGATATATTTTTTCATTTTCTTTTAATTAAAATTAATATTAAGCCCAATTACTAAAGATTTTGCCAAAGGTGCTCCACCATAATCAACAGGAACAGAGAAATCACTATTTGAACTTGCAGAAGTATTTACTGCTTCCGGGTTAAAACCTACTCTGTATTTATTCCAGTAAAACCAGTTTTCTCCTGTTACATATAATCTGGCATTATCAATTCTTGAAATTCCTTTAAGCGCTTGTCTTAAGTTATAACCAATCGAAATACTTCTAATACTCACATAATCCGACTTATACAACCAGTCTGAGTTAGCCTGATAACCAAAAGATGTTCTCCAGTTTCCTCTAACAGCTGGATCAACGTTTAATGAGTTTTCTACGGACCCCATTCCGGTACGGTCAATAGCACGTCCTGTTAAGCCGTAAACTGTTCCTCCGTTTTGCCCTTGAACCAAAACATTTAAATCTAAATCCTTGTATTTAAAAGTATTGGTAATTCCCCACGTGTATTTTGGAGTTGGATTTCCTAAATCAACACGGTCTTCTGAATTGATTTTTTTGTCTCCGTTTTGATCCACATATCTTGGATCTCCCAGTACTAATTTATTTCCTCCGATTGTAGTTCCACCTGCATCAATATCTGCCTGAGTTATTACTCCATTCTGTTTCAATCCAAAAATTGTATACATTGGCTTTCCAACTTCTAACTTTACAAATGGAACACCTCCATCATATGCATTGCTGATTTCAATTTTAGACTGACCAGTACCTAATGCCAAAACTTTGTTTTCATTATGACTTATGTTTGCAGAAGTTCTCCATTCAAAACTTGGTGTCTTAACATTTAAAGAGTTCAACTCAAATTCCCACCCCTGATTCTGCACCTCTCCAATATTAGTTAAATAGGTTTGAAAACCAGAATCTCCCGGAACTGGAACTCTTAAAAGCAATTCGCTATTATTTTTCCTGTATAACTCAAATGTTCCGGTAAGTCTGTTTTTAATAAATCCGAAATCCAAACCAAAATCAATACTTTTTGATTCTTCCCAATGCAATGAAGGGTTTGGTATAGAAGCTGCTCCCTGACCAATTGCAACTGCACCTCCAATTGTGTAGTTGTAAGTACCTAGAGTTGCATATTGCGCATAACTTCCAATATTATTACTTCCATTTATACCAGTACTTGCTCTTAGTTTAAATTCGGTCAACCAGTCAACATTCTCAAGAAAAGCTTCTTGTTTAACTCTCCATCCTAATGAAAGAGAAGAAAAAGTTCCCCATCTTCTATCTGTACCAAATTTTGAAGATCCATCACGTCTGATACTAGCTGCAAAAATGTATTTTTCTTTGAAATTATACTGAAGACGTGAAAAATAAGAAAGTAATGTGTTTTTCTCAGCAGTAGTAGAACCAATAGATCCCGCAGGAAGTGTTTCTATACTTGAACTGTTATAAAGCGCTCCTGATGACATTGTAGATTTTGTAATTTCATACGAATTGAAAGACTCTCCTAAAAGCACATTAAAACTGTGTTTTCCAAAAGTTCTATCATAAGTAAGCGTATTTTCATTTACGATATTTTGTCTTCTGTATGTATTATATGCTCCTCTGATACTTGCAATAACATCATTTGGCGTGTAACTTTCATTTACATTGTCTGAGTTATCAAAATTAATAGTGCTTTTTAAAGTAAAACTTTTAGCAAACTGATAACTGGCATATCCTGAAATTAGATTTCTGTACATAGAATTTCTCCCTGTTCTCGCTAAAGCGTTCAGCATATTTGTTGTACTAGACCCCCATGGATAACGAGTTGTATATTTTTCTCCTTTGGCGTTTGAAGCACTTTCAAAAACTGGAGTTGCAGTAAGAGCTTTAAACAAAGTATTATCTTTTCCTTCAACTCCGGGATCATTTTTAATTGAATATGAAGGCGCCAAATTGATTCCCATTTTAAAGTTTTCGGACAATTTAACATCTACATTTGCTCTTGCAGAAAAAAGAGAATAATCAGTTCCAATGATGTATCCCGTATTTTTTTGATAATTGGCAGAAACATAATAATTTACAGCATCTGTAGCTCCAGAAGCCGTTAATTGGTAATTACTGAATTCTCCCGTACGGAAAACTTTATCCTGCCAGTCAATATAATCCAATCCCGGATGCCCCGGCATGTCCCATCTGTCATCATATAAATAAGTAAAATATCTTGAATTGGATGTTGTAAGCGGAGTTGCAGGATTTACCGCATTGTAAGCTGCTATTCTTTGTGCTGTAGTCTGACTTGCAGATGCTCCGGCAATTCCAGAACCAACCCATTGCGAATCGATCATCGTTTTTGCACGCTTAATCCATCCTTCTGCAGAGAGCATATCCACTCTGTTAGCTTCTTTATTAACTCCTCCGTATGTATTGAAAGTAAATTTTGGCTTTCCCCTTTTACCTTTCTTTGTAGTAATAATCACTACTCCATTTGAAGCTCTAGAACCATAAATTGCTGCTGCAGAAGCATCTTTTAAAACTTCAATCGAAGCCACATCATTTGGATTCATATTGTCAAGGGGACTTCCGTTAGAAAAGCCTCCGTTACTGTTTGACCCTTCAGTGTAAATTGGGAATCCATCAATAACATACAAAGGCTCGTTTCCTGCTGTAATAGAACCAGCCCCTCTGATTTCTATACTAAAAGGCTGTCCTGGGAGACCAGTCGTTTGCTTTACACGAACCCCCGCTACCTGACCAATTAATCCTTGGTCAATTCGTGAGATTGGACGTTCTGTAAAAGTTTCTGTTTTAATTCCTGAAATTGCTCCAGAGGTTAGTTTCTTCTTTTGAGTCCCATAACCAATTACTACAACTTCATTTAGGTTCGCACTCTCAGCTTCAAGCGATACATTGTAACTCGCGTTGGCTCCAAGTTTTACTTCCTGTTTAACAAATCCCACAAACGAAAAAATCAATGTTTCTCCGGGTGCTGCCGAAATAGAGTATTTACCGTCAAAATCTGTACTGGCCGACCTGCTGGTCCCCTTTACAATTACATTAACACCCGGTATTGATAATTTGGCTGGGTCTGTAACGGTTCCTGTAACCGTTTTTTCTTGCGCATAGCCTGATGAGTTGGCAAGCAAAAATAAGATCATAATCAGCAAAAGATTAAGATTGTTCTTCATAAAGGTTTAATTTGGTTAATTAATAGTTAGCTAGTAATCCAAATGTATTTAGAAGCAACATCCGTGGTATCCTGTAGTATCCTGTTATAAATCAATATATTATATTTCTAGCGCATTTTTATTTTACTTTTTTTAACAAGATAAATAGTGTCAACTTACTGATTTTCAAGCACGCAAATCTTTTAAAAACCCCAATTTTCACATTCAAAATTTATTTTAAAAAAAATTAAAGTATTACTTATTTAACCATTCAAAAAAAGAATATTATTCAAAAACAAATAACAATAATTGTAGATAATACATTTATTAAATTCATAAAAAACAGGACGCTACAGGATAGCATTCTGACTCACAAAAAATATTTTTACTTTATAATTATATCTAGTTAAGACAGAAAGAAATCATTTAAACAACTAAATATAAACACCTTACCAACTATAACTGACCAACCACTAAAAAAATGAGAATACCAAAATCATATATCGCATTTTTCTTCTTTATAACTCTAATTTCTTTTAGTCAGAAAAATGAAAAATCTCCCTGGCCTCAATCTTCAAACATAAACCAGCCATGGACCAGATGGTGGTGGATGGGAAGTGCGGTGGACAAACCTAACTTAAAGAGAAGCTTACTCGATTTTCATAAAGCAGGAATTGGGGGTGTAGAAATTACTCCAATTTATGGGGTTAAAGGCGAAGAAAAAAACTTCATCGATTATCTTTCTCCAAAATGGCTGGAAATGCTTGATTATACTATTCACGTTTCAGACAGTCTTCATATGCAGGTCGATATGGTATTGGGTACAGGATGGCCATACGGCGGATCTCACGTTACACCTGAATATGCCGCTACCAAACTGATTGTCGAAAAATATCCTCTTAAAAAAAATGAGACAATCGACAGGATTATCAAACTAGAAAACAGCAAAGAAAAAAATCCCGCTTCACTTTTGTACGTTGTAGCTTATGGAAGTGACGGATCTTATATCAATCTCACAGATCAGCTTGCGGGAAGTAAATCGAAATCAAAAGACAAAGGTTTTGATGGAAGTTCAGTTTTATTACCAAATCCTGAACCTAATAAGCTAAAATGGACTGCAAAAAAAACAGATTACACTTTATATGCTGTTTTTACAGGCAAAACAGGACAGCAAGTAAAAAGAGCTGCACCGGGCGGAGCTGGTTTTACATTAGACCACTATTCTGAAGAAGCTTTAAATGCTTACACTGTTCCGTTTAACAATGCTTTCAAAGGCCGAGAAGGCAAAATCAGAGCTATATTTAATGACAGTTATGAAGTGTATGGCACCGATTTTACTCCTGCTTTTTTTGATGAATTCTTAAAACTCAGAGGCTACGATCTTAAAAAACAACTTCCTTTGCTTCTAAATGAAACCGACGATGAAATAAGCAACAGAATTCGAAGCGATTACCGTCAGACTATTGGTGATTTATTACTGAATAAATTTGACAAACCCTGGACTAAATGGGCCAATTCTAAAAACTTTAAAACCAAACTTCAGGCACATGGGTCTCCTGGGAATTTAATTGATTTGTATGCTTCTGCTGATATTCCGGAATGTGAAACCTTTGGTTCCATGCCTTTTGATATTCCAGGCTTTAGACGTGAAAAAGAAGATATTCGTCCTGGAGATGCTGATCCTGTAATGCTGAAATTTTCTTCATCGGCTGCTCATATCTCAGGAAAAAATCTCGTTTCTTCTGAAACATTTACTTGGCTTCGCGAACATTTTAAAGCGGCATTGTCACAATGCAAACCAGAAGCAGAAGATTTAATGCTGAACGGAATCAATCATATTTTTCTGCACGGTTCTACTTATTCGCCAGACAGAGCCACTTGGCCGGGCTGGCAGTTTTATGCTTCTGTAAACTTTAATGCCAATAACAGCATTTGGGAAGATGGTCCTGCCCTATTCTCCTATATCGCCAATTGTCAATCATTGCTGCAAGAGGGAAAATCAGACAATGAAATTTTACTGTATTTTCCAATTTTTGATACTTGGAACGAATACAAAAAAGGTACTTTGTTTTTTGAATTTAAAATACATTCTCTTTCCGAATGGCTGCATGGAACCTCATTTTATGATATGACCAACAAACTGATGAAAAAAGGATATGGTGTTGATTTTATTTCAGATAATTTCATAGCTGATGCCAAAGTGATTGATGGAAAAATAGTCCTGCCCGGAGGAACTTTTAAATCTTTAATTATTCCTTCTTGCAAGAAAATGCCTTTAACAACACTTCAAAAATTAATCGAATTGAAAAAAGCGGGTGCTGCTATTATTTTTGAAAATCTGCCGGAATCTGTTCCTGGCTTTAATGATTATAAAAAACAGGAAGAAAAACTACATTCACTTTTAGCTGAAAACAAAGAGGTAAAACCTGTCTCTGATATTTTTACAGCATTAGAAAGTGTACAGATTTACCCAGAAACACTTGTAAATACAGGTTTAAAATATATCCGAAGAACAATCGACGGAGAAAAAATATACTATTTGGTCAATCATACCACAAAAACAATTGATGATTTTATTCCATTGCAGATCAGCAATAAAGAAGTTATTATTCTTGATCCGCTGAACAGGGAATTTGGCAATGCCATCGTAAAAAAATCAGGGGATAAAACATTTGTCAAAATCAGAATAGAACCGGGCAAATCTTATTTTCTAAAAACAGAAAACACGGCGTCACAAAAAAAATGGAGTTATTTTGAACCGACTGCCGAAGCTGTTCCTCTAAATGGAAAATGGAAAATTACTTTTGATAAAGGAGGCCCTAAACTGCCAAGCCCAGCCACAATTTCAAATTTGGAATCATGGACAAAATTAAGTCCTGAAGCCGAAGCCTTTTCAGGCTCTGCAACCTATACTCTGGAATTTGACAATCCGAATACGAAAACAGAATCCTGGAATCTAAATCTGGGCGATGTCCGCGAAAGCGCAAAAGTATGGCTGAATGATCAATATGTTGGAACAGCATGGTCTGTTCCATATCAATTGAATGTTGGAAAATTAAAATCAGGCAAAAACATTCTTAAGGTTCAGGTAACGAATCTTTCTGCCAACAGAATTCGTGATAAAGAATTAAAAGGAGAAGAATGGAAGATTTTTTATGAAATCAATATGGTCGATAAAGATTATAAAAAATTTGACGCAACAAAATGGAGCCCAATGCCTTCTGGATTATTAGGCCCCGTAACCATTACTCCTTTAACATCTAAACTAACTATTAAATAATACTATCTAAAATGAGAAAATTACTTTTAATCTTCGCTATTGGAGCTTTCTATACCGCCACCGCGCAGCAGTTTGATAAAAAATTAGTGCTCAAACAAATGATTTTGGCCAATGATTATTTTATGCAGAAATGGCCGGAGACTGGAAAAACAATTATTACCAATAAAGAACGTCCTAGCAATATTTGGACAAGAGGGGTTTATTATGAAGGATTAATGGCACTGCATGAAATTTTTCCGAAAGATGCTTATTATGATTATGCTATGTCGTGGTCTGAGTTCCACAAATGGGGATTCAACGGTGGAAATACTACGCGAAATGCTGATAATTACTGCGCAGCCCAAACCTATATCGATTTGTATAATTTAAATCCAGATCCTAAAAAATTAAAAAATACAAAAGCCAATTTGAACATGCTTTTAAACACGCCTCAGCTTGATGACTGGTCGTGGATTGATGCTATCCAGATGGGAATGCCTGTGTTTGCGAAAATGGGGGTTTTAGAAAAAGACAATCGTTATTTCGAAAAAATGTATCAAATGTATATGTATTCGAGAAACAAACACGGCGACCACGGACTTTTTAATCCAAAAGACGGTTTATGGTGGCGTGATGCCGATTTTGACCCTCCGTACAAAGAACCAAACGGAGAAGATTGCTACTGGAGTCGTGGCAATGGCTGGGTAATTGCTGCTTTAGCAAAAGTATTGACCATTATTCCTCAAAACGCGCCACACAGAGAGCAATATGTAAAAGATTTAAAAGCAATGGCTGCTGCACTTGTTCCTATTCAAAGAACTGACGGTTTCTGGAATGTAAGTTTGCACGATCCAACTAATTTTGGAGAAAAAGAAGCTTCTGGAACTGCATTATTTGTTTATGGAATGGCTTACGGAGTAAACAACGGCATTTTGAAAAAAGAAACATACCTTCCTGTAATTGAAAAAGCCTGGAATGCCCTTACAAAAGAAAGTCTTCACGAAAACGGATTTTTAGGATTTTTACAGTCAACTGGAAAAGAGCCTAAAGACGGACAGCCATTATCTTATGACAAAATTCCTGATTTCGAAGATTACGGATTGGGATGTTTTTTACTGGCTGGTTCAGAAATTTATAAAATGAAGTGATGAAAAAGACTCTCTTATATACTGCGTTAATTCTATTTAATACCGCTTTATTTTCTCAGGAATTTAAGAGAGAAAAATACAATTTCAATTCGGATTGGAAACTGAAAGCAGGTGATTCTAATGATAATTCGTGGAAAAATGTCACGCTTCCTCATGCCTACAATCAAGAAGAGGCTTTTGAAAAAGATATCGAACATCTTACCACAGGAATTGTCTGGTATCGTAAAAAATTCAAACTACTAAAAGGCATTAAAAACAATAAAGTTTTTATAGAATTTGAAGGAATTCGTCAGGCAGGCGTTATTTATGTAAACGGACAAAAAATCGGGCTTCATGAAAATGGCGTAATGGCTTTTGGTTTTGATATTTCAAACCTGCTTAAACCTTATCCGCAGGAAAATTGTATCGCACTCCGAATTGATAACGACTGGAAATACAAGGAACAAGCCACCGGAGCATCTTACCAATGGAATAACATTAATTTTAATGCAAACTACGGCGGAATTCCTAAAAATGTATTTCTTCATATTACTGGAAAACTATATCAGACATTACCGCTTTATTCTAATCTAAAAACGACTGGAGTCTATATTTATCCTTCTCAAATAAATATACAAGCCGAAAGTGCCGTCATCAACGTTGAATCTCAAATCAAGAATGAATTCGACACTCCTAAAATGGCAACATTTGAAGTTGTAATAGAAGATTTAGAAGGACATCAAAAAGCGTTATTTTCAGGAGACAAAATCCTTATTAATCCTAATGAAACCAAAATTATCAAAGCGCATCAATTAGTTAAAAAACTAAATTTCTGGAGCTGGGGATATGGCTATTTATATAATGTAAAAACAATTTTAAAAATTGACGGGAAAACGGCTGATGAAGTAGTGACCAGAACAGGTCTCAGAAAAACTGATTTTAAAGACGGTCAATTTTGGCTAAACGATCGTGTATTGCAGTTAAAAGGTTATGCGCAAAGAACCAGCAATGAATGGCCTGCCATTGGTATGTCGGTTCCGGCATGGCTCAGTGATTTCAGTAATAAAATGATTGTGGAAGGAAACGGAAATCTGGTTCGCTGGATGCATGTAACACCTTGGAAACAAGACATCGAATCCTGTGACAGAGTTGGGCTCTTGCAGGCAATGCCGGCAGGAGATACAGAAAAAGACGCCCAAGGTGATACTTGGAAACAAAGAGTAAACCTGATGCGGGATGCTATTATTTACAACAGAAATAATCCGAGTATCATTTTTTATGAAAGCGGTAATGAATCCATCAGCGAAGCGCATATGCATGAAATGAAAAGCCTTCGCTATACCTATGATCCTTTTGGAGGACGTGCTATTGGTTCTCGTGAAATGCTTGATAGCCGTGAAGCGGAATATGGAGGTGAAATGCTTTACATTAACAAAAGCGCTGGAAAACCGCTTTGGGCAACCGAATATTCTAGAGATGAAGGACTACGCAAATATTGGGATGAGTTTTCTCCTCCCTATCATAAAGAAGGCGATGGCCCCTTATACCGCGGTAATCCTGCTGAAGCTTACAATCATAATCAGGACAAACATGCCATTGAAAATATTGTCCGATGGTACGATTATTACCGAGAAAGACCGGGAACTGGAAAAAGAGTCAGTTCAGGCGGTGTCAATATCATTTTTTCGGATTCCAATACACATCATCGCGGTGAAGTAAATTACAGAACCAGCGGCGAAGTCGATGCCATGCGTATTCCTAAAGACGGTTTTTGGGCACATCAAGTAATGTGGGACGGTTGGGTGGATATCGAAAAACACCGCACCCATATTATGGGACATTGGAATTATTCTGATTCCGTTACCAAAAATATTTATGTAGTTTCAACCGCATCAAAAGTTGAGCTATTTTTAAATGGTTCTTCACTGGGTTTTGGAAATAGAAGCAGTGAATTCCTATTTACTTTTGAAAATATAAAATGGAAATCGGGAGCTCTAAAAGCGATTGGTTATGATGAAAACGGAACAACTCTGAGCGAGGATTCTAAAAGCACTTCTGACGAGCCTTATGCCATTAGATTAAAATTAAACACAAATCCCAATGGCTTAACTGCCGACGGTGCTGACACAGCATTGATTGATGTTGAAACAGTTGATAAAGAAGGTAATCGCTGTTCAATCAGCAACAATATGATTTCTTTTACTTTGGAAGGCCCTGCAGAATGGCTTGGAGGGATTGCGCTTGGCCCTAAAAATTATATTCTTTCTAAAGAAATTCCAGTTGAAAATGGCATTAATAGAGTTATGATTCAATCGATGATACAATCAGGCAAAATTAAGATTAAAGCCGTTTCTAAAGGATTACAGCCTGCTGAATTGATTTTTGAAAGCAAGCCAATAGAATCTTCAAACGGACTTTCAAAACAGCTTCCAGGAACAGATCTTCCTTCTTACTTAGAACGTGGGCCAACTCCCAAAACATCCTCTTATACGCTAAAAAGAAAACCCGTTTATATCTTAAATGCTGTTTCTCCGTCAAACAATAACGACACTTACAAAAGTTATGATGATAACGAGTTGACAGAATGGAGAAACGATGGGAACATCAATACTGGAACTATAACGTATACTTTGGCGAAAGCCTCTATTGTAAACGAAATAGTAGTAAAACTTACAGGCTGGAGATCCAAAATTTACCCAATCAGGATTTTGGCAGATGGACAGGAAGTTTTTAAAGGAAATACAACTCAGAGTCTAGGGTATATCACAATTCCGTTAAAACCTATCTTAGCTGAAAAAATCACAATTGAATTGATTGGCATTAACACCGAAAAAGATAATTTTTCGAAAATTACGGAAGTAGATCCTACAAAAGAACTTGATTTATTTAAAGATAAAACGTCCGTTGATGCGTCGGGACAGTTACGCATTGTAGAAATAGAATTTTATGAAAAAATCGATTAACATCCAAAAACTAAAAGCAACCACATTTTTAGCTTCTTTATTGATAAGTTTTGCTGCTTCGGCACAAAAGAAGGAAATACCATTATGGGATAAAATTCCCGATGAAATTCAGTCAAAAGAATACGTAGAAAAAATAGATTACAATAAAGACGGAATTGCAGAAGGGGTCAGAAAAGTAACTATACCAACTTTAACGCCTTATTTTGCCGACCCCGAAAAATCAAATGGAAGTGCCGTTATCATATGCCCTGGAGGAGCTTACGGAATGCTTGCCATTAATAAGGAAGGTTTTAAAGTTGCGGAATGGCTTAACAGTATCGGCATTCACGCTTTTGTATTAAAATACCGTCTGCCTAGTGATTTGATAATGAAAAACAAAACTGTCGGTCCATTGCAGGATGCACAGGAAGCACTGCGTATGGTGAGACGCAATGCTGTGAAATGGAAAATTGATCCGAACAAAATCGGTATCATGGGATTTTCTGCCGGAGGACATCTAGCTTCAACTTTAAGTACTCATTATAACGACAAAGTATATATTCCTTCAGATACAACCAGTGCAAAGCCCAATTTCTCTATTTTAATCTATCCCGTTATTTCAACTCAGGAAGGTGTTACGCATCAGGGTTCAAAAGATAATTTACTTGGAAAAAATCCTGATCCTGCGCTAGTTGACTTCTATTCTAATGAAAAACAGGTAAATGCTACAACCCCAAAAGCTTTTTTGGTGCATGCAACAGATGACAAGGCTGTTCCTGTAGAAAACAGCATCAATTATTATTTGGCTTTAAAAAAGGAAAAAGTTACAGTCGAAATGCATTTGTATGAAAACGGTGGACACGGTTTTGGTTTAGGTGTAAAAGGAACCAACTCCTTCTGGCCAAAAACCTGCGAAAAATGGCTTGCAGCAAATAATTTCACTCTTAAGTCCGATGCTTATGTATTTACTTATTTTAAAGGAAACGGCGAAGACGGACTGCATCTGGCATACAGCGAAGACGGTTATAAATGGAATAGTCTTAAAAATGATACTTCCTTCTTGACTCCTGAAGTAGGAAAAGATAAACTCATGCGTGATCCTTGCGTAATTAAAGGCGGAGACGGATTATACCACATGGTCTGGACGGTAAGCTGGACGGATAAAGGTATTGGATACGCTTCTTCCAAAGATTTAATTCATTGGTCGAAACAGGATTTTATTCCCGTCATGATGCATGAAGAAAAAGCCCGTAACACTTGGGCTCCGGAAATTACTTATGACGAAAAAAACAAAGAATATATGATTTACTGGGCTTCGACTATTGATGGGAAATTCCCTGAGACAAAATCGGAAGAAGAAAAGGGATATAATCACCGAATTTATTATACCACAACCAGAGATTTTAAAAAATTCAGCAAAACCAAACTACTTTACGATCCCGGTTTTAATGTAATTGATGCTTCAATTGTCAAACAAGACAAACAATATGTAATGTATCTAAAAGATGAAACCCGAAATCCGGTACAGAAGAATCTTAAAGTTGCTCACAGTAAAAATTTGACGGGATCTTACAGTAAAGCTAGCGAACCCATAACGGGAAAGTACTGGGCAGAAGGACCAACTGCGGTAAAAATTGATAACAGCTGGATAGTCTATTTTGATAAATATACAGAAAAGAAATACGGCGCGGTTAAAGAAACGGCAAAAGGCTGGGAAGATATTTCGGAGCAAATTAGTTTTCCAGTTGGAGCACGTCACGGTACCGTGATAAGAATTTCTTCGGCAGAATTAAACATTTTAAAAAAGGAATCAGGCAGCAATTAACAGATTCTTCACCTCATAAACTAAATACCATAAAAGCGATGACATCAAAGACAGAGCATTCAGAAATAAAAATAGATTCTAATTCCAGTATTCCTAAATATATTCAGGTTGCCAACAATCTAGCAGAGGAAATTTTATCCGGAAAGATGGAAAAAGGACAGCGACTTCTGTCTATTAATGAACTTAGCAAAGCAAAGTCTATCTCTCGTGATACCGCTGAGAAAGCCTATAAAGAGCTGAGAGACCGAAATCTGGCTTTTTCTGTAATGGGTGTTGGCAATTTTGTTTGTATTGATGATGAAAAATCTAAGAGCATCCTTTTTTTAATCAACAAACCCTGCTCTTACAAGATGGAAGTTTACGATTCATTTGTCACCACAATGGGAAACGATGTTCATGTTGATATGCATCTTTATTATAATGACGAACAGCTATTTATTGAAGTCCTGAAAAAAAACATTCACAATTACAACTATTTTGTCATTATGCCCCATTTTCGAAATGCAGAAGAGAGTCATGTGAATTATACTCCAAATGTGATCAATTTCATTGAAGGTATCCCGAAAGAAAAATTGGTGATATTAGACAATTCCTGTGAAGAGATCACCGGAGATTTTACAGCTGTTTATCAGGATTTTAAATCGGATATATTTAATGCTTTGAAAGAAGGAATTAAAAAATTAAAAAAATATAAAAAAATAATTTTTGTTCATCCTGAAAAAGCTGCTTTTCCATCTCCCGCATCTTTAGTTGAGGGTTTTGTCGAATTCTGTAATACTTATAATTTTGAATTTGAAATCGCAGACAGAATATATGAGGGATTAGAATTTAAAAATAAAGAGGTTTATATTACTATTGAAGACAATGATCTGGTTAGTCTGATTCAGCAGATTAAAGAAAAAAAACTTAAAGTAGGAAAAGACGTAGGAGTCATTTCCTACAATGAAACACCGCTGAAAGCGCTTTTGGATATTACCGTTATGAGCACCGATTTTAAAGCAATGGGACAAAAAGCAGGAGAACTAATTCTTAACAGAAAAAAAGAAATTTCAAAAAACCCATTTCGTTATATTGAACGCACTTCTCTTTAATGTAAAATATAAATGTTAAAAAGAAGAGACGCTGGAAATGCACGGGTTTCAAACTTAAGGTTTAAATCCCGCTCATAATATAAATAATTTAATTTCTAATTATCTTTTTCTTCTTTTTCCTTCCAAGCCATATTAAAAGCCCCGTAATTGGAAGTGTAACTGCAAAAAGACAAACCAAAAACGCTACTATTTTTGTTGGATATCCATAAATGCTTCCTGTATGGATTGGGTATATCAAACGTCTTACTTTATCACCATTACTAAATGATTCATAGGGTCTCGTTTCTACAATTTTGCCTGTATATTTATCAAAGTAAGCAAGACTAGCAATGTTGGGTATTTCTTTTTCAAGATTCATTTTAATAACCATAATACTATTTATAGTATCAGATGGCATTCTGATCTGTGTATCTCCATTATAACTGTAAATACTATCTGTTTTTGAAAATATATTTTGATAGAAAAACGACTTATTTCCTTCCGGATCTGTTTTAGTTGGGTTTTCAACTTTAGCAGAAGGTTTCTTAGTTGTTCCATCAGCTAATAAATAAATACCACTCTCAAACCACTTATATGACCATGTTAAACCTGTTAATGAGATAATCAGCAGTACTAAAAAAGTATAAAAACCAAAAGTTGAATGAAAATCCCAGTTCACTCTTTTAAATGAAGCTCCCCATTTTACCGTTAATCTTTGCTTGAGGTTTTTAATTTTATTTGGCCACCATAAAACAAGTCCAGACAAAAGCATAAACACAAAGATGAGACAGCTAATTCCTGTAACGGCTTGTCCAAAATCACCCAAAACCAAATGACGGTGTAAATCAAGTACAACCGAAAAGAAACGTTTTTTAGCAGGTACCGATCCTAAAACTTTACCACTATAAGTATCAACAGAAAAAATCATTTTTTTCTTGTCTGAATCAGTTCCTGTAATTATTAAGCTTCTTTCTGGATCAGCAAAAGAGTGAATACGATCAATTTTTTTAAGATGAAATTCTTTTTGTACTTCAGAAATAATACCATCTATTGGAAGCTTTTCCTTACCAATATTAGCTACTTTATAAAATTCAGGATTAAAGAACTCATCCAGTTCCTCTTCAAATACTAATATACTTCCTGTAAGGGCAACTATAAAAACAATTAACCCGGAAGCAAGTCCGAGCCAAAGGTGCAATAAGCCAATATTTTTTTTAAGTGTTTTATTCATTTACTATATTGTTCCTAAGTAGTTTTCAAATATAACCAAAGCATGCAAAAAATGATTTATTTTTTAAAATTTATAACGCAGATTTAAACTAGTTGTCATACCGCTGCCCATAACATAATCTGCATTTACAGCACGATACTGGCTTAAAGTTGAATAATAGCTGTTGTTTAATAAATTCTCAACTCCTAAGTTTAGTGACCAGTTTTTATTAAAGGCATAACTTCCTGCAAAATTAATCAGGTTCACTGTCGAAATTGGTCCTTCACTATTATTATATCTTCCATTCGTATTAGGTTCAAAACGATTACGACAACCAGTATTAACCCAAGATAATTGCAAAAACCAGTCAGATGTAGGTTTGTAATTAATATAACCCGTTGCTTTAGGAGGAGCAATACGTGATCCATTTAAGTAAACAGTACTTCCATCATCAAATTCAGCTTTTCCATCAACATACGAATAGCTTCCGCCTAGATTCAATTTATTAGAAACTCTGTAATCTAATGTTATCTCATATCCTTTAATTTTTTCAGGTTCACGCTGTGCAACCAAACGGCCGTCAACTTCAATCAAATTAGCTCCTAATTTTGATGTACTGATATAATAAGCTGCGGTTACATTAAAATTGTAAAACTTACTGGAAAAACCAGCTTCATAATTGTTCGTAATAATTGGGTCAGTTGCTAAACTCGCTATAGTACTTTCTTCTGCACTTCTCAAAATTCTTCCTAGTTCATTTATAGCAAACGCCTGAGAAAAACTCACAAACGGATTAAAAATTTCATATTTGTTAAAGCGAAGACCTGCATTGAACATCGTAGCGTTATACGGAATTTTACCTCCTTCTACAAAAATACTTCCTTGGTTTCCTGGTCCCGAAGCAATTGTATTATAATCTTTAACTCTAACTGTTGCATTTTCATAACGCAACCCTCCTTTGAAAATTAAGTTTTCTAAAACATCTACTTTCAATTGTGCATAAGGAGCAATATTCAACATATCCATTTTAGGAATGTAAACACGTCCATCAACCAGATCCTGAAAAGTAACATCATTTAACACATCTATACCATAAGTAATTTCAGAAGAAACAGAACCAATTTTAAAGGGCGTATTCAAGTTTATTCTCGTTCCAATTTTATTAGAATTAATCATGGTTTGTCCCGGACCATACCAAGCTGTTGCAGACGCGACATAACGATTCATAGATTGAAAAGAATTCAAATAAGCCGACACATCTAATTGTGTTGAATTAAATAAATTGTTTTTCGAAAAGGTAAACATAAAATTATGATTAAATGGAGTTCCTGCATTTTTACCAGGTTCTGTACCTCTTACACCAATTGTAGGAGTCTGACCATAGACACCTGTCTGACTAATATATTTAGCATTTTGAGTACTGCTGTAAAAATTGTATACGACATTAAAACTAGTATGCTCGTCCATGTCATATCCTAATTTCACAAAAGCATTTGACTGAGAAGAATTAGAAAGACCGTCTGTCTGTCCTAAAGGTCTGCCATCGGCGTCTCTTTGAAGTCCCGTGTAATCAAAAGCTCCACCAATAACATAACTAAATCTGTTTTTTCTTCCGTTAAAAAACTGTGAAACACGATAACCAAAAGTTTCTTTACTATGCAGCGGATTAAAAGTAGTCCCAACGGTAGTTATTCCCTGAAAACTATCAACCAATGGACTTTTTTTAGTAATATAATTGATAATTCCACCTCCTGAACCGTTTCCATAAATAGAAGTAGCTCCCTTAATCACCTCAATACGCTCAATTGCATTAGCATCGACCACACGAATATCACGAGCCCCATTCATTAAAGGTGTTGACTGCGGAATTCCATCAATCAAAACTAAAACCTGACGTCCTCTTAAAGTCTGTCCAGAGTTAGTTGCTTTATTTGTCGATGTACCAAGCCCTGGAATAACATTCCCTAAAATAGAAGATAAATTAGTATTAATACTGCTTTGAACTTGTATTTCTTTTTGGCTCATTATGGTTATCGAAGAAGGAACTGTAGCAATATTTTCTTGCTTTCTACCGGCCGTAATTACAACTTCCTGCAATTTATTTTCGCTGATTAAAACAATTGAAACTATATTTTTTTCTTGCAGGTTTGAAAAAACATGCACAAATGGCTCATATTCCGAAGCTGTAATTGAAACAGTATTGTTTTGTATTTCACTGCTTAAAACTGAAACTTCACCTGACTTATTTGTTGTACCAATAATTTTATTGCCAGAAGAAACTGAAGCATTTGAAATAGGGTTTTTCGATTCATTTTCAACCTTTAAGCGAAGTGATTGTGCATTTAAACTAACGGTTAAAAAAATTAAAATAATTAGAAAAATAGGGCGTTTAAAATTCATTTTTAAGGTATTCAAAAAAAACATTACTACGTTATTTTTATTTAGATTGATTCTTTGCAAAAGTAGGCATTCTAAATTATTTCACAAATAGTTAAGATTTTAAAGTGAGCACATTAAGACTTAAGCAACTATCATTAATAGTGCTTTTTGGTACAAACTACAAAATTTAAAGAGCCATTTTTTTTCAAATAAGATGTAAAATAGATTACCATTTATGGGAAAATATTTTCATATACCCTTAGTATATTATTAATAAATAATTTCATACTTTTGAATTCTTTTTATTCATTCTAAATAAAAACAAATACATTCTAACTTTATTTCATGAAACTCAAAATAGTACTGCTCTTTATTTTTTCGTCGACATTTTTAATAGCGCAAAACACCTTATCAGGTAAAATAAGTAATGAATCTGGAAGTCCTTTGGCAGGAGTTAGTATTCAGCTTTTAAGTACAGCAATTAGTGTAAAAACAAATGCTAGTGGATTTTATCTGATAGAAAATCTGGCAAATGGCCAATACATAATCGAAGTAAATTCAGATGGATATATTTCAAAAAAGCATTCCATTATTTTAGAAAATTCTCAAAATATTTCCGTTGACATTATTTTAGAAAAAACAGCTCAAACATCGAACGATGCAGAGAAATTAAATGATGTCGTAGTAAAGAGTATATCTGAAAAGAGAAAAAAAGAAGAAACGGCACAAGCCGTTTCTGTAATAGAAATGCGGGAAGCGAAGTTTAAAACTACAGATTTAGGCGAAGTACTTTCACAAACACAGGGCATAAATGTTAGACGTACCGGAGGTTTAGGATCCAGAACAAACTTTTCGATGAATGGATTAACAGGCAATCAAATCCGTTTCTTCTTAGACGGCATTCCATTGGAATATCATGGTTATACTTTCGGGATTTCGACAGTTCCTGTTAATTTAATTGATCGTGTAGAAGTGTATAAGGGAGTAGTTCCAATTGAATTTGGAGCAGATGCTCTTGGGGGTGCTGTCAATTTAATCACCCCAAAAATAAAATCTGGTTTTAGTGGTTCTTTTTCAGCTCAGGCAGGTTCTTTTGGAACCTACCGAACCTCTTTAATCCTTAATAATTACAATGAAAAGACTGGATTTTTTATAAAGGGAAGCGGTTTTTACGATACCTCTAAAAACAATTATAAAGTAGATGTTGACGTTCCTGATGATGCCGGTAAGATAAAAAAGGTAACTGTACCAAGATTTCATGATGCATACGATGGCTTTGGAGTACAATTAATAACGGGTATCAAAGACAGAAGCTGGGCAAAGCAATTGAGCATAGAAGGATTTTACACGGATTATACAAAAGAAATCCAGCACAATCAATTAATGGTTGGAGTTCCTTACGGAGAGGTAATGACTTATCGAAAATCGGCTGGAACCGTCCTTACCTATCGCAATGACTTTGGTGAAAATTTTGCGTTAGATTTTATCTCAGGATATAATTATAGAGAACGACAGTTTACAGATGTATCCGACTATGTCTACAATTGGTACGGTGAACGCATTGAAGGCTCTGCAGGAAATGTCAGCGGAGAGATTTCAGAATCTACTGGACCAAGTGATACTTATACCTGGAATAATGATGCTTTTTCACGTCTAAAAGCTTCATGGAAAATCAATAACCAATATGCCTTAAGTTTTACCTCTGCTCCCACCTATTCTAAACAAACCGGAGACGACAGATTTATTACGGGCTATGACCCTGCCACTGCCGTAAGAGAATTGCTTACATGGGTTAATGGTGCTGACTTTAAAATAAATGCATTTCATGAAAAATTAGAGAATCTATTGTTTATTAAAAATTACCTGCAAAAAGTAAATTCTGAAGAGAAAATACCGTCTAACAACTCCATAATCAAAGAAAACAGAAGTGTGAACTATTTTGGTTTTGGAAATGGGGTTCGTTTTAAATTCAATGAACAATTTTCTACCAGATTAACGTATGAATATGCCACTCGTCTGCCTCAAACAGATGAATTGTTTGGAGATGGGCAATTTATACAAGGTAATATGAACTTAAAACCGGAGCGCAGTCATAATGTCAATTTTGAGCTTTTTTTCAAATCTAAAGCTAATTATGAAGCAAGCAACTGGCAGGTTCAGACTAATCTCTTTTTGAGAAAGATAGACAATCAAATCTTATTTGTGCCCAGCTTAGACCGTAACAATACTTTTCAGAATGTATTTGCAGCAACATCTAAGGGAATTGAAGTTTCAGGAAGCTGGACTTCTAAAAATGATAAACTTTCATTTCACGCCAATAGTACATACCAACACTTTTACAATGATTCAAACGAAGGAATATTTGCCGCTTACAAAGGAGATAGAGTGCCTAATCAACCCTACTTTTTTGCAAACGGAGGTGCTAATTATTCTTTTCACAACATAATAGGCAAATCAGATAAATTATCATTTTTTCTTGATGCCAGATACGTGTATGAATTTTTTAGAAGCTGGGAAAGCGCTTCTGTAAATCCATTTATCATTCCGAGTCAGCAGACTTTTGATTTGGGTACGACTTATCATAACAGCCTTAATGGTACTAAATATGCCATAACTGCAGAGATTCAAAACTTAACCAATGAAAAAAATTATGATTTTTTTGGTGTACAAAAACCGGGAAGATCATTTAACATCAAATTAGTAACTCAATTTTAATTAATTATACAACCAATAAGTATGAAAACAAATCGATTTTTTACAAAGTATACCGTTGCGGTAATAATGTGTTCGGTATTCGCTTTAACATCATGCAGTTCAGATGATAACAAAACCGATGAAGGCCAGGGTGATAATCCAGCTGTTATTGCATCAGTACGTGTAAATACTCCTTCAGGCAGAGTTTTTTATCTAGGAGCATACGATAAATTTCCTTCCACCCTTGATTATAAAACAATGACAGAGATTGGTCCAGGCGCAACAATCTATTCTTATGGAGAACATCCTTATGTTTGGAATGGGACAGCTTCGACCTTAACTAAATACAATGTGAGCAACGACATGAAAATTTCGAGTGCAGATGCCTTAAGTCTTGCCGGTACAGGTGTCAGCGGTACTTTCGGACCTCCCGCTTTCGTATCCGAGACAGAAGCTTATTTTTTCGCCTTAAATGACGGAAAAATTATTAAGTTCAATCCAACAACTATGTCTATAACAGAAACTATAGCGGTTACTCCATTACCATTAAGTAACGATGCCGATGTAAAAACATCTACTTATATGAGTTATGTAACTTCGGCAAAAAAAATAATTTTACCTGTGGCTGCTACACCAACAAATTTTAACAAGTTTCCGCAATATGCTCAAATTGCAGTTTTTGATATAGCATCAAAAGTAGTAACTTATGTGAAAGATACTCGTATGTCAATGGGCTATGATACGTTTGCAAAAGGAAATGATGGTACTTTGTATTACAGACCTTCACGTGCTACATCTCTGTCGTTGGATTACAGTACTGTAACAGGAGCTCCTCCAGCTGGTGGAATGTTAAAGGTAAATCCTAACGGTACATTTGATCCTAACTTTTTTGTAGACTTAAAAGCACCTCTAAATGCACATTCTGTAAATGTAGTGGCTTATGTTCATGGAGATAAAGCTCTGGCACAATATCTTGATAACACTTTTACGCCACCAGCAAAACCTGCTGACTGGTATAATGCTCCTACAAAATTTGCGCTTGTAGATTTAAAAACATTAAAGGTGGAACCTTTTACTTCTTTTGAAAAATATGGTACTGTTTATACAGTTGGTACAATTGATGGTGTAGAATATTATGGAAATATCACTGCACCTGATGGTAAATTCAGTCTTTTGAAACAAAAAGGAGCAGCTGAATTTGAAGCTGTTTCTGAAGCAATCGGAGGTAGTTTAATATTTGTTGGAAGATTGAGATAATAAATCCCCTGAAAGCATTACATAAAAGAGAATCTGTCTGTCTGGACAGATTCTTTTTTATATTATTTGTATTTCTTTTGTAACTTCTAATTTTCGATGCTTATTAACAATTCCTATTTTATAGAGGTAAGTATATTGAGGTACAAATTTTAAAAAATAAAATCTTACAAAGAACATACTTTGTAAGCCAACCGGATATTTCCCGATAACCGTTTTCTAAAGAACATTTAGTGTAGCAATTGGAATAAAGAAAAACAATATGAATTACTATTTTAGCCCTTAACTAATTTATTGTTTTCAGATTTATAAAAATAATATGTCAACTCTTTTCTTCCCTAATTTGAAATTTTGCTGGGTGAAATACCAAATTTATTCTTAAAGGCAATCGAAAAATGATTGTAGTGTTTGTATCCAACATGGCGTGCAACTTCAGCAACAGTCCAATCTGAAGAGTATTTTAATAAATCATAAGCCTCCTCCATCCGTTTGTTTACAACAAATTCATGAACTGTCATTCCAAAAAGCTGTTTAAAAGAGTTTTGCAGTTTTGTACGGTTCATAAAAGTCAATTCTGTCATTTGCTGAATTGTCAGCTGTTCTTTTTTTGCAGAAGAAAGAAGTTCCTTTAATTGATAAAGACGTTCCTTATCTGTTTTTGATATATTAACAGGATTTTTAGTTTCTAAAGTATTAGCGGCTTTATGTATTTTAACAGCTAAAAGTTCAAGCAGTTTACTTTCAATAAAAAATTTCTTTAGATCTCCTGTATAGGGACAATTATAAAGCTGTTTTATAATCAAATAAATATCTGAACAAATGGGGTAAGTTCTGCCTCCTAAAATCGATGGACTATTGGATTTAAGACCAAAAGCAAAATCTTGAAGCAGTGTTAATTCTTCTCCAAAGTGTTTTTTCAACCATTCTTCTGATAATTCAATTTCAACTGTCATAGCTCCCGAACAAACAGGAAAAGTTAAATATCCATCCAAATAAGGCTCAAAAAACAACATATGTTGATTTTGATAGATAGGAAGAAATGATCCTCTTTTTATGCCTGATTCATAAAGGGTTGCTCCTGTAGAAAGTTCAAAATGCATTTGAATGTAACCCGACTTGCTTATTACTCTAAGCTTTTGCTGCTGAAAAATATTCTTTTTATAAAAATGAATAAAAACACCATCAATTTTAATACTGTGTTTCTCAATACTAAACTCATTGGACTCTATTCTAGTTTTTGTTTCAATAATGCTTTTCTGCTCAGTGAACAAGCAATCACTATCTACTTCAATAACAGTTTTCGGAATAGCCAACTGGTTTTTTAATTCATTTTCCATAACATTTTTATCAACTAACTAGTACTGCTTTTATCGTATACAATGCTGTTAAAACCGTATAACGGTCTCTTTACTTTTGCCTTGTTTTTATTAAATCTAAATAATGCAAATTTATAAATTAAATGAAATACTTATACCATAGCATTGTACTTTCTATTTTCTTCAGTTTTATTACAACAGAAGTCAAAGCTCAAAATACAACTAAAAGAATACACGGACAGGTTTTATTTGAAAACAAAACCGCCATTCCTTATGCTAATATTCTGCTCGTTGGGGCAAATCTTCAAACACAAACCGATTTACAAGGAAAATTTACTTTGACCACAAATTCATCAAAGTCTGACACCCTTAAAGTCACTTATATGGGTATGAAAACAGAGAATAGGATTTTGAATCTTCAGCAGAATAAAGATGTAGAACTTTTATTTATTCTTTCTGATGAATCTGTAGAAATTGATGAAGTTAAAGTATACAAAACCTCTGCAAATAGGGCAGCAAAAAATGAAACTATAAAAGCTGAAATTGTGGATACAAAAGCTGTTCAGGGGCAAGCTGCTACTTTGGTTGAACTAATGAATCAGTCTGCCGGAGTACGTATTCGCCAAACTGGCGGTTTAGGGGCGAATACGAATATTATGCTCAATGGTTTTCAAGGAAAGGCCATTAAAATTTTTAAAGATGGTATTCCTACTGATTATTTGGGAAATGCATTTAATATTTCGGCAATACCAATAAATATGCTCGAACGTGTCGAAGTTTTTAAAGGTGTTTTACCTGCAAATCTGGGAGCTGATGCGCTTGGAGGTGCCGTAAACATGGTTTCGCGTGCAGATCAGCAGCGTTATCTGGCTTTATCTTATGAAATAAGCTCCTTTAATACCCATAGAATATCTGCCAATTTATTATATAATACGCCAAATCAAAAGGTGTTTTGGGGCTTAAATTCTTTCTACAATTATTCTGATAACAATTATGATGTTACGGCAGGCGTTCCAGATCAGGAAACGGCCAATGTAATTCCAACAAGAGTTAAGCTTTTCCATAATACCTATAAACAAATTTATGGAGAAATATTTGCCGGATTTCATAATCTTTCCTGGGCTGATGAATTTAGAGTAGGACTAACTTCATTCTACATTAAACGTGATAATCAATTCGCGGCTTTAATGGAAAAACCTTACGGGGCATCATATAACGAACAATATACACCTGTTATTCCGACTATACGATATAAAAAGAAATTTTTGGAGGATCGTCTGGATGTTGACCAGTTTTTGGTTTACAGTAAAATCAACAGCCTTCATGACGATACTTTGGTAGGATTTTATGATTGGTTTGGAAATTATCATGACCCTATAAACGAAAATCAACGTGGAGAAAGCGGCAATGCCTCTTTACTAGATGTCTGGTTTACCAACTTTACTTCACGTACAGGGGCAAATTATACGATTTCTGGCTCTCATAATATTACTTTCAATGTCATCTACAATGCATATTCGAGAAATGGAAAAGATCCTTACGGGGCTAAATCTGCAGGCGAGAATCCTGTAGATCTACAAAGTCTTCCTGCAGATTACAATAAAGCTGTTGCAACGTTAGGATTGAACTCTGTTTTAATGGAAGAAAAACTAAGAAATACATTTCAAGTTAAGTTTTATTACGCCGATATGGTTGGACAGGAAGTAGATATAAATACAGCAATGTTAAAAGCGGCAACTACAAAAACAAATGTATCTACTTTGGGCGTGGCAGAATCTTTAAAATACGACTGGACACGACAAACTTTTATGAGAATTTCAGGAGAACTAGCAACAAGACTTCCTGAACAAAGTGAAATATTGGGAGATGGTTCTTTTGCTTTATCTAATTTCAGTCTGAAACCTGAACGAAGCATGAACGGAAATATTGGTTTTGGAACAGGAAAGCAAGGTCTTTTTGATTTGGAGTTAAATGCTTTCTACCGCATCACAAAAGATTTAATACACTCCGTTCCTGTAAATTTAATTTATACGCAGAATGTAAACGTAGAACAAGTCAGAGGAATCGGATTAGAGGCAGATTTGCATGTCACTCCTATTTCCTGGCTTCGTCTTAATGGAAATTTTACGTATCAGGATTTCCGCTTGTACCATGTTGAAAATCCTCTTATACGATACCTGGAAGGAGCCAGACTGCGAAACATGCCTTTTTTCTTTGCCAATTTAGGAGTTGATGTACATTTTTCTAAGATTTTCAATAAACAAGATCAGTTAAAAATGTACTGGAATATGGGCTATGTGCATCAATATTATCTGGATTATATTCCGAAAAACACAGAGCCTGATGGATTTCTTGGTCTTTGGGGAAAAGCAAAAGTCAATGCCCCAAATATTATTCCAACTCAAACTATTCAAAGCGCTGGTGTATTATGGACGCCATGGAACAGCCGCTTACTTTCAGTCAATTTTGAGTGCAAAAACATTTTTGACAAAACGATTTACGACAACTTCAGAGTGCAGAATGCCGGAAGAAGTTTTCATCTTAAACTGAATTACATCCTTAAATATTAATCTTAACTAAAATCAAACAACAATGAAAAAAAGATTTTTGACTTCGGTGCTATTCCTTACTATGGGAAGTTTAGCGCTTACATCTTGCAGCAGCGACAATAACGATACTGCAACAACAGAACCTTCGGCAACAGGAAAATATGTCCTTTTAACAGCCGAAAGTACTACAGCAAATGCGGGATATTATGCTGCATACGATAATTTGCCAACTGGAGCTGTCGATAACATTGGCGGTTATTCTTTACAAGCACGAGCTTATGGCGGTTTCAGACATTATAAAAACTGGATTTTCAATAAAGCTACACTATCAGGAGAAACAGGTGTGGTGCGTTTTTCTTTAAATGCTTCAGGAATTCTGGAGCAATCCGGATTTATAAAATGTGGCACTTCTGCACAAAATTTGGTGGTAGATGAAACAACTGGGTTTTACTTTGATGCTGATCGCGGTAAAACTAAAATTCAAAAGTTTAATCCTACTACAATGCAGCGAACAGGAGAAATCGACCTATCGTCTTTAGTAGAAAAAGGGACTGGAATTAGTACTAATGTAACAACCGGAGATCAGACCATTATAGCCAAAGAAGGGAAATTATACGTAAACGTAAGCTACTCCCGTGAAGGTGGAAGCGGTTTTAATGAAAATACTAGAAAATTTACCCTTGCTGTTATCGATATTGCAACAGGAAAACCAGAAAAAACGATTGTACATTCATTTGTAAAAAATCAAGGACATGCACGTTCTGAATATCCTGCTTACACTCAGGCTCCAGACGGAACCATTTATATGGTAACAACAGGTTGGGACTATAATACTTCTGGTGTTATGGAACCACAGCCTTCTACGATTTTCCGTATTAAAGCCGGACAAACTGATTTTGATCAAAACTGGTTCTTAAAAGCAACAGATTTAGGAATGCCTGAAGGGGCACAACTTTGGAGTTTAAAAGTTTATAAAGGAAAATTATTTGTTGATGTTTCTGAGAGAAAAGTAGAACTTCCTTCATACAGTAATCTTTTAGATATCATGTATCGTTTTTATGCTGTTGATATTGAAAGTAAATCATCCGTTCATATTACTGGTCTTCCTTTAACCACATTTGGCTTTACGATTGGTAATCTGGAAGTAATTGATGACAACTTGTTCATTCGTATAATAAATAAAACAGAAGGTTTCAATGGATACTATAAGTTAAATGCAGATGGAGTTACGGCTAGTCAGGCTTTCAGTATTTCACGAGGTGGAGAAGCTAAAGGTTTTGTACGCTTATCTGGTAATTAAATTAGTAAATGGCATTACAAAATAAAAAAGAAAATAAACAGCAAAAAAGCACTTGGCGAAAGGTCAACAATTGGCTGCATCTTTGGCTGGGATTGATTTCAGGAATTATTGTTTTTATTATCTGCCTCACGGGGGTTGCCTTTGTCTTTCATGATGAAATCAATAACCTTGTCAATCAAGAAGTTCGCTATGTAGAGGTTCCAAATGGCGCTGAAAAAATTGCCATAGATTCTGTCTTATCCAATGTAAAAAAACAGTATCCGGAGATAATGCTCATGCAATTTACCACTTATAAAGATCCGTCAAAATCAGTAAAAATTATGTCTTTTGACCGCTCTGCTAAACCGCCACAATTGGGTTTAGGCAATATTTATGTGGATCCGTATTCTGGAAAAGTTTTAAAAATGGATTATACTTACGGTATTTTCCGATTTATCGCTGAGATTCATGGCAATTTACTATTAGGAAAAACAGGACTGCAGATTGTACGCATTTCTACAATCATTTTCCTGATCGAACTGATATCAGGTCTGATCTGGTGGTGGCCCAAAAAATGGAACAAAACAAACGTTAATAAAAGTTTTAAGATTAAATGGAATGCCAATTGGAAAAGGATTAATATCGACCTGCATAATGTACTGGGTTTTTATGCTCTCCCATTGGCGATAGTTTTAACTTTAACAGGATTAATTATAACCTATGAGCCTGTTAAGAATGTATTTTTTACGGTTTTTAGTGGTACAACCGAAAGAGCCTCTATACGAACTGCCCTACCGCCCGCTGACAGCACAAAAACAGCAATTCCAGTCGCAAAGCTTATTGCTTCGTACAAAAATGCAGCTACACCACAGATGACCATTGGTATACCAAATCCTAAATCGGGAGCACTTATGATTCGTACCGAGCAGGAATCCAGTATGGTTACTTACCGTGGAGATATTAATTATGTAAATGTTTATTCTGGTCAAAAAATGGATTTAACTCCAGAATTATTAACAGAATTAAATATGGGAAATATGAATTTGTCTCTACATCTGGGAACCTGGTACGGTCTGCCGGCTAAAATTTTAACTTTTTTAATCTGCCTTATTTGCACCAGTCTGCCCATTACAGGCTTTATTATATGGTATAATCGAAAATTTAAGAAAAAGAAAAGTCCAAAAGAATTATAAACAAGCGATAACACATAATCGCTAAATAATATTACATATGAAACTGTCAAGAATATTACTAGTTTTCATGATCTTATTTGGTCTGCAAAACGGTATGGCACATGCCCTTTGGGTCGAAACTAATACAGCAGGAAAAAAAGGAGTTTCTCATTCTGTCAAAGTCTATTTTGCAGAAGTTGGGGAAAGCTGGGAAGCCGTTTCTGGCAAAGAATGGTCAATGGTTAAAAATTTTGAGCTTTGGCTGCAAAGTCCGGATGGAAAATTAAGCCAACTGAAAACAAATGTGCAGAAAGACTATTATCAGGCTGATTTCATTCCAAGTCAAAATGGAACTTATCAGGTTATTGCAAAAAACATTACAATAGGGCCCTTAAATTTTCCGAATACTCCAGCGTTTGTACCTTATTTTTATGCAAAATCAAATGTACAGGTTGGAAACTCAAAAGCGACAAAATCTGAATATAAAATACCTTTAAACTTTAATATTATCCAACATGGCAATCAGAAAAAAATTGACCTAAAAGTCCCCGAATATGTTTCTGGAAAAGTTCAGGTAACTGTTTTTACTCCATCTAATGAATTAAAAACTTTTAAAGATCTCAAAAACGGGCTTTTAGAGTATGCTTTTACAGAAAAAGGAAATTATCAAATTGAAATTCAATACAAAGATGACCGACCAGGAGATGGCTATCAATTTGTCATCCATACTTTAACATCAAATTTATTCATTTCTAATTAGTTTTAATTGTTCGATTTGGCCGCCTTGTTAAAAGGCGGCCATTTCTAAAATAAATATTTTTTTCCTTTAAAGAATTTACCTTGTACTTTCTCTTCTTTCCTGAGCAGATTCATCCTCAGCATGTCCAAGTTTCCAATAGGAATAGGATTGCCATTTTTCCCTGTCCAGCTCTTTTTCTGTTCTTAAAATATATTGTATTTCTTTTATTATTGAAGATTCTGCTGCCGCATAAACAAATATGCTCCTATTCTTGTCTACATTAAAGTCACGTAATTTTTGAGCAAGCTTACTGTCTTTACCCGGAGTGCTATTAAATAACCATTCAATTTCCAGATTTTCAGGCTTTTTTAAATTCAGTACATCCTGCTTACTAAATACTTCAATAACTGCCTTTCCCTTTGCATCGACAGGAAGCGTTTCCAAAATAACGCTAATAACAGGCAATGCTGTATGATCTCCCGTCAGATAATAATGACTTGCTTTCTGGTAAAGCGGCTTCGATTTCTCTTTCATTAATACTCCCAGCTTATCTCCTTCTACCGCTGAAGTTGCCCATCTGGATGCTGGTCCTTCATCACCATGACAAACAAAATCAACAGTCATAAAATCTTTATTTAAATCCCGCATTGTATAGGTCCTTATAACTGTTTTTAGATTACTACTGCTATTACTTCCTCCAAATTCAGGAAAAACAATAATCCCCTTATCATTAGGTAATACAATTTTATTATTATCTCCTACACGGGCGACCTCGAAATTTTCCAGGTCAGTTCCACGAAGTCTGATACGGATATAATTCGGCGTAAGATATATTTTTTCGCTTACTGTTAGTATACCTTTCATTATTCCAGATCTTTTTTCCATAATTATTTAATTTTATATACCTGCAAATTTCAATCATGCAAACTGTCTTTTCTGGTAATTTTCAATCTTTTATTGGTATTTTTACATTATAATTCTACTGAAATATGAAACCAAATAAACTACTTCAATCTATTGTTGTATCAAAATCATTTCTGAATAAAGGAGACAAGTTTACACACTGTCATGATTTTTATGAGTTTCTATTTATAGAATCGGGAAATGGTTTTCATACAATTAATGAATTAAAAAAAGATTACACTGAAAATCATTTGTTTTTTGTGAACAGAAATGCAGAACACAGCCTTGAAGCTATTGAAAATACATCTGTTTATCTTATAAAGTTTACCGAAGAGTGCAAATTGGTTTTACGAGATCTCGTACTGCAATCAAATGGCAGAGCTAACGGATTGCTAAAAGCTCGTTCTCCTTTTAGTAACAGAATCACATTCAGTCACGCGGATTTACAGCTCACAAAAGATCTTTTGGCTTACCTGTTTCAGTTGGCTAAAAATCCTTTAAACAATGAAAATCTTATTTATTACCAGCTTATTTGCCTTGTTTCATTGATAGAAAGAAATGCTGACATTTCACATAACATCGAAAAAAAATCAGCCGAAATTAATGATATCATAAAACATATAAGCAAGAACATTAAACAACCGCAATTTCTTACAGTGGCATACCTTGCCAAAAAATTCAATATAGCTGAAACATATTTTGGAATATACTTTAAAAGAAACACGAATCAACCCCTCAAATCTTACATTCAAAATCTTCGATTTGAATTAATCGCACATGAAATAAAAAAAGAAAGCTTCACTCCGGTCAAATTAACTTATGAATTCGGTTTTACTGATGAAAGTCATTTTAACAAAGCATTTAAAAAACATTTTGGCATAGCACCATCTGTATATAAAATAAAAACGCGTTCTGATATTTAAATTTTACTAAAAAAACATCATTATGAAGAACTTATCATTCAACACAACTCACATAAACTAATATTAACTATTAAATTCCCTCTATTTAAAGAAAAATTCATCAAATAAAACGTAATAGACCATCAATTAATAAAACTACTTATACAACCTAAATAATAAAGAAATATCAACAAATAAACGTTAGAATATTAATATCGTTTCCCTCCGGGTCGGGCTGTGTGCTGTATCTTTTGTTTTTTAAAGAAAAAAACAAAAGGATGCCGCTTCCATCGCTAACGCATTGGGATTAAAAGCAGTTTTCCGGGCTTAAAGAAAATAATAGAAACAATTCTAAAACAAAAAATCCTCATCAGATAACTGATGAGGATTCTTAAAAGAAAGGCGACGACATACTCTCCCACAAAACTGCAGTACCATCTGCGCAGGCGGGCTTAACTTCTCTGTTCGGGATGGGAAGAGGTGAGCCCCGCCGCAATAACCACCTTAAGGTTTTTAGTTG
>NZ_JBHUOT010000011.1:0-261179 GCF_042686225.1 Flavobacterium notoginsengisoli
AAAAAAGGCCGCATTTAAGCTTGAAAATGAAAACACCTAATTTTGTATATCAAAAAACCAGCAAAGAGAACTTTACTGGTTTTAATTAATATTGTGAAACCTGTCAACCTATTTCAGGACGACTCAGGATCTGAGATGCTGAGGTTCTAAGGAGCTAAGTTTTTTTGGTTATTTTTTAGAAGCAGGAACTCCTCGTTTTTAGTAGACGTGACGTTCCTGCCATCCGCTATATCTTTTCCCTGCTAAAGGAGCAGGAAAAAGGATGCCGCTTCTGTCAGGGCTAGCAAGAAAAAATCTTTTTCATAAGATTGTAAGTTCTTGTGATTCTCGGGTTTTAAGAGATAATCAAACATAATCATCGACAATTACTTTTATAAAGGATTATAATAAAATCCGTGTAAGTCAGCGTTTTTGCGATAGCAAATCAGTGTTATCCGCGTGCTATTTCTTAGTGTCCTTTGCGTAAATCCTTCGTGCTCTTTGCGGTTAAAAATAATTAGTCCTATTTTTGTCAAATGATAAAATGGATAACAAAACTGTTTTCATCAACACCAAAAGAAGAGAACATAGAAGATAATATGAAGAAATATTTAATCGTAGGTTTAGGAAACATAGGAGCCGAATATGTGAACACCAGACATAATATCGGATTTAAAATTCTTGATTTTTTAGCAAAAAAAGAAGGACTTTCATTCGAAACGGTAAAACTTGGCGCTTTGGCTGAATATAAATTCAAAGGAAGAACATTTTTTCTGCTCAAGCCAAATACTTACATGAATTTAAGCGGTAAAGCCGTAAAATACTGGATGGATAAAGAAAATATTCCACTGGAAAATATTATGGTTATTACAGATGATTTAAATCTTTCATTTGGAACTATCCGTATCAAGCCAAAAGGAAGTGACGGAGGTCATAACGGACTAAAAAACATTAATTTAGTTCTAAATACACAAAATTACACCCGATATAGATTTGGTATTAGCGATCAATTTAAAAAAGGTCAGCAGATAGATTATGTTTTAGGAGAATGGAATGCAGAAGAAGAGGCAAAACTTCCGGAACGTTTCGAGGTTTCTGCAGAAATTATTAAAACTTTTGGAACTGCCGGTTTAGAAAATACCATGACAACTTTTAATGGAAAATAAAGATTTTCAGATGTTTATATTGTGAAAATGTAAATTATCAGTGAATTTAATTCAATTATAACGAAATAGTATTTTCAATTCCAAAGTTAAATGTCTAAATTTGGGATAAATTATTATAAACCATAAAAATCGTAATACCATGGCTTTTGAATTACCACAATTACCTTATGCATACGATGCATTAGAACCACATATTGATGCACGTACAATGGAAATCCATCATACAAAGCACCACAATGCCTATACTACAAATCTTAATGCAGCAATCGCTGGAACAGATTTGGAAGGAAAAACAATCGAAAATATCTTAATCAACTTAGATAAATCTAACGCTGCAGTTCGTAACAATGGTGGAGGTTTTTACAACCACAATTTATTTTGGACTGTAATGTCTCCAAACGGAGGAGGATTGCCAACAGGTGATTTATTAGCAGCTATTGAAGCTTCTTTTGGATCATTTGATGAGTTTAAAGCAAAATTTGCTAAAGCTGGAGCAACACAGTTCGGTTCAGGATGGGCTTGGTTAACAGTTCAAAAAGGAGGAAAATTAGAAGTTGTAGGTACTCCAAATCAGGATAATCCGTTAATGCCGGAAGTTGCTGGTAACGGTGGAACTCCAATCTTAGGAATGGATGTTTGGGAGCACGCTTACTACTTAAACTACCAAAACAGAAGACCAGATTATATTGAAGCTTTTTTCAGTGTAATTAACTGGACAGAAGTGGCTAGAAGATTTGCTTTAGACAAATAAGCAAATAGAGCATAGAATATAGAAAAAAGACGAACGTTGGTTCGTCTTTTTTTATGCCCAAAATTTTAGCGGTCTTTATTCTATAATCTATTTTCTTTTCTCTAAAAAAAGAAATAAAAAAGGCGGAATCTCTTCCGCCTTTTTTGCCCCAAATCTACCATAAACTTAACCTACTAATGTCATGGTTTAGTAAAGGTATAGTAGTGATTAGTGTAAAAAAAACATTTCGGATGAAAAGTAAGTATATCCGATAAATGGAATGTACTTTATGATCTTGTCCTGTTGAAGGAAAAATATTTTAAGATGATAATTTGTAGAGTATAGAATAAAGAGTATAGAATAAAGAGAATAGAATAAAGAGAATAGAATAAAGATTGTGAGTTATGAAAAGATGGGAAGTTTTGCTTTTTTTTCTTTTAAAGTGGCAATCTATATTCTTTTCTCAAAAAAGGAAAATAAAAAAGGTGGAATTGCTTCCACCTTTTTTGCCCCAAATCTACCATAAACTTAACCTACTATGTTATGGTTTTGTAAAGGTATAGCAGTGATTATTTTGAAAAAAACTTTTCGGATAAAAGGTAAGTATATCCGATAAATGGAATATGTTTTATGATCTTGTCCTGTTAAAGGAAAAACACTTAAGATGATAATTTATAGAGAATAGAATATAGAGAATAGAATATAGAGAATAGAATATAGAGAATAGAATAAAGAGAATAGAATAAAGAGAATAGAATAAAGAGAATAGAATAAAGAGAATAGAATAAAGAGAATAGAATAAAGAGAATAGAATAAAGAGAATAGAATAAAGAGAATAGAATGAAGAGAATAGAATGAAGATTGTAGGTTATGGAAAGATGGGGAGTTTTACTTTTTTTTCTTTTAAAGAGATAATCTATATTCTTTGTTCTATATTCTTTTCTCTAAAAAAAAGAAATAAAAAAGGCGGAATCACTTCCGCCTTTTTTGCCCCAAATCTACCATAAACTTTACCTACTAATGTTATGGTTTAGTAAATGTAGAACAAGTATTTTGTTGAAAAAAAGATTTTAGATAAAAGGTAAGTATTTCCGATAAAGAGAATGTAAGATGTTGCTTTTGAAATATTTGAGTTTATTCCAATAAAAAAGGTGGAATTGCTTCCACCCTTTTTGCCCCAAATCTACCATAAACTTAACCTACTAATGTTATGGTATCTCAAAAGTATTGTAGCTTTTCAATTTTACCAAACAAACAGGATGAACGGCAAAAAAAACCGATGAAATGCACAAATTAACCTTTTATTAATACTTTTTTAATAAGCTCTGGCGTCTTTTCCTTCGTAAAAATTCATAAAAGCACGGTTTACAACTCGATTTCCACCTGGAGTTGGGTAGTCTCCCGTGAAGTACCAGTCGCCTAAATTTTTAGGACAAGCGATGTGAAGATCTTCTACTGTCTGGAAAATGATTTTCACTTCAGCATTGATTTCCGGAGAGCTTAACATTTCTGCTATTTTGTCTGAAATCTCCTCGTTTGTAAATTGATCATAAATTTCGGTTACATAATTTACAACATCAGTATCTGAGAAATTTTCTTGTGCTTTACATTTAGCATACACTTCATCTACAATATGGTAAAGGTTTCTTTCTTTCAATAATGCAAGTGCTGCTCTAAATGCAACAAGACCTTCTAATTTTGCCATATCAATTCCGTAACAATCAGGGTAACGAATTTGTGGAGCAGATGAAACGATTACGATACGTTTTGGTTTTAAACGATCCATCATTTTAATGATACTCATTTTCAATGTAGTACCACGAACAATACTATCGTCGATAATTACTAAATTATCTTCAGGTTTGATTACGCCATACGTAACATCGTAAACGTGAGCTACTAAATCATCGCGGCTGCTGTCTTCAGTGATAAAGGTTCTAAGTTTGGCATCTTTAATGGCTACTTTCTCTGTACGTATTTTTACAGCTAAAAGTTCCTGAAGAGTATCTGCAGTAAGTGTATTTCTATTTTCTAAAATATAATTGTTTTTTCTTTGATTTAAGAAATCCTGAGCAGCTTCAACTAAACCATAAAAAGAAGTTTCAGCTGTATTTGGAATGTAAGAGAAAACAGTATTATCGGTATCACTGTCAATGGCGCTAAGAACGGCAGGTAAAATTAATTTTCCTAAGTCTTTACGTTCTTGGTAAATTTCTGCATCACTTCCTCTTGAGAAATAGATTCTTTCAAACGAACAAGCTTTTTTAACTGTTGGTTCTAAGATTTGCTGCATCGAAACTTTTCCACTTTTCTTAATGATCAAAGCATTTCCTGGGTCAATTTCCTGAACACTTTCAAAAGGTACATTGAATACAGTTTGAATAACTGGTCTTTCAGAAGCTACAACAACAACTTCATCATCTTGATAAAAGTATGCTGGACGAATTCCTGCCGGATCTCTAAATACAAAAGCATCACCATGACCTAATAAACCAGCCATAGCATAACCTCCATCTAAGTTTTTAGCCGAACGAGCTAATATTTTAGCAATATCCAAACGTTCTGCAATTACTGGAGAAGCTTCTCTTTTAGAATATCCTTCAGCTTTACAGTCTTGGTACAATTGCATTACTTCTTTGTCTAAGAAGTGACCAATTTTTTCCATTACGGTAACAGTATCAGCCATTTCTTTTGGATGCTGACCCAATTCAACCAGATTTTCGAAAAGTTCTTTAACATTGGTCATGTTGAAGTTTCCGGCTAAAATCAAGTTACGGTGCATCCAGTTACTTTGACGTAAAAATGGGTGAACACTTTCGATGCTGTTTTTTCCAAAAGTTCCGTAACGAACGTGACCTAAAAACAATTCGCCTACATAAGGAATATTTGCTTTTAAATCTTTCATGTTGTCTCCCAATTCAGGCTGTGCTTTTAGTTCTTCACTAACGCGCTCATTGATTTGTTTGAAAACGTCTTGTATTGGTTGTGAATGATTCGAACGAACTCTGCTAATGTAGCGCTGTCCTGGTTCTACATCCAGTTTAATGCTTGCAAAACCAGCACCGTCTTGTCCGCGGTTGTGCTGTTTTTCCATCATTAAATACATTTTCTGGATTCCGTAAAATGCAGTTCCGTATTTTTCTTTATAATATTCAAGCGGTTTTAGTAGTCTGACTAAGGCTATACCACATTCGTGTTTTAAAGCGTCGCTCATTGTTTTTTGTTATTTGTGTGTTGTTGTAAGTTGTGTGTATTAACGTAATAAAAAAGCCCCGTTTTATCGAGGCTCTTAGGCATTATATTTCTATGTCAAACTGAGTTAACGACTTAAATTGCTGTAATCGAATCGCTACTTCTGCTTTGCTTAATGATTCCATCCTTTCGGTTCCGAATTTCTCGACGCAGAACGAAGCTAAATTTGAACCGTAAATAATTGCATTCTTCATGTTTCCAAAAGAAATGTTTTCGCTCTGTGCAATAAACCCAGAGAAACCACCTGCGAAAGTATCTCCTGCTCCAGTTGGATCAAAAACTTCTTCTAATGGTAAAGCCGGTGCAAAGAATACTTCTCTATTGTGGAATAAAAGCGCGCCGTGTTCTCCTTTTTTGATCACCACGTATTTTGGTCCCATATCCTGGATTTTGGCAGCCGCTTTTACTAATGAATATTCGCCAGAAAGCTGTCTGGCTTCTTCGTCATTGATTGTAATAACATCTACACGTTTAATAACGTCTAATAATTCCGGAAGAGCGCAGTCCATCCAAAAGTTCATAGTGTCTAAAACTACTAATTTTGGTTTTTTCTCCATTTGATCTAAAACACTGCTTTGTACTAACGGATGTAAGTTTCCTAACATCACAACATCGGCATCTTTATAGTTTTGAGGAACTTTTGGCTGAAAATCAGCTAATACGTTTAACTCAGTTACAAGAGTGTCTCTTGAATTTAAATCGTTGTGGTACAAACCGCTCCAGAAAAAAGTTTTTCCTCCTTTTACAATTTCGATACCGGAGATATCAATATTTTTTGAAGTTAAAAGATCTAAATGTTCTTGAGGGAAATCGTCGCCAACTACAGAAACAATGGCCGATTGCAAGTTAAAAAATGATGCCGATAATCCGATGTAGGTTGCAGCACCACCTAATATTTTATCTGTTTTTCCGAAAGGAGTTTCAATCGCGTCGAAAGCAACTGTTCCAACAATCAATAGTTTATTCATTTTATGAATTTCGAATTAGGGTGCAAAGATACTTCATAAGTTACAATCTTGCAATGGTTTGGGTTCTCAAAATTTTCTTAAAAAAAAGAGAACGATTTCGAAGTAAAACTATTGTAAATGAATGGGTTAAAATTGGTTTTTAGCAGTGTTTATAATAGGTTTTTTGAATTTAAGATGCAAGTTTTTTGAAAATAATTGCGAATATTTTACAGCGTTTGCTTTTATCTTAGTTTTTTAAATGAAGATGATTTTCTTTTTCCGCTTAAAACTCCAAGAATTGTAATGTGATAGTTTTTAACTTTAAATATAATTAACCAAGTTTTGTAAGTTGCTTCTCTGTAAATTTTAGATTTTGTTGGTAGATTTTCGCACTCAGAATAAATTAATGGATTTTCAATGATTTTAACCATTGTTTTGTTTATTCCGTTACCAACTTTAATTGCATTTAGAGGTTGGTGTTTTTCGAAAGTGATATAATCAACAATCTCTTCTAAATTTTGGAAATAATTCTCAGAAATATCTAGCGTATATTGTTTTGTATTTTCAATTTTTTTTCTTCCCATTTCTCATTAAACTTTTCTAAAGACATTGTCTTGGATTTTTCAGCATTTTCGATCCACTTAACAAAGTCTTCTTTGGATAAATCACTTTCAATTTGATCAACTTCGTTTTCGAAATCAATCGATACTTTCAATGATTTTCCAACATAGTTTTTTGGAATTTCAAATGAAAGATTGACAATTTTGTCCTTAGGAGTAATGGTTTTTTGTATCATTTTTCAATCATTTAATGAACTTTACAAAAATACGATAAATAAATTCATCATCAGTGATATAAGTTTTTTTAACAATTCTACAACAGAATACTTCGGGTCTAAATAATTTTCTAGAAAGCTCAAGATATGTTGTAGTTTGTATTTAACGCTATTGTCTTTTAATCCAATTGATAACATCTTTCATTGGCTCTTCATCGTTTGAAAATGCTGTATTATGTCCCAAGTTTGGAAACAATTTATATTCATAATGTTTTCCTGTAGATTTTAATTTATCAAGATATTCAATTGATAATTTCACAGGAACCTGAATGTCTTTGCCTCCAAAAATCCATATTCCCGGAATTGATAATTTAGAAAGAACATCATTGGGATTTGTATCAATAAACTCATATTTGTTAGGGTCATTAAATACATGTTTTCTTGCCTCTTCTTCTGAATGTGTGTCCCAAAATTTTTTATCTCCATTGGTATAAAACTGGAATCTCAATTGTTCTTTAACTGTTATAAGAGCTCCGCTAAATATGGTCATAAATTTGACCTTCTTATTTTTCTCTGCAGCCAATGGAATTATCCATCCAGCCTGACTACCACCTATTAAACCGATTGGTACTTTATTATTGGATAGAGATTTTGACAAAGTGTTTACAGCAGCACTCGCATCTAAAGACAAAAGATTTAGGTTTGAGAAATCAACGTTGTTGGTTCCTACTTCAGGGCCGGCATATACACCTTCAGATTCTCCAACTCCGCGTTTATCATACGTTAAAACTGCAATTCCGTTGTTGGCGAGGGTTGTCGCAAAGTCTGTCATTCTTTTTTCTTGTCCAGATCCGTGAACAATCACAACGGCGGCCTCTATGTTTTTAGGTGTAAAAACAGTTCCGGAAAGTGAAACTCCTTCGCTAACAAATTTTATTTCCTTAGTAGTAAAGTTTGGTGGAAATGCGGAGACATAATTAGTTAGAACTAATAATAATAGTAAGATAGAATATCTGTATGTTTTTTTTACTCTTAGTTTGTGTTTCAAAATGACTGTTTTATTTTTCATTCTACAATTGATATTTCTTGTCAAAATAATTCTTCAAAATCCCAACCTGAACCAAGATCATAATTGGAACAATCAAAATGGCGTACAAGATATTTTTAGAAAAATGAATTCCTGAAAAAGTGTTCGAAATTTTACCGGAATATAGTTTTCCAATTTCTTCGATTTCAAGATCGTTTTGGGATACAGAAAAAAGAGAAACATAAATTACTAAAGTGGCTACAGCCAGTCCAATCAAAATCCAGATTGGTTTCGAAATTAATGGTTTGTATGCTTTGAGTTTTTTCTCTTCTAATACATGGACTTCAGCCATTATTTTAGAAGTAAAATCGAATGATGGCGACTGCAGTTTGTCTTCGGCCATCATGTTCTCAATAAGTTGTCCTATATTTTTATCGATCTCTTTCATAACATTCTATTATTTCTGGTTCTAACTGCTGTCTCAAAATTACGGCTAATTTCTGTCGGCTCCTAAATAATTTTACTTTGGCATTATTGGCCGATATGTTCATTATTTTTCCAATTTCTTCTAAATTCTGATCATCAAAATAAAATAGAGTCAAAAGGAAATTTTCATCACTGGGTAATAAATTTAAACATTTCTGAATGGTTTGTTTTCGTTCTTTTTCTTCCAAGGAGCTTAAAGCATTATCCATTGTTTTGATTAAATGTGATGAAAATTCATCTATTGAAATATTTAAATCTTCTTTCTTGCTTTTCTTTAATCTATCCAGACACGTATTATAAGCAATCTTATAAATCCAGGTCGAAAATTTAGATTCACCTTTAAACTTTGTCAATGAATTGTAAATCTTAATAAAAGTATCCTGAGCCACTTCTTCGGCTTCTTCCCGGTTTTTAACCATTTTTAGAGCCAGTGTAAAAATCATATCCTTATAACGATCCACAAGAACGGCAAAGGCATTGGTTTCGCCCTGCAGTATTTTATCGATATAATGTTGATCATTTATTGTGCTCATATTATATAAGACGACAGTTTGTTTATTTAGGTTACAAGTTTTTAGAAAAAAAATCAATTTTTAAATTGCTTCGACGGTTCGCTATCGCTCGGGTCCAAATTCCAATTGAGGTGTTGAACTTTATCAAAGTTTGATCGCAATATTGTCATCTCGACGAAGGACAGATCGCACTAGGAGTTCCGCAAAGTAAAGCGCCAATCTTTGTCGAGTTTCATGTGTGATCTGTCCTTCGTCGAGATGACAAAAATAGCTTTGTCAGTTTTTTGTAAAATTACCTGATAATCAGTTATTTTTGGAATTTGGAATTTCTTTTTTGAAATTTTTTACTAAAAGTTGTAACCTGGTTTTAAAAAGCCTCGTCATATGGAATATATCAATCAATTAAAAACGTAAATTATCATGGACGACAAAATTTTAATTCCAATTAGCTTTTTCTTAATGATCTTCGGGATCGTTTATTTAGTTTATTCAACAAGAAACAGAGAGCGTTTGGCTCTTATAGAAAAAGGGGTAGATGCCAGTATTTTTATTCAGGGAAAAGGAAACGGAGTTCCGGCATGGAAAATCTTTGTGGTAAATTTGGCATTCTTATTAATAGGTAGCGGTGTTGGAATTTTTATAGCATTGCTTATTACAACTTATACATCTCTAAACGACGGTGCAGTTTATCCTTCAATTATTTTCATTATGGCAGGAATTGGACTTTTGACTGGGTTTAAAACAGCAAAAGATTTAGATAAAGATTAAATAGTAAGTAAATAAAGTTAGTACAAAAAAACGCATCAGACAGCTGATGCGTTTTTTTATTCTTTAGATGCGATAGTTTCGTAATAAACATCGACAGAAAGTTTCGGCTGCATGGATGCCATAACGGCCAATTGATCACAGCGTTCGTTTTGTGGATGATTGTTATGTCCTTTAATCCATTTGAAATCGACTTGGTGTTTTCGATAAGCAATTAAAAAACGTTTCCATAAATCCGGATTTTTTTTGTCTTTGTATCCTTTTTTCTCCCAACCAAAGACCCATTTTTTTTCAACGGAATCCACCACATATTTAGAGTCTGAAACTACCAGAACTTTCATATTTGGATTTTTAAGTTTTTCTAATCCAACAATTACAGCCAGTAATTCCATCCTGTTATTAGTGGTTAAGCGAAAACCTTCATAAAACTCTTTTTTATGCGGCGTGCCAACTAATTCCATTACCACGCCGTAACCGCCATTGCCGGGATTTCCCTTTGCCGCGCCATCTGTATATATATGTACTTCGTGATTCATTTATTTTAGATTGTATTTTAGACTGCAGAATTTACGACTTTGTCTAAAATTAAAATTTATATTTTGGAATTTAAATAGTAGAATTTGCATCTAATAATCTATGGATGATTTCAGGAAAGTGAGTTTGTTCTAATTCGTGAATCTTTTCTGCAACGGTTTCAGGAGTGTCTTCGTCTGTTAATGCAACATTTGCCTGGAATATAATCCCGCCTTCATCATAATGTTCATTCACATAATGAATAGAAATTCCGGTTTCTTTTTCCTTATTATTTACGATAGCTCTGTGTATGTGCATTCCGTACATTCCTTTGCCTCCGTATTTAGGTAAAAGTGCAGGATGGATATTGATTATTTTATTTGGATATTGTTCAATTATGTTTTCAGGAAACTTTAATAAGAAACCGGCAAGAACGATCAAATCCGGGTCGATTTTTTGTATTTTTTGTAATACATTTCGTTCTAAAAGTTCGTTTTTTTCGAAAATTTCGACTGGAATTTGATGATTTTTTGCTCTGTCAATAACTTTTGCTGAAGCATTATTTGTAAAAACCGAAACGACCTTTGCCGTTTCAGTGTTCGAAAAATATTTTATGATGTTTTCTGCGTTAGTTCCTGATCCTGAGGCAAAAACGATAATTTTTTTCATGATTGAATTTATTTTAAGACTGCAAAAAACGGAATAAAAATCGAAAATAAATAGCTTTCAAACGGCTTTCTTGAAATTAATTTTATAAATTAGTGTCACATTTATAAACTAAATAGTTGTTTTAAAATAAAGTTTTTTATTTTTGCCAACAAATTAAATTCTAAAATTAAAGATTATGTCAGACATTGCATCAAGAGTAAAAGCGATTATCGTAGACAAATTAGGTGTTGACGAAAACGAAGTTGTAACAGAAGCAAGCTTCACTAATGATTTAGGAGCTGACTCATTAGACACTGTTGAGCTTATTATGGAATTCGAAAAAGAATTTGATATTCAAATTCCAGACGATCAAGCAGAAAACATTGCTACTGTTGGTCAAGCTATTTCTTATATCGAAGAAGCTAAAAAATAATAATACCACACCCGATTTCTAAAAATCCCAATTTTTTGAAATTCCATCCCGATAGCTATCGGGACCAATTGGAGAGTTTTGAAATTTGAAATTTTTAAGGATCGGGTGTTATTATTTTTTTAAATTTTAAAATTAGATTGATTTTCAATCAAAAAGATATATTTTATTGTAATTCCCATGGCTCTTAAGTAACAACAAGTTAAGAAAGCGTGGGTTTTATTTGTTTAAAGTACAAAACACATATTTATGGCATTAAGGCGAGTTGTTGTAACAGGATTAGGTGCACTTACTCCTATCGGGAATAATATCCAGGAATACTGGAATGCACTTGTGAATGGGGTTAGCGGAGCGGCTCCTATAACATATTATGATACAGAAAAGCATAAAACGAAATTTGCCTGCGAAGTGAAAAACTTCAATATTGAAGATTACATGGATCGCAAGGAATCTCGTCGATTAGATAAATTTGCACAATACGCTGTTGCTGCCAGTGATGAAGCTATCAAAGATGCTGGAATTACAAATGATAACGTAAACAAACAAAGAGTTGGTGTTATCTGGGGAGCAGGAATTGGAGGTTTAGAAACTTTCCAGGACGAAGTAATGTATTACGCAAAAGGCGATGGAACTCCAAAGTTCAATCCGTTCTTTATTCCTAAAATGATTGCCGATATAGCACCAGCACATATTTCTATGCGTAATGGCTATATGGGACCAAATTATACTACGGTTTCTGCTTGTGCATCTTCTGCAAACGCGTTAATCGATGCTTTTAATTACATTCGTTTAGGAATGTGCGATGTTATTGTTTCCGGAGGTTCTGAAGCAGCAGTTACAATTGCTGGTATGGGAGGTTTCAGCTCAATGCATGCATTATCTACAAGAAATGAAAGTCCGGAAACGGCTTCAAGACCTTTTGATGCAACCAGAGATGGTTTCGTTTTAGGAGAAGGAGCAGGAGCTTTGGTTCTTGAAGATTACGAACATGCTAAAGCCAGAGGAGCAAAAATCTATTGCGAAATTGGAGGAGGCGGAATGTCATCTGACGCTTATCATTTAACTGCACCACATCCGGAAGGAATTGGAGTTATTGCCGTAATGGAAAATACTTTAAGAGATGCAGGAATGACGCCTGATCAGGTAGATCATATCAATACTCACGGAACTTCAACTCCGTTAGGAGACGTTGCAGAGTTAAAAGCGATTAGTGCCGTTTTTGGAGACCATGCTAAAAACATCAACATCAACTCAACAAAATCGATGACAGGACATTTACTTGGTGCTGCCGGAGCTATCGAAGCTATTGCTTCTATTTTGGCGATGCAAAACGGAATTGTTCCTCCAACGATTAATCATACAGTTGTTGACGAAAATATTGATCCATCTTTAAACCTTACTTTAAACAAACCTCAAAAAAGAGAGGTAAATGTTGCGATGAGTAATACATTTGGTTTTGGTGGACATAATGCTTGTGTATTGTTTAAAAAACTAGTTGACTAATTTTCTGTATATGAATATTATCAAAAAAATATTTTCTAAATCCCGTTCTCTAGAAGACGGGATTTTTTTTGACACTATTCAGAAAATTCTTGGTTTTCCGCCTTCGAATGTAGATTTTTACAGAAGAGCGTTTACACATCGTTCTTCAAATAAATTAGATTCTAACGGACATCCCATTAATTACGAGCGTTTGGAATTTTTAGGAGATGCTATGTTAAGTGCTGTTATTGCTGCACATTTATTTAACAAAGCCCCAAATGGCGATGAAGGCTATTTAACCAAAATGCGTTCAAAAATTGTGAGTCGTGAACATTTGAATGAATTAGGTAAAGATTTAAATTTAGTACAATTTGTAGAGAGTAAAGTGCCTATTCAGCATTTTGGAGAAAATATTCATGGTAATATATTTGAGTCTCTAATAGGTGCCATTTATTTAGATAAAGGCTATTCTTTCTGCGAACGATTTATTCAAAAAAGAGTAGTCACTCCTTATGTCGATATTGCCCGACTGGAAGGAAAAGTGATAAGTTATAAAAGTCTTGTTATCGAATGGTGCCAGAAGGAAAAAAGAGTTTTTCATTATGACATTTTTGAAGATAACGGTATAGATGGACAGCGTTTATTTGGTGTCAAATTGAGTATTGATGACAAAGTTGTGGCAAGAGCGCGTGCAACTTCAAAAAAGAAAGCAGAAGAAAAAGCATCGCAGAGAGCTTATTTTGCATTTCAGGAAAAAATTGACAAGAAATAGTTACAAAAATGTTGTAAGTATCACAATGCTATAACGTTTTCGTTTATAATTTAACAAAACAACCATGTCATAACTGTTGAAGCTCCGTTTAGAAATAGTATATTTACAACTTGATTTTTCAAGACATGGCTATTCATAGATTGGATTTAGACGAATTTGACGAAATTGATTATTATTTAATGGCAATTCATACTTCATTAGAAGATTATAGATTAGCCTATTTTATCAATAAAAACCTTCCGATAAACTTAAGTAAGAGCAAAAACGAGATCCATGCTCAGACTAAGGAAGGGGAAGCAAATTTTTCAAGATTCTATTATTATGATGAAGAAAAAGCTGTTTCCTGGAATTTAATTCAGAATAAAAATGAAATCATTTCTGTGAGTACAAATGATTTTCAGAATTTGTTTTCTAATGAAACAAGTGAGGTTTCGACAACAATTCATTTACTTCCTGAATTCAAAAAAGTCGATTTTTTCCTGAAAATAGACAATAGCGAAGAGGCGCTTAATTTTTCAGAAATTCAACAAAAATTAAAAACAATCGAAAGTATTGCAGCAATTTATGCTGTCGATACGGACAATATAAAATCAAAAAACAATCTAATTTTTTAAAAAAAATGCTAACAAACAAGAAAACCAAAATTGTTGCTACACTTGGCCCCGCTTGTAGTACAAGAGAGATCATTAAAGATATGATCGAAGCAGGTGTTAATGTGTTTAGAATCAATTTTTCGCATGCAGATTACGAAGGAGTAAAAGAAAAAATTAATATTATTAGAGGCCTAAACGAAGAGTTTGGTTACACTACTGCAATCCTTGGAGATTTGCAAGGACCAAAACTTAGAGTTGGTGTAATGGAAGAAGGCACAGTAGTAAATGATGGTGACGAAATCACTTTTACAACTGCAGAAGATATTATCGGAAATGCTAAAAAAGCGTTCATGAAATATCAAAACTTTCCAAATGATGTAAATGTTGGAGAGCGTATTTTGCTTGACGATGGTAAACTTATTTTTGAAATTGTTTCAACAGATAAAAAAACAGAAGTTGTCGCTAAAGTTATTCAAGGTGGAGAATTAAAGTCTAAAAAAGGTGTTAATCTTCCAAATACAAAAATTTCTTTACCAGCTTTAACTGAAAAAGATATTGCAGATGCTATTTTTGCAATTGAGCAAAAAGTAGACTGGATCGCACTTTCATTCGTGAAAACTCCACGCGATTTACAAGATTTACAAGAATTGATCGCTAAACATTCAGAAGTTAAAATTCCAATCGTTGCTAAAATTGAAATGCCGGAAGCTCTAGAGAACATGGACAAAATTGTAGCCTATTGCGATGGTTTAATGGTTGCTCGTGGAGATCTTGGAGTTGAACTTCCTGCTCACGAAGTACCATTGGTTCAAAAAGATTTGATCCGTAGAGCTAAAACTGCCAGAATTCCGGTTATCGTTGCTACACAGATGATGGAGACAATGATTACAAGTTTAACTCCAACAAGAGCAGAAGTAAATGACGTTGCTAACTCAGTAATGGATGGTGCAGATGCTGTAATGTTATCTGGAGAAACTGCTACAGGAAATTACCCGGTACAAGTTATCCAAAGAATGGCTCAAATTTGTGAAGCTGTTGAGAATTCACCACTTATTCAGGTTCCTCAAAATACACCTCAAATTAAAACAAACCGTTTTGTAACTAAAACAGTTTGTCACCAGGCAGCTTTATTGGCTAACGAAATCGAAGCTAAAGCAATTTGTACTTTGACAAACAGCGGTTACACTGCTTTCCAGATTTCAGCATGGAGACCATCTACAGCTCATATTCTGGTATTTACTTCAAACAGAAGAATCTTAACACAATTGAATTTATTATGGGGAGTTAAATCTTTCTATTACGATAATGACGAAAGTACAGATGATACTGTAACAGATGTAAATCAAATTGCAGTTGAAAAAGGATACGCTCAAAAAGGAGATTATTTAATTAATCTTGCAGCAATGCCAATCAAAGAAAAAGGAATGGTTAATACGATGAGAGTATCTCAAATCGACTAAATTTCTACTACAATATTTTAAAAAGCCGCTTATTCAATAAGCGGCTTTTTTGTTTCGTACTGTTTTTTGTGCGTTTCATTTTATAAAATGAAACGTTTTGGTGCAAATTCTTCATTTTTCTTGTTTCATTTTATAAAATGAAACAAGCTGACACCAAATAAATACAATTCTTCGCTTATTTATTAGTTAATTTTGAGATGCTTAAAAAAAAGTTAAAAAAATGTGTTTCAGGTTTTTATATAAAAATGAATTTGAAACATCTCAATAAAATGTAACCCGCCTAAAGATTTTTTTAAGATTTACGATTTCCCATTTTGCTTTTTGGATTTACAATCTCATATACATAACAAAATCATTAACGAATTTTTATTATCATGAAACAAATCAAACTAGAATGCGGATTTTCATATACCATTAGGGTATTAACATTACTATTTTTCGCAGGAGTTTCTGTAAACGCTCAGAGCAAGAAACCCAATATTTTGGTGCTTTGGGGAGATGACATAGGAACTACTAATATAAGTGCTTACAGCGATGGGCTTATGGGATATACAACTCCTAACATCGATCGTCTGGCTAATGAAGGATTACGTTTCCTGCATTATTATGGAGAACAAAGCTGTACCGCAGGTCGTGCAGCATTTTTAACAGGACAGCACGGTCTTAGGACAGGTCTTACAAAAGTAGGGTTTCCGGGAGCGCCTATGGGAATGAGCCAATTAGATCCTTCTGTTGGAGGAATCATGAAAAGTTTAGGCTATGTTACAGGTCAGTTTGGTAAAAACCACGTAGGTGACCGTAACGAAAGTTTGCCAACTGTAAATGGTTTTGATGAATTCTTTGGGAACCTTTACCACTTAAATGCGGAAGAAGAACCAGAATTACCGGATTATCCAAAAGATCCGGAATATTTGAAAAAATTTGGCCCTAGAGGTGTTTTAAAATGTACTGCAACAAATGTTGATGATGCAACTACTGATCCTCGTTTTGGGAGAGTTGGAAAACAAAAAATTGAAGATACTGGAGCACTTACCAAAAAAAGAATGGAAACTGTAGATGATGAAACTTCAGCAGCAGCTATAGATTTTATCAAAAGACAACATGCTGCAGGAAAGCCATTTTTCTGCTGGTTTAATTCAACTCGTATGCACCTTCGTACACACGTTAGAGCAGAACATAGAGGAAGATATACCCACGGAGACAGTGAATACATTGACGGGATGATCGAACACGATGAAACTATTGGAAGCATTTTAAAAGCTTTAGATGACTTAGGAATTGCAGACAATACAATTGTAGTGTATTCTACAGATAATGGCCCTCACATGAACACTTGGCCTGATGGCGCAATGACACCATTCCGTTCTGAAAAAAATACCAACTGGGAAGGAGCTTTCCGTGTACCTTGTATTGTTCGTTGGCCGGGACATATTAAACCAGGAACTGTAACGACTGAATTGATGAGTCACAATGACTGGATTCCTACTTTCGCTTCAATAGCAGGAGAACCAGATATCGTTAACAAACTTTTGAAAGGGTACTCTGCGAACGGAAAAACCTATAAAGTGCATTTGGATGGTTTTGATCAAAGCAAATTTTTAGAGGGCAAAACACCAAAAAGTGCCAGAGATAAATTCTTTTACACCGATGATGATGGTCTTTTAGTAGGGTTGAGAGAAGGAGATTATAAATATGTTTTCGCAGAACAACGTTTAGGCGGAACAATGGGAGTTTGGGCAGAACCTTTTACTAAACTTCGTTTACAGAAAATATTCAATTTATACCAAGATCCTTTCGAAAGAGCTGATATTACTTCCAATACTTTCTGGGATTGGCAGATGAATCACGTGCAGTTAATGTATGGTGCAATTCAGGATGTAGTTGTATTTGCAGAAACATTTAAAGATTATCCTCCAAGATCAATTCCGCCAAGCTTCTCGGCTTATACGATTATGGAAGAGGCAATGAAAGATATCAAAGCTCAAAAATATATTGAGAAAAATGTTCTTCCTAAATTAAAAGAAGACGAAGAGACAGCTTCAAAAAAGAAAAAATAAAAACATAAAGAATAGAGCTTGAATCTCCCATACTTCAGGCTCTATTAACTTAAAAAAAAATCAATATCATGTATAAGAAAATATATGTTTTGTCCCTGTTTTTATTTTTGCTGATTTCTTGTAAAAATAAATCAGAAGACACCACTACTGTCAATCCTAAAGATAGTACAGCAGTAGTCAAAAATAACGGCGATCCTTTGCCAAGTTGGAATGATGGAACTTTAAAAAGCGACATTATTGCTTATGTTGAAAAAGTGACCAAAGAAGGAAGTCCAGATTTTATTCCGGTAGAAAATAGAATTGCCACTTTTGACAATGACGGAACTTTATGGGCTGAAAAACCTTATGTACAGGAACTTTTTGCTTTTTACCGTGTCAAAAAAATGGTAGAGGCTAATCCTGAACTAGCCAGGAAACAGCCTTTTAAAGCCGTAGTCGAAAAAGACAAAACCTTTTTTGAAAAAGGAGGCGATAAAGCACTTATAGAATTAGTTGCCGCAACTCATACCGGAATGACTGAAGATGAATTTGAAGCTTCTACAAAAGAGTTTTTTTCTGGAGCTCAATATCCGGGCAAAAATATTCCATTAAAACAAATCAGATATCAGCCTCAACTGGAACTTTTGAATTATCTCCGGGCAAACGGTTTTAAAACCTTTATTGTGACAGGAGGAACTATAGAAGTGGTTCGTGCTATATCTCAGGATTTTTATGGTATCCCAAAAGACCAGGTTGTTGGAACTTCTTTTAAATATAAATATGATGATATTAAAAATACAGTTTTAAGAGAACCGGCTTTAGATCATTTTAATGATAAAGAAGGGAAACCTGTTGGTATACAATTGCACATTGGTCAGCGGCCGGTTTTTGCCTGTGGAAATGAAGGCGGAGCCGGAGATCTTGCAATGTTAAGATATTCATCGGGAAGTAAATATCCATCTTTTCAACTAATTGTAAATCACAATGACTCGATTAGAGAGTACAATTATCAGGAAAAAGACAATCTCTCATTAAGTACTGCAGCAAAATATAAATATCATGTTGTTAGTATCAAGGACGATTGGAAAAAGGTTTTTGCAGATTAAATAAAAATGAATTTTTTGCGATACAAAGGTTAGAGAGTGAAGTTTTTAACAAATAAAATTAAGCCACATGAAATATACTTTTTTAGCAATATTGATTCTTTTCACTTTTACAATTTCTGCTCAGGAGGAGCCTGCAAAAGCAGAAAATAGTGCGCAAGAGCTAGCTGATAAAATGGCAAATCCTGTGGCAAGTCTAATTAGCGTTCCTCTTCAAAATAACCTTACTTATGGGATTGGACCTTATAACGGAATAAAATATCAGATTAATATACAACCCGTTGTTCCTTTTAAATTGAGTGAAAATCTAAATTTAATTACACGGTATATTCTTCCGGTTGTAGATCAACAGGATGTTACGGGCGAAAACACACATGAGTTTGGTTTGAGTGATGCAACGATAACCGCTTTTTTTGCTCCTAAAACAAAAGGAATCATCTTTGGTGCCGGGCCAGCTTTTTTAGTACCAACTGCTACGGAAAAATTTTTAGGAACAGAAAAATTCGGAATTGGGCCAAGCGTTTTGGTGATGCATCAGGGCAAAGGACTTTCTATAGGTTTTTTGGCCAATCAAATTTGGTCGGTAGCAGGTGCATCTGAACGTGCTGATTTCAATCAGTTTTACACTCAGATATTTTTAACCCATAGTTATAAAAGTGGCGCAAGCTTAGGAATTACTTCAGAAATTACGCAAAACTGGCAGGGAAATACCACTCTTATTACTATTAGTCCAAATGTTGGGGCCATTACAAAATTAGGAGGTCAGACTATGCAATTTGCGGTTATGCCTTTAATTCCGGTTGTTGGACATCAATCTATAAAACCGGACTGGGGGCTAAGGGCAGTGGTGGCTTTTGTGTTTCCTGGCTCATAAAATATTTTTAAAAATTGGAAAACAGGAATTTTGCAAAAGAGCAATAATCATTTTATGACTGAAAAGGCAGCAAATAATACCGAGAATCTTTTTGATCCTTTGGCGTCAAAAGCAGAGCGTTACGATAAGGGAGCGGCGATTAGAAAAACTGTTCCTCGTTCTTCTCATCAGGAATGGATTGCGTCGGAAGATCGCGAAGACCCAATTGCTGTTTTGATCAAAACCAGTATTGGACGAATTGAAGAATTACTACCCATTCGATACAGAAGAATGATCGAATCGCCTTTTGCATTCTACAGAGGTGCAGCAGCAATTATGGCGGCAGATTTGGTAAACACACCAAACACCGGGATAGAATTACAACTTTGCGGAGATTGTCATTTAATGAATTTCGGAGGATTTGCAACTCCGGAACGTAAACTGGTCTTTGATATTAATGATTTTGACGAAACTTTTCATGGACCGTGGGAATGGGATGTTAAAAGACTTGCTGCAAGTTTTGCGATTGCCGGAAAATGGAGAAAATTTTCCAATAAAGATTGTAAAGAATTTGCATGGCATGTGGCAGACAGTTACAAAAGACACATGTTGGAATACAGTAAACTATCAGCATTACAGATTTGGTACGCAGATATTGATTTGGCTGATCTTATTGAGTTAGGAAAAGATGAAGAGTTAAAAGAATTTCAGCAGAAACGAATTAAAAAAGCAGCTGAATCTACAGCCCATGAAAAAGAATTTGCAAAAATGACCTATCAGGATGGAGTTCGGGCCAGAATAAAAGATGATCCGCCGTTGATTTATCATCCATCAGGGACCGATGAAAATTATACATTAAGAGAAGCTAAAATCATTCATAAAAGATATGTAGAATCACTTCCGGAAGACAAACAGGTTTTATTAAGCCGATATTCTATAAATGATTTTGCGATAAAAGTGGTTGGAGTAGGAAGTGTAGGAACGCTCTGTGGGATTAGTTTGTTGATGTCGGCAACAGGGGAACCAATTTTTTTACAGTTTAAAGAAGCCAGACAAAGCGTTTTAGAAGCCAATGTAAAAAACAAGCCAAAATACAAACATCAAGGCGAACGGATTGTAATGGGACAAAAGTTAATGCAGTCCGCATCGGATATGTTTTTAGGGTGGACAAACGATGACAGGGGCAGGTTTTTCTATATCCGTCAGCTGCGGGATGCTAAAATAAAACCCGTCATCGAAATTATGAAAGCAGAAAACATGGCAGATTATGCAAAAGCCTGTGGCTGGGCACTTGCACGGGCACATGCACGCTCAGGAGATCCATCGGTACTTTCGGGTTACATTGGAAACAATAATGAATTTGCGAATGCAATCTCAAGGTTCTCGATTTCTTATGCACATCAAAATGAGCTCGATTACAATAAATTGGTCGAAGCTGTAAAAGAAGGAAGATTGCCTATTTCGGCAGAAATATAATTTTCAGTAATTAAAAAGTATTGGTATGAATAGAAAAATGATGTTTTTAATCGGTTTTCTGATTACAACAATTACAACACAAAGTCAGACACAGCGTATAGATTCTGCTGCAGTATATATTTTAAACAAGACAACAGAATCGTTACAGTACATAAAATCATGCAGTTTTAAATCGATTATGACGTATGATATTTTTAACGAAAGTCTGGGCTTGGTTAAGCATTCTGTAAATGAAAAAGTTTCGATAAAATTTCCGGATAAAATGAAAATAACGTCAACCGGAGATAAAGGAAACAGAAGTTTATGGTACAACGGAAAAACGCTTTATTATTATTCTTTTGATAATAATACTTATGCGGTTACAGATGCACCAAAATCGGTTATTCAGACTATAGACGACACCAGTAAAAAATTCGGAATAGAATTTCCCGCTGCTGATTTCTTTTATGAAACTTTTCTGGATGATTTAAAGTCAGAGCAAGGCACTTTAATGTATTTAGGCAAAACAATTTTGGATGATAAAGAATGCTTTCATATTGCCGGAAAAGACAAAAATAAAAGTTTTCAGTTCTGGATTGGAAATGATGATAATTTCCTGCCCATCAAAATGGTAATTGTTTATACGAATGACACCAATAAACCGCAATATGAAGCAGTTTATAAAGACTGGGTGATTAATCCTGATTTTTCAGATTTTATGTTTGAATTTTCGATACCGCCAAAGGCTTCAAAAGTAAAATTACAGCCTAGAGAAGAGAAAAAATAATCCGTTTAAATTCTTTATCATGAAATTAGATCTGCTTAAAAATATAAAATCATGGATTCTGGTCGTAGTATTTGTAATGATGCTTATGCCTGAATCCATAACAGCGCAGCGATTTGGGCATTTTACACCGCATGCGGTAATGCCCCGTCCAATGCCAATACATCCAAATCCAAGACCAATTCCGCCAGGACCTACACCGCGTCCAATTCCGCCAAGACCAATTCCTCCGCATCCTTATCCGAGACCTTTGCCACCACCGCCACCGTTTCATCCTTATCCGGTACCATTTCCTTATATCTATCATCCGTTTGTACCTTATTATTGGGGACCAACATGGTATCCGGTGGGATTCTTTTTGACAACACTGACTACTGCGGCGATCGTAATTTCTGTAGAAAATAATAATTACAATTACGATGATGGTGTTTATTACACAAAAGAATCAAATGGATACAAAGTTGTTCCGGCACCTTTGGGAGCAACAATTCCGGAATTGCCTAAAGGATATGTGACCATTACTGTTGATGGAATGGATTACTATTATTATGGAGGGACTTACTATATAAAAGACACCGCTAAATATAAAGTAGTAACACCACCGGTTGGAGCAGTAGTTTCACATTTGCCCGAAGGTGCAGAAGAAAAAAACATAGACGGGCAAAAATATATGATTTACAATAATGTTTATTATCAGCCAATCTCAAAAGACGGGCAGGATAGTTATGTAGTTGTACAAGGTAAATAATTTTCAAATCTTTAAATTAATATGAAGAGACAGTAAACAGACGTAAGATTTTATTTATTTAATTGTGTTAATTAAATAAAATAATTTATCTTTGGTAGCAAGCTAAATAATTGTTATACAAATACTTGTGTTGGTTGAGCAATTATTAAGACATTCTACGCCTTTCCTTCCATTCATGATTTTTAGATTTTAATAAGATTCGAGTTAAACAGATTTAATTATTAATTTAAATACCACAACATGAATATCAAAAGAACAAATCTTCGTATCATCCCAATGTTGTTTTTGGGATTAATTTACAGTTGCTCTCCAACTGTAAAAGTCACAACAGATTATGATCACTCTGCCAATTTTGGAGAATACAGAACCTTTGCGGTTTATGATTTAAAAGCACAGCAAGGTCAGGTTAATCAACTAAATGTTGATCGTGTGACAAAAGCTATTCGTAATGAAATGCTTGCTAAAGGATTTACAGAATCTGATAATCCGGATTTAAGAGTAAATGCTGTGTCGATCTTAAAAAATAAAACTTCAGTTAGTGCCAATACAGATTTTTATGGATATGGAGGTATGTACCGTCCTTATGGATATTGGGGAGGCGGTGCCATGATGGGCGGTGCCAATACAACATTCAATACTTATGATTATGTAGATGGTTCACTGGTAATTGATATTGTATCTGCCAAAACGCAAAAATTGGTTTGGCAGGGAATAGGAAATGCCGAAATCGACAGTAAACCGGATAATCCGGAAGAATTTATCAATAGTTCTATCAAAAAAATACTAGCCGGTTTTCCTCCCGGAGCAGAGAAAAAATAACTCTTGCTTATTATAAAAAAACAAATGTGCTGGTCTAATCAGCCTATAAGCACATTTGTTTTCCAAATTAAAGTCCCCTTTCGAAATTCTTTTTAAGAAGTATTAACAAACAAATCCGCTTAAAAATGATCGATATACTACTTTCTCTATTCTTTTTTATTGCCACGATTGCAGGTCTTGCTACTTCGTTTATGGTTCTTTTTTCCAAAAAAAACTATTCAAAAAGTTTCTTTTTAGGAATGTTTTTACTGAGCCTTGCTGTAGTAAGTATCTACAATTTTTATCTGTCGGCCAATATGTTTAAAGAATTCCCGGATTTATTTACCATTACAAAATCGTTTATTTTTTTAGCAGCGCCATGTTCTTTCTTATACGTTAGAAACATTTTGTCTCCAAACAACAAAAGCAAAAAATACGATTGGGTTCATTTTATTCCTTTTGGGATTTATTTTATTCTGACCCTTTTTGTGTATATTGGAAGTTTTACCAATTTTAAAATTGTTGCTGCAATAGAATCAATTATCAAAAATCCATTTTCTATTCTGACTTTGACAATTTGGCTTTTTTATGTGTTTTTTCAAACCATGTTGATTTTAAACTATGATCTGAAAAAATTCAAAGGAAACCAATTTCACAGAAGTAAAGTAATCAATTGGATTAGGGTTTATAATTTGATGATTTTGTTTTTGTTTTCGGCACTTTTTGTACATCATTTTTTGCTGAGAAAAATAGATGTGGTAGACATTTCCTGTTATTTTTTAATTTCGACTGTTTTATTTTTTACGGTTGGCTGGCTGTATTTCAGGCCTCAGATTTTTCATGATGAAGAAGAAGCGTTTGATTTTGTAAGCGATAATACGGTTTTAATAAAATCAAAAGAAGTTAAGAACAGTTTGCCTATAACACACGAATTAACTGTAGACAAAAAGGAAGATTATCTATTAAAATTAGACTATGTTTTAAATGCTCAAAAGCTGTTTTTAAAGAAAGATTTTGTAATTCGTGACCTTTCAGATGAAACAGGAATTTCTGTCCATCTGTTATCCAATTTGATAAATTCTGAATTCGGACTTCATTTTCAGGATTATGTAAACCTTAAAAGAATAGAGTATTTCAAAGACAAAATAAACGATCCGGAATGGAAAGATTTGTCTCTGGAAGGAATGGCATGGGGGTCTGGTTTTAAATCTCGTACAACCTGCTTTAGAGCTTTTATAAAACACACTGGAAAATCTCCTTCAGAATATTTTAAAACCATCAGAATAAATCCGGATCGCACAAGCGCTTATTATTTCAAATAAAATACTCTCCTCCATAAAAATTCAGTTATTCGCCGTGGTTGTAAAGTCTTAATTCATTTTAAAACATTTTCAGCATGAAAGCAAAAAATACGAATTCCAAAGAAGCATTACGACTAGTTTTAACCGTAATCTTTGCATTGATTTCATTTCATAGCAACGCACAATTAAAAGGCGGGCATATATTGGGTGCAATGGGATTGCAGTCGGGCACTCAGGCTCCCGAAAATACAGTAAGTGTTTATGTTCCAGCTTATATTTATACCGCAAATTGTCTACGAAACGGCGATGGCGATAATATGGGAAATCCCGACTTAACCATGTTTATAACAGGTGTTGGAGCTAATTATGTTAGCGATTTTAAAATTTTAGGTGCCAATTACGGCGCTACAATTTTGCTGGCAGGAGCTTCTAATACTATTCAGGGAAGTTATATAGATTCTAAAAGCAATTTTGCTTTCACAGATATGTATCTACAGCCACTTCAGCTGGGCTGGCACAATAAAAAAGCCGATTTTGTTTTCAGCTATCAAATGTATATTCCGACTGGGAAATATGAATTAGGAGGAAGTGACAACAGCGGACTGGGAATGTTTATGAATGAAATTTCGGCAGGAACAACTTTGTATTTTAATGAGAAAAAAACGTTTCATTTTTCTGCTTTAGCAGCCTATGAAATCAACAGTAAAAAGAAAGATACCGAAATTAAAACAGGAGATATTTTAAGTATTGAAGGTGGTTTAGGCAAAACATTCTATTGTATGAATGCGGAAAAAACGGCTCCAAAAGGAATATTGAATGCCGGATTAATTTATTATTTCCAATACAAAGTCTCAGATGATAAAATTCCAGTTGGAAGTCTAATCCTTGAACCGGACAAAGATCATATTGGAGCTGTAGGAGCTGAGGTTAATTATCTTCATATTGGCTGTATGACACAAGCAGGTTTTAGATGGGTTTCAGAATTTGGTGCGGTAAATAGATTTCAGGGTAATACTTTTTTCATCACTTTGGCACATGTTTTCAGCTTAAAGAAAAAGTGATTTATGAGATTTTTTAAGGTTTTAGAATAAGGTTGATTTTTAACCCGTAGGGTAAAATAAAAAAAATACTTTAACACATAGAAACATAGATTTTGTGTCGAAAAAAAAGGAGATCAAAAGAAACACGTTTCCACACATAGATAAACTATGTGAATTTAAATTAGTGAAACGTCTTTTTTAAGTCTTCTAAAAACTATGTTTCTATGTGTTTAAAATAATTGTATCCAACGTGTTAGTTTTTAATGTAAAACGATTCAGATTCTCTTATATGGAAAATAAAAAAACAACTCGAAAAATTATCTTATTCTCACTTTGGTTTCTCTTATCGTTCCAAGCCGTAAATGCGCAAAAGCAGCACATCAGTGTAAAAGATTCTCTTGACGGTGCTTTCGATTTAAGCGATTATATTATTTATGCACACGGCTTCATAGTAGTTCCAACCGTCATTACCGAACCAGCATTAGGAGGAATTGGAGGCGCAGTTGTGCCGGTATTTCTTAAAAAACATGCTCCAGTTGTGGATGAAAACGGAAAGAAACGTTTTATAAACCCAGATATAACGGGAGGAATCGGAATGTATACCGGAAACAAAAGCTGGATGGTCGGCGCTTTTCGTTCGGGAACATTGATAAAACCCAAAATATTATATCGTGTCATGGCAGGTTATGGTGATATGAATTTGTCATTTTATGCCAATAATCGACCGAATTTACCCGATCAGGAATTCAAACTCAATTTTAAGTCCACGATTTTTTATACGCAGTGGCTCAAACAATTCAATAATCCGAAATGGAGTGCGGGACCACAGTATCTTTTTTTAAATTCAAAAATAAACCTTCCTGATGTAGATCTTCCGCCGCCATTTGTACAACCTAAAGATATAAAAAGTACTATAAGTCAGTTGGGAGCAGCAATACAGTTTGATGGACGCGACAATATATTTACACCAGATAAAGGAATCAGGCTACAATCAGATTTCTTTTGGTCTGATAATATTTTAGGAAGTGATTATGATGCCTGGCGCGTCAATTTATCTGCAATTGGGTTTTATCCCTTAACAAAAAAATTAATTGGCGGGCTGAGGATTGAAGGGGAACAGGCGTTTGGGAACCCGCCATTTTATCTATTACCCGGAATCAATCTAAGAGGAATTCCGGCAGCGAGATATCAGGGAAAAACCAGCATAGTGACTGAAGCCGAATTAAGATGGGATTTTTACCGACGCTGGAGTATTATGGGATACGGAGGTTTAGCCAGCGCCTTTAACGATTGGGATCAGGCTTTTGCAAAACCAGTTGTTTACAGTTACGGAACCGGTTTTAGATATTTGCTGGCGCGAAAGTTTAAACTCAGAATGGGAGTTGATGTGGCAAAAGGTCCGGAAGATTGGGCATATTATATTGTTTTTGGAAGCAATTGGCTAAGATAAATGTTTAGTAAAAAGTGAAATTCCCGATAATTACTACCGGGAATTTGAACCAATGACTGACTAATTCTTCCAGTACGGTTTGATAATTTTATTGTTTTTATGACACAATAGCAGTAAAACAATTGTACCTAGTGCGCAAAAAACGATTGCTTGTATTGATCCTTCAGGACCGAATGCGCCTCCAGTTATAAATTCGGGACCTTGTATTTGAGCTTCTACTAAATTATTTGTTTTTTCATTTCCGGATGTAATGGCTCCATAAATTCCAGATTGAGTAAAATTCCATGCAAAGTGCAAAGCGATTGGAAACCATAAATTGCGACTGTAAATAAACGCAGCTCCCAATAAAAAACCTGCAGTAGTAATGCATATTCCAGAAATCAAAGTACCATGAGGATTTGCCAAGTGCAAGATTCCAAATAGAATTGAGGTAAAGGTTAGGGAAATGTAAGTTCCTAGTTTTTCTTCCATAATTCTCAATATGATTCCACGTACCAAAACCTCTTCAATAATGGCAACAGTAAACATAATTGCAAACGGAATCAAGATGTAGGAGATAGGATTGACTTTTGTAATACTGTAATTTCCGTTGAGGTACATTACTAAAATAGTTAAGGATTGCAATGTAAAACCAATCGCAACTCCAATAAAAAGATTTTTTGCAAGTCCTTTTGAGGCAAATTCGGTTACCGCCCTTTTATCGTATTTTTTAAAGAACAAAATATAGCTCAGGATACAGGATGCCGAAACAAAAAGTCCTTTTAATAGACTTCTGTAGTCTTTGTCTAATGGAGTTAAGGCAAGTAATTTTGAAGCAATCTGCTGTCCGATAACAACAACGGCCATAAAAGTAAGTAAGGCAAGTATAATTTTGGTTATAGGAGAATTGAATGTTTTTTGTTTTAGGGTAAGGGTTTCCATTTGGTTGATTTTAATGATTTGATGAAGCAAAAGTAGCCTGCATCAAAATCAAAAAATAGAATGAAATTTGCCTCTTTTATAATTTTTGAAATTGTTTTGGCAGAAAGCCAGTTTGAGTTTTAAAAGTTCTGATAAAATGACTCTGATCAGAGAAACCGCATTCCAGAGCAATTTCGGTTAAATTGTTTTCTTTGGTTTGTATCAATGGAAGCGAGCGATTAATTTTGATTCGACGCATATATTCGCCCAAAGTGCATCCAAAATATTTTGGAAAATGTTTGGAGATTGTAATCGGATTTAAGTTTAAAACTGTTGCTAAGTCCTGAAGATTCGGATTTTCGTTCCAGCAGTCATTTAATAATTCATGCAGACTTTTTACCCAAAATGGACTCTTTTCATAACGTTCCAAATAAGTATTAGCTTGAGAAAGTTGCGAGAACAACATTCTAATATTATCGTTGGTAAAAACATCAGCACTTTGCGTTTCTTTAAAAATTTTCAGAATTAAAAATTTAGTAAGTGAGCTGTTTTGAATAGATTTTTCAATAGTGGCTTCATTAATTTGAAGTTCTTTCAAGAGATTTTCTTCAATTTCGATATTAATGTTTCTGGACGGAAAAAGCGTATTTTGGTTCAAATGCAGTTCGTCGCTGTGATAAAATAATAAAGAACCAGCACCAACGGTTTCATTAAAATTTTTCCTTTTCTCTGTAGTTCCTCCTTTTAGAAAAAGTGTAATATGAGCATTATTATGCGAATGCCATCCCTCGTAAACCTTGTTTTGGTACTCCGTTTCAACAACTGCAATTCCCTGATTGGTATTGAAGATATTTTTGGTGCTGCCTAGATATTTTTCTTTTTCCAGTTCGTACATTTCAAGATTGCTTTTGGAATAGCGGGAACCAAATTACTATTAATTAATTTATGTTAAAAGTTTAATTATAAATGACAATTAGTTTTGCATAATTTGTAATCTTATACATCTAAATAAAAAGATTGTGAAAAAATTAACCGCAGAATAGCAATAAATTACAAAAAAATTAATTGTTTTGTAACAAATTAGAAACATTAGAGACTAATTTTGTTAAATCTTAAACATAACTTATGAATACATTTTCATTCAAATCAGTGTTTGCAGCTTCAGTATTTTTAGCTGGAACAGCAGGCTGTTTTGCGCAGGACGTGTTAGTAAATTCACTTAAACTAAACGCAAGCGACAAAAGTAAAGAGAACTTCAAATTTACAGAAGTAATTAACTTAGGAACAACATCAGTAAAAAATCAGGGTTCATCGGGAACTTGTTGGAGTTACTCAACAAACTCATTCTTAGAGTCAGAAATGATTCGTTTAGGAAAACAGCCGGTTGAGTTATCTCAGATTTTTTCTGCAAGAAACGTGTATGTTGAAAAAGGAATTAACTATGTTCGTATGCACGGAGCAATTACGCTTGGTGATGGAGGTGCTCTTCACGATGTAGTTAATATGTACAAAAAATACGGAGCTGTGCCAAGAGAAGTTTACACGGGATTAAACTATGGAACAGACAAAAATAAATTTGGCGAAATGGGTGCTCTTATCGAAGGACTTTTGACAGCTGTTGTTAAAAACCCTAACGGAGAATTGACACCAAACTGGCAAAAAGCTTACGCAGCAGTTATCGATTCTTATTTAGGAAAAGTGCCGGAAAACTTTACATACAAAGGAAAAAACTATACGCCACAATCTTTTGCTAAAGAAGTAGTAGGAATTAACCCTGATGAGTATGTAGAATTATCATCTTTCACAAATACTCCATACTACCAAAAAACAACTATGATGGTTCCGGATAACTGGTCACTAGATCAGGTTTACAACGTAAAACTGAACGACATGACAGATGTTATCGACAATGCGCTTAAAAAAGGATATACTGTAGCGTGGGCAACAGATGTTAGTGAGAAAACATTCAGCTGGAAAAACGGTGTGGCGTATGTAGCGTCTAAAAAATTCGACGATATGACTGCAGAAGAAAAAGCAGACTTATTTAACGGACCAAAAGCAGAACCGGAAATTACTCCTGAAATGCGTCAGGCAGCGTTTGATAACTACACTACAACAGACGACCACGGAATGCACATTATTGGTTTAGCAAAAGACCAAACCGGAAAAGAATACTACATCGTAAAAAATTCTTGGGGAGAAACAAACGACTACAAAGGTTTCTTGTTTGTAACTAAGAACTTCGTAAAATATAAAACTACTGCATTACTAGTAAACAAAGGAGGAATTCCTGGTGAGCTTGCTAAGAAATTAGGGGTTTAATTAGACTTAGAGTTTTATAGAAAATAGAAAAGCGCTGCAATGTAAATTGTGGCGCTTTTTGCGTTTTAGATGTTAAAAATTATGTTGATAATCAATTATAATTTTGAAATTAAGGATATTTTATTTTGTAATATTTTCCCTAGATTGCAAATCGTTAAAAGTTATTTTAATTGAATTATATAAAATGAAGTAATAATTAAAATTTTAAAGCATATCTATGGGAGAATGGTCTAAGAGTGTCGGGGAAGAGGGGGAAAAAATCGTAGAATATTTATTTGAGAATATTTTAGGATATAAAACTTTGAGAAAGAAAAATAGTATTTCGTGCAACGATGGAGAAAAGCATAAAATGGGAGATGGTCCAAAAACAAGTCATGGAATTGACGGTTTGATTACAGTACATTCTCCTTTGCAGGACAAGGTCTTAGATGTCGGAATTATTTCTGTTAAGTTTACCGCTAATGAATACCCTAAGGCGCCTAAAGGAGACTTTAAAAAACATTTTAAAGATTTAGTTTATACACTAGAATGTTATGAAAATTCTAAGCTCAATTCTGAGATTAACAGAAGTTTTTCGAATGTTACTAAAACTGACATTACAGGTATTTTAGTTTGGGCATCAAATGAGAGTGATTTAGATTTTGATGTGATTTCTAAAGTGTCAAATATGACTGTAAGTTCAGATTACCATTTTAATAGAATAATTGTTTTAGATAATGCTAGAATAACATTTTTTGTAAATTTAATTGAAAATGTAAAAAATAAATTCAATCAAGGGATTGTGTCTTTTGTGTATCATAATTCCGGATTGAATGCATTGAGTTTGGAATCAAAGAGTTATGGTGAGTTTTTACCAATTCAATATATGTTTTCAGATATTATTCCCTTAAGAGTTGAGATCGATAATAAGGTAACCTTCATCATTGGCGTTCGGGACAATTTTAAATATGAAGATTTATTAAGAATTTTTTCTTTTGTTAAAAGTTTTGATCATTTAGATTCGTCAAGTAATGTGATTATTACATTTCCTGATTACAATGAAACTAAAAATTCATCAGATGTAGAAAAGGCTCTTTCGTTTTTTGGGAATGACAGTTTTAAATCAAATCTAACAGTTACAAAGCACACACTAGACTTTAAAAATCGATAGTATGAAAGATAAGATATTACCATATGGAGATAGGTTAAGACAGTTACTTGTTAAGTCAAACATAACAAGTTCAAATTTGAATTTGTTTTTAAGGGATAAGGGGGTTTTTTTGGGAGGGAATGAAAAAGATAATTCAGTTCCGTTACTTATTAAAACACTTATAACACCAAATGAATTTGTTGAGCTATATGAAACTCAAAAAAAGAAAGAAGATAATGTAAAGATAAATTCTGCTGTTTTAAAATGTAGTAAGGATTTTAGTTTGCCAAATATTATTAGAGGTGGGTTTGATCTCAATGAATTAGTTGAAAATTCAAGCGATTATAAACAAAATTTCACAATTAAGGGAAGTCCTGTATTTTATTTTGAAGATGAGGTTGGGGTCTTGGATTATGAAATTGAAAGAGTCAATTTATTAGATGATTGGACAAATAATCTTACTACGCATAAAGGAACGGTATACGTTAGTAAACGTGAAGACGGGGCTATTGAGTTAAAAGTTGAACAGAATTCTACATCTAAGGAAACTAAATTTATCAATGATCTGATTAATAAGGAAATAAAAAAAGCATTTGTAAAGGAAGATATAATCTCTTCTAAATCGGATTATATTAGGATAAGGTTTAATGATTTTTCAAATCCTGATAGAATTCAATTTCTGTATTCTTTTACCACAAAAATGTGTGTTTATTTGGATTTTGTTTCTGTTTCAGATATCGATATTTATTTAGATGAAGAGGAAAAAACTCCGGAAGATTTAAAGAAGTTTCTAGATGAATTAGAATCGCTAAAATTAAATGGAAAAAAACTGCAAAATCATCCTTTAGTAACAGATAGTAAATACCATAAAAAAGTAATTTTCGCGTCTTTATCTTTAAAGTATAAATTTAACATTGATGGTGTTAAGGGTGAATGTGTAATAAAAATTTATTTTCCAGAATATATATCAAAAAAAGATGAAACATCAGAAGTTCAATATGTAATTAACTTTACAATTAATAAGGATTGTAAAGGTATTGCTTCGGAAAACGAATTAAGAAAGAAAGTCATAAGTTATATTGATTCCCATAAATTAAGATCTTATAATTTATTCAAGAAAAAAGAAACTGTAATAGAGTCTGTTTAGTTATTCAAAACAAAACAGAACATAAAAAGAGGCGTATTGATTACGCCTCTTTTTATATATTTTTAAAACCAGAAATTTACTTCTCCTTCATCAACCTCTCCAAATACTCCACTTTATCCTTTTCAGCCTGAACCAAACGCTCATAAAGTTCTACAATTTTATCAATAGGATTGAAAGTGCAATTGTGGTTTAAAGTTGGTCCGCTGTGGATTACAGAGCCTTCGTGATTATTTTGAATATTGTTCAAAACCGCTTCATCAGAAAAATTTTCAATTGCCTCAGCCGAAACACCTAAAACCTCTGCAATAGAGTTTAGTTTTTCAGTTTCAACCGTTTCGCTTCCTTCAAGAGTTGAAATATATTGCTGGCTTACGCCAATGGCAATGGCAAGTGCTTCTTGTTTCATTCCTCTAAGCTCTCTAATGCGGCTTATGTTTCTTCCGATATGTTTGGGTTTTGTTGCTGTGCTCATACTTCAAAGATATTAAAAATCCTTAAAAATTAGGAATATAGTAAAATACAATCTTTTTTGTTGTGAAATACAATCTTAAAATATTTTGTTAGAATGTATTCTATTGTTTATTTAGCCGAAACAAAAATATAATTTTTCTTACAATAACTATTTGAAACCATAAATATAAAGTCATGAACACAGAGAATGAAAACAATGTCAGCCAAAATAAGGTACTAGAATCTTTTTCTAAATTCGTTTCGGATATTTCTTTTGATAGAGAGTTCAGGAATCATCCGGAATATTTAAACGAAATTTTCGAATATCTTCTGGAGACAGAACCCGGAAACAGTCTTCCTTTGCGAATTAAAATGTTGAGTTGTATTAGAACCAGTAAAATGCTCGTAAAAGCTCTTGAACCATTTTCAAATGAAGAAATACAGCAAGCCTGTGCAGAATTAGGAATTAATTATACTTCTCTAAATCCATCTTTTCCACTGAAAAATACAAATTAAGGAAGCTTTTTCCGTAATCAGGAAGGCTTGTGGTAAAAAGGACATTTAAACGTTTTTTCGGGTTAGTTACAGAGATTTTAAAAATGTAACAGATTGAATGCGATATATTTAATAAAATTTAACCAACCATTAATTTTATTAAACCATTTTATGAAAAACCTTAAAACGTTTTTAATTGCCCTCTTGCTGTTAATTTCTCTTAACTGTTTTGCCCAAAAAGCAGCGCTTACGCCTGTTTCTTCAGAAAAAGGGAAAACGGTAATACTAACCGATAATCTTGCTTCTAATAGCGATTATGTCATCAAATCGTATTATGTAGAAGAACGGATTAATAAACTTTTTGGTGGCAGGATTACCACTTATGAAGTAACCAAATTAGATATGGTTTACACCAACGATTTGGGGCCCAATAATACGAGAACAATTATTCCGAGATATGTAAAGAAGAAACAGAAAAAGACAAGCATTACTCACCCCGAAACTTCTGTCGAAATCGCAGCAGTTACAGCTGAACCTGTTAAAGTTGCTGAAACAGCTCCGGCTGAATCCGTAAACTACGTAAAAGTCGATGTGACAGGTGCGTATCAAAAAGTTTTAGAAAAAGGATACAAGAGTCCTGAAATGCTTCAAAAAGTTGCAGACCGACTTTACTTCGACGGAAATCTTAACACAGCAGCCGGATATTACGAGCAGTTGTTTATTCTAGTCAAAGATCCTGATGTTATTTATTACTACAGATATGCACAGTCTTTAAAAGCGATCAATCAATTAGAAAAAGCAGATCTTTTGATGAAAAGATTTAAAAGCGAAACTTTGGTAGTGAAATGAGTTTTTTTTAACCGCAAAGACGCTAAGGAAAGCGCAAAGTTCGCGAAGATGCCTAAAACTTTGACCGTAAAGACACAAAAGAAAAGCGCAAAGGTCGCAAAGTTTATAAAGTATAGCCCGTGGTTTCAACCACGGGAACACAATCATAAGCATAATAGTATGTGTCACAGTGGTTGAAACGATGCTTGTGATTGAATATCATAATTTAAATAAACGCATAGTTTTGTCATTTTAGCAGAAGGGAGAAATTACATACGGAAATCGACACGAATTGTAGATATGCTTTGTAGAGTTTCTTGTGTGATTTCTCTTTTCAGTCGAAATGACAATATTGTAAAAAAAAAAGACTATCATTTCTGATAGTCTTTTTTGCTCCCCCTCTTGGGCTCGAACCAAGGACCCTCTGATTAACAGTCAGATGCTCTAACCAACTGAGCTAAGGAGGAATCACCTTAAAGGTAAATATGTTTGCTAAAAAAAGTTGCTCCCCCTCTTGGGCTCGAACCAAGGACCCTCTGATTAACAGTCAGATGCTCTAACCAACTGAGCTAAGGAGGAAAGTGTTGCTCTTTTTAGCGAGTGCAAATATAAAACTATTTTTAGTTTCTCAAAAACATTTTCACTCTTTTTTTGACTTTTTTTTACTTGCCAACAATGGCTTTGTAAATGTCGTTACCGTTAGCAAATAGTAGTAGTGAAATAAGTAAAACAAAACCAACCATTTGCGCGTTCTCTAGGAATTTATCGCTCGGTTTTTTACCGCTCACGATTTCATACAATAAAAACATCACGTGGCCTCCATCAAGAGCAGGAATTGGCAATAAATTCATCACTCCAAGCATAATTGATAACAAAGCAGTGATGGACCAGAAAACTTCCCAACTCCATGAAGTAGGAAAAATATTAAAAATTGCAGCAAAACCACCCACTTGTTTGTACGCTTTAGTTTCCGGATTAAAAATCATTTTCAATTGTTTTCCGTAACCTATTAATTGATCTTTACCTTTTTCAAGACCAACCGGAATAGATTCGAAGAAACCATATTCTTTAGTACTGATTTTATAGTAACCTAATTTTTCTAATGATTTTAAATCTAAACCACCTCTAACAATACCTAGAGTTCCTGTTGAAGAAACCTTCAAATCAACCGGAGTCTCTTTTAAGTCGCGTAAAACAACAGCAGAAATTTGTTTTCCTTTATTTGCTTCTAAAATTGCTTTTGCCTCGTCAAAATATTTAATTTTTTGTCCGTTAAGAGAAAGAACTAAATCTTTTGGTTTTAAATTCTGGTTTGGAGAATCTTCAGCTATTTTTCCAATTGCAAAAGGTGTACGAATACCTATAAGAAGTCCTTTTTCTGTTTTAGAAAGCTGGTCAACAAAATCAGTTGGCATGGTAATAGTTTGTTGTTTTCCGTCTCTTTCGATCAAAACATGTTTTGCCATGATGACATTCATGTTCATATCGCTGTCATAATTCTCGACTGTTTTTCCATCAATAGAAATAATTTTGTCACCCGTTTTAAAACCAGCTTTAAGCATAGCAGGATTTTCGATCGCAACACCATCTTTTAAATCAGAGTTTGCAATATAAGTGTCTCCGTAGGCAAAAGCCATTCCGATATAGATAATAAAAGCTAGAATAAAGTTTACAGTAACACCGCCAAGCATAATAATTAAACGTTGCCAGGCTGGTTTAGTACGAAATTCCCAAGGCTGTGGCTCTTGAGCCATTTGCTCTTTGTCCATACTTTCGTCAATCATTCCAGAAATTTTCACATAACCCCCAAGTGGCAGCCATCCGATACCATATTCTGTTTCTCCGATTTTCTTTTTGAAAAGGGAATATTTAACATCAAAAAACAAATAAAATTTTTCGACTCTTGTTTTAAATAATTTAGCAGGGATAAAATGCCCTAATTCATGAAGAATAATAAGTAAAGATAAACTCAATAGAAATTGAGAGAGTTTGATAACTATATCCATTTTTTATTTTTAGTTCGTATTTAACGCACAAAAGTAGCGTTTTCTATTTTAATATAAGAGCGCAAGATAACGTTTAAGGTTTTAAATGTTTGTTAATAATTGCTCATACTTTTAATAAATCAAATAATGTTTATTTATTAGTAACATATTTGATTATTATGTTACAAACAGTTTAAGGATGTACTTGTAAAATGATTTAACTGACTTTGACTTCATTATTTAAAAAGATGGAGATTAGAACAAACATTAAATGACGAAAAAACATTGAAAACAATTTTACATTATTTGTTTCTTGTTCGGTTTAGGAGATTAGTCGCTAAAGACGATATTTTGGCTGTATTTCTTATTATACTGCTATATTTTGTCAGCGCATTTTTGATTTATCTAAATTTTGAACCATTACGTAATTATGTTCCTTTTCTTTTTCTGGAAATAATCGTTTACCATTTGCAAAGGTCGGATTTGGAGCTTTTAAAAATGAAAAGAAATTACAAACTAATCCTATTTACAGAATACCTTATTTATTCTTTTCCATTTTATTTGGTGCTTTTAGTAAAAAGCGAATTTGTATTTATTGGGGCAATTATGTTGTTTAAAATAGTTTTAATCAATTTGCCCAAATTCAATCTAAAAATAATTAAATATCCTTTCAATACCTTTAATATTTACTGGCATATTTCTTTTAGAAAATACAAACTGGTTTATATACTTCCGTTGTTGCTTATCGTTGTTTTTATGGCGGTAAAAAGCAACAATCAAAATCTTTTGTATGCAGTTTTTTTAGGATTATCATTAATAGCATGCGTTCCATCCTTTGAAAGAGAAACAATAGCAGAAATAAAACATAATCCTTTTGATAGCAAAAAATACTTGAGGTTTCAGTTTAAAAATTCAATTATCAATACTTGTTATTTAGTATTTCCTATCGCGTTAACGATGTGTTTATTATTGCAATGGGAAAAATTGATATTTCTGATTTTTATATTCATTGCGCCAATTATTAATCTGTTGTTTAAGTATATCTATTTTAATAATAGTTATTTACAGCATATTTTTTTTACGATTTTCATGGCTGGAAGTTTATTTTTATTTGGAGTACCATTCTTAGCGTTGCCTTTTATTTATAAAAAAGCGATTAAAACCTTAAACGAACTCAAAACATGCTAAAAATTATCATTGATCAAAAAAAATATAAAGATAAATCAATCTTAGAAAACATTGATGTTTCTATTGATCGACCAGGTATTTATGGTATTATTGGTAAAAACGGTCAAGGTAAAACAACGCTTTTTAAATGTATTTTAGGTTTAGAAAAGTTTGAGGGAAACTGCTCGATAAATGAAAAGGAAGTAGTATTGCAAAATGCTGGCTGGGTTCCAACAGATCCTCCCATTTATGGAGAACTTACCGCTGTAGAATTTTATGATTTTTATGCCCATTTATTGGATGTTGAGACAAAAAATACGAATTTAATATTTGAGGTTCCCAATAATCAACTAATACGAGAGTTTTCTACCGGAATGAAAAAGAAAACATATCTGAATGCTGTTTTTCAAAAAGAATTTCCCATATACATTTTAGATGAACCGTTTAATGGACTCGATTTAGAATCGAATTATTTATTAATGAATTACATTCGGGAACTTTCTAAAATCAGCATTGTTTTTATTTCGTCTCATATTTTAGAAATCCTCTATAAAGACTGTGATAAAATTTTTCTGCTCAAAAATAAAAATCTTACTGAGTTTGAAAAAAGCCAGTATTCAGAAATTGAGAAAGAATTATTTTTGAGATAAACAATCATGAACTAAACTTTCATTTAAATGTTTGTTAATTAATAAACATTTCAATATCTCGTTTTAACAAGATGCCGTAACTTTACTTTTTTGAACATTACCTTATAAATTGGTAGTATAAAACCATTAAAAGTTACAAGTATGGCTTCACAATTATTTTCTCCCCTAACTATAAAAAATATTACCTTAAAAAATAGAATTGCAATCTCTCCGATGTGTCAATATTCTGCCGAAGACGGCTTTGCAAACAATTGGCATTTGGTTCATTTAGGAAGCCGTGCCAGCGGAGGAGCAGGCTTAATTATTCAGGAAGCGACTGCAGTTTCTCCAGAAGCCAGAATTTCTCCTTCAGATCTTGGAATTTGGAAAGACGAGCATATCGAAAAACTAAAAGAAATTAACGAATTTATTGTTTCTCAGAATTCGATTCCCGGAATTCAATTGGCTCATGCCGGACGAAAAGCCAGTGTTTCGGCTCCTTGGCTGGGCAATAAAAAGTTGGATTTCGCTCAAGGCGGATGGCAGACGGTTGCGCCAAGTGCGATTCCATATCACGACAACGAACCGTTTCTTCCGGAAGCTTTAGATAAAAACGGAATTCAAAAAGTAATTTCCGATTTCAAATCAGCAACCAAAAGAGTAGTCGAAGCAGGCTATCAGGTTTTGGAAATTCATGCTGCACACGGTTATTTATTGCACCAGTTTTTATCACCTTTAACCAATGTTAGAACAGACGAATACGGAGGAAGTTTTGAAAACCGAATTCGTTTTACGTTAGAAATCTTAGAAGCCGTTCAAACCGAATGGTCTTCAAATCTTCCATTATTGGTTAGAATTTCAGCAACGGACTGGGCAGAAGGGGGATGGAATCCAGAAGAATCGGTACAACTTTCCAAAATATTAAAAGAAAAAGGAGTAGATTTAATCGATGTTTCGTCAGGCGGATTGGTTTCGCATCAAAAAATTACACTTGGCCCGGGTTATCAGGTTCCTTTTGCTGAAAAAGTAAAGAAAGAAGCGAATATCGCAACTGGAGCAGTTGGTTTAATTACTGAAGGCAAACAAGCCGAAGAAATTTTAAATAACGGTCAGGCCGATTTGATTTTATTCGCAAGAGAATCACTGAGAAATCCGAATTTACCTTTGGATTTTGCCAAAGAACTAAACGCCGATATTCAATGGCCAAAACAATACGAAAGAGCTAAACTTTAATATTTTTTCCGCCACGAATTCACGAATTAAAGGTTTTATTAAAAAAAAAAAATTCGTGAATTCGTGGCTAAAAAACCATAACAACATGCAGAAAATAAAAACAGCATTATTATCATACGGAATGTCGGGGAAAGTTTTTCACGCTCCGTTTTTAGATATTCATCAAGGATTTGAATTATTAGGTTCTTGGGAAAGAAGTAAAAAGTTAATTCAGGAAGATTATCCATACGTGAAAAGTTATGCCACTCTGGACGAACTTTTGGCAGACGATGTAGATTTAGTAATTGTAAACACGCCAGTCGGAACGCATTTTGAATATGCAAAAAAAGTACTTCTGGCAGGAAAACATGCGGTTGTAGAAAAAGCGTTTACCACAACCGCGGCGGAAGCAAAAGAACTGGCAAAAATTGCAAAAGACAAAGGATTGAAATTAGCCGTTTTTCAAAACAGAAGATGGGACAGTGATTTCAAAACCGTTAAAAAAATTATCGATGACGGCGTTTTGGGAGATTTAGTAGAAGCCGAATTTCATTTTGACAGATACAATCCGTTATTGAGTCCGAAAGCGCATAAAGAAACGGCAAACGATGGTGCGGGAGTTTTGAAAGATTTAGGGCCACATATTATCGATCAGGCAGTGAGTTTATTTGGCTGTCCAAAATCGGTGTTTGGAGATATTCGCGTAACAAGAGAAAAATCTGTTGTAGACGATTGGATCGATTTGACATTATTTTATTCTAATTTCAGAGTTAGAATAAAAGCAGGTTTTTTTGTTAGAGAAGCCAATCCGGCTTATACACTTCATGGTAAAAAAGGATCGTTTTTAAAACCTCGTGGAGATGTTCAGGAAGATGATTTAAAAGTGGGTAAAAAGCCAAATTTAGATTCTTGGGGAACAGAAGATGAAAATCTGCAGGGACTTTTACATACCGAAATAGATGGAAAAATTGTGAGAGAGAAAGTATCAACGCTTCAAGGCAATTATTTTAGTTTCTTTGACGGCGTTTACGATTCTATTGCAAATCATAAACCAGAGCCTGTTACCGCAGATGAAGGCGTAAAAGTAATGCAGATTATAGAAGCTGCAATTGCAAGTAATGCCCAACAAAAGGTAATCAGTATATCATAAGGATTGTAATTATTTGATAACGTTATCATTCCGTAGGAATGTTTCATCGGTAAAAAAAATAATACCCATCCGATTTACGTTCCGTAGGAACGTTTGATAGGTTGGAATGTGGAAAATGATGTCAAAAATCAAACGTTCCTATGGAACGTAAAATTAATGATAACAATAATATTTTTCTACCGATGAGATGTTCCTACGGAACAATCGATTAAACAAAAAGAAGCCGTATCAATTTTGATGTTGCTTCTTTTTTTTGCTTCAATTAAAAAACGTAACAAATTATAATTCGACTAAACCCGAAAAATTGTAATTTTAATAAGAAGATTTCAATTAATAACCTTCGAATTTATAAACAATAACGTTGTAAATTGTGCATAACCCTAGGCTCTGTACACTTTACCAAGCGTTTTTAGTATTTTTGACAATATTCAATAAAAATTCAATATGCTGATAAACTTTAATCCATTAGCGCTTTTTCAAACCAAAGGGAAAATCAAGAAAGTATTTAGAGAAGCAAAAGCCTCTTATTTAAACCGAGTTCGATTTGCCGTTGGAATGTTTTATTTCGGAATGGGATTAAGTTTTGCAACTTGGGCGAGCCGAATTCCTGACATCAAAACAGCCTTGCATTTAACAGAAGGCGATTTAGGTTCTATACTTTTTGCACTTCCGGTTGGTCAATTGGCCATTATGCCGTTTTCAGGAAAAATGGTAACAAAATTTGGAAGCCATCGTATTTTGATTTTCTCTCTTATCATGTATGTTTTCTGTCTTATTAATTTAGGATTGGCAACAACAGCATTGCAATTATCCCTTGGGTTATTTCTGTTCGGTTTGTTTGGAAATCTTGCCAATATTGCCGTAAATACACAAGGCGTTTATACTGAAGTTTTATTCAAAAAAACAATAATGTCGTCGTTTCACGGAATGTGGAGTTTTGCAGGATTCACAGGAGCATTGGTTGGATTGGGGATGTTGACTTTAAAATTAAATCCGTTGCATCATTTTATAATTGTTGGAATCATTGTTTTATTGATGGTGGCATTTAATTTTAAATTTTTGGTTAGAGCCAAAGAGAAGTCAAAAGCCAAAGAAGAGAAAAAAAAGCTATTTGTAAAACCAGATTCGGCTTTGCTTTGGCTGGGTGTTATCGGATTTTGCAGTATGGCGAGCGAAGGCGTAATGTTCGATTGGAGTGGTGTTTATTTTAAAGATATTGTAAAAGCGCCGGGACCTTTGGTTGTTCTAGGATATACTTCTTTTATGATTATGATGGCCAGCGGCAGATTCCTTGGCGATGGCCTAATCAATAAATTCGGTCGTGAGCGTGTCATGCAGATTAGCGGCGTTATGATTTCGGCTGGACTTTTTACGGCTGTTTTTCTTCCTTATATCGTTCCTTGCACCATTGCCTTTATGTTTGTTGGTTTGGGAGTTGCAACTATTGTTCCTACTGTTTATAGCATTGCAGGTAAAAATCCAACGGTTCCAGCAGGAGAAGCTTTAACAATTGTTTCGAGTGTGAGCTTCCTTGGTTTCTTAATGGGGCCTCCGGTAATTGGGCATATTGCTCAAAGTTTTGGACTTCAGTTTTCTTTTGCTTTTATTGGAATTTTTGGAGTGCTGATTGCTTTTATGGTTTCTAAAATTAGAACGACAGTTTAAGATTTAAAGCTTAAAAAACGACAGTTTATTATTGATTTTTTACGAAATTTATTTGATTTTATATGTAGATATTTTTTATATCGTTTCATTTGAGTAAAGGGAACTTATCGCAATCTAATTTGTAAAACTCATGATTAAAAGAATGTTTTAATCAAAAAATGATTTGTAGAGAATATTAAATATTTTGAATAAAATGTATTAACTTAGTTATCAGTATTTTAATTGATTAAATCTGATGTTAAGGAAGCAAAGAATAATATATTCTCCTCTTTTTAAAGAACAAGCGGTAAATTTAAGTTATAAAAGAGCCACTCTTAAAGAGCTGGCCATTGAACTTGAAATAAACCCAGCAAGATTAACTCAATGGCGTCAGATATATCAACAATTTGGTAAAGGAAGTTTTCCTGGAACGGGTAAGAAAAGGATAAATCCGGATAAAAAAGAAATTTTCGAACTTGAGCAAAAACTCAAAGAATCTGAACAAAAATTTGATATTTTGATAAATGGTTCGAAGTATCTATCAATGGGAAAATCTTTTGTTTTTTCGTTCATTAGTGAAAATGAAAAAATATATCCTATAAATAAAATGTGTCAGATTTTAGGAGTATCTGAAAGCACTTTTCGTGTATGGAAAAAGCAAGTTATTTCAGAAAGTCAAAAACGAATATTGCTACTTAGAACAAAAATCATTTCAATTTATTATGAGTTTAATAAACAATACGGATCTGTTAAAATCACCAGAGAACTTAATAACAGAGGGACCAAAATATCAATAGCACAAGTAGCATTTCACATGAAAGAAATGGGCTTGTATAGGAAGCTTAAACGTAGATTTAAAGTAACTACAGATTCAAAACACAATTTATTTACTTCTCCAAATGTATTAAACAGAAATTTTTCTGTAAATGCACCTTCAAAAGTATGGGTTTCAGATATAACCTATATACAAATAGATAAAAGATTTATGTATTTGACTATAATTATGGATTTATATGATAGAAAAATAATTGGTTGGAACTTAGGGACTAGTTTGTCTGTTAAAAGTACCGTTTTACCTGCCTGGGAAACGGCAATAAGTAATCGAGAAATTAAAGACTTTTTAATATTTCACTCTGATAGAGGGGTACAATATGCAAGTAGAGCTTTTGTACATAAATTAGATTCTTATCAATGTGTAACAAGAAGTATGAACCGTAAAGGGAATCATCTTGATAATGCCGTAGCTGAGAGCTTTTTCAATACGCTAAAAAGAGAATTAATACATAGGCAAACTAAATTCCTATCTAAAGAAGAAATGAGAGAAAAAATATTTGATTTTATAGAAAATTGGTACAATAAAAAAAGAATACATTCTGCTTTGAATTTTAAAAACATAGAAGAGTTTAACCAAGATAATTAACTTTGAGATTTAGCTTTTTTTAATTATCAATTTAAAACTTAAAAGTAGTTTACTAATGATATGAATTTATTTATCAAAAACCATTTTCTAATTTAATATTTAAGGCACGTAAATAAAATTTTTGCAAAAATGAAAAAGAAACCAATGGTTTATAGCTTTGATTTCAAGGTAGAGGCTGTCAAATTAAGTTATGAAAGAGGCAATATTGCAGAAGTTGAAAAAGAACTTAATATAACTTCTTCATTACTTACCAGATGGCGACAGGATTATCAAAAATATGGAACTGGAAGTTTTCCGGGTACAGGTACTTTGAGATTAAGTCCAGATGATAAAAAAAAATATGAACTTAAAAAAAAAATTAAAGATTTAGATTTGAAGTTTGAAATTTTTAAGAAAGCAGGAGATTGTATGTATCAAGGAAAATTTGAAATTTTTCAATTTATACGAAATCATGAAAAAAATTACTCTATAAGAAAGATGTGCAAAGTATTAAATTTTAGTACACGTACCTATAGTAATTGGAAAAACCAGAGTCTTTCGGAAACACAACAAAAAAGAATTTTAATAAAAGAAGAAATTACGAAAGTTTTTTTCAATTTTCAACAGCGATATGGTGCGCAAAGAATAGCAAAAATACTCCAAAAAAACGGTTATAAAATATCTAGTTCAACGACAAAAAGATATATGTGTGAATTAGGTTTATATTGTAAAATTTCTAAAAATTAAACTAAAGCAGGATAAACCTGTCTTTGCTTTTTATTATAAAAACCAAAACTAATTAAGTTTAATGTTGAAATTAAAGCAACAAATTTTCTCGTGCATTTTTTTTCGATTCTCTGAATTTTTAAGTTAATATTTTGTCATCTCTTTTAGATATTGTGTTTTTGAAATATATCACAAACTGAGAGCTGACAATTATTTACAAATAGTTTGTTTCGTTATTTACGATTTATTGCACTATTCTGATATACTTAAATCGTATACATAAACTTTTAAGAACTTTAAATTGCATTTTTAATTTTTTGTTTTTCAAATAGATAAAACAATATAAACAAAAATCAGTGTAAAACTATTTGGTGAAAAGTAGGAGATAATTTTTATTTTAATAAATAATGGGTTGGTTTTTAGGTTTTTATTGAAAAGTTTGTAGTTTTTGTATTTCAAATTCTTAAAATCTAATTGAATTTTGTATTTTGGTCATCCCAAATCAATACAAAAACAAATATGAGAACCTACTTTGCTGCCATCTTATTGATGGTGTTTCCATTCTTGATGCATAGTCAGGATGATGTTAAACTAAAGCAGATTAACATTGTAAAAACAAATTACCAAAACTCTAAAGACGGTGAAATTGTAAATAAAACAATGGTCTTTAAAGACGGGAAACTTCAGACAATCACAACTTCAGATGTCGTACAGCATTTCTATTACAATAAAAACGGATTATTAGATATGACCGTTAAGGATAAAATAGGAAGCGATTGGAAAGAAGTAATTAATTATACTTACAACGCTGATAATAATATTACCAAATTTGTAAAAAAATATCAGGAAGGGCCAAATTACATTACTAAAACGGTTGCATTCGTTTATGAAGGAGCAAGGGTAAAAGTAACTACTAAGAGCAGTACTAATCACCAAAATTTATTAGATGATATCGAATATCTTGTTGAAAACGGAATTATTGTGAGACGTACTTCTCGTGATAGAAATAAAGCTATAATTGGAAAATTGGAATACGTTTATGTAAACGATAACGTGTCTAAACACAAAGGTTTAGTTGGAGATAAAATCTCTAAAACCTATACCTATGATGATAAAAAATCGGTAGATCAATTGATTGTTCAGAATCTTTTTGGAGATAATTATAAAGTGATTGTACCAATGATCTCCTACCATGAAGAGGAATTTCCTTTTGAAGCGATTTCATACAACAATGAAATGAATTTCAGTCCGTCATCTACAGCATTAGTTGCGGTAAGCAGAAAATACAAATACAACAAATTAAACTTTCCAATTTCTTGTTCTCAAATTGAAGAGAATGGAATTGTAAAAACCGAAAAAACGTTTATTTACGAGTAAACGTTTCATACTGAGAGACCAATTCAGATAAATGGAATTTTGTTGAGGTAAAACTTAACGAGGTTCCATTTTTTATTGTCTGTAAGCAATATATAAATTTAAAAACGAAATTGTATAATTGATTGTAGCTTACAAATCATTAAATTTGCAGCTTATTCAAGACTATGTTAGAAAAAGAAGTTATAAATTTTGAGAGAACCGTAATTGTAGGTATCGTTACTCAAAATCAAAGTGAAGAGAAACTAAATGAATATTTAGACGAATTGGAGTTTTTGACTTTTACCGCAGGCGGTGAAGTCATTAAACGCTTTTCGCAAAAAATGGAGCGCCCAAATCCCAAAACTTTTGTGGGTACGGGAAAAATTGATGACATTAATCTTTTTGTAAAAGAGAACAAAATATCGACAGTAATTTTTGATGATGAGCTTACGCCTTCACAGCAAAAAAATATTTCTAGAATTATTGATTGTAAAATTCTGGACAGAACCAATTTGATTCTGGATATTTTTGCGCAGAGAGCCGAAACTTCATACGCAAGAACTCAGGTAGAACTGGCACAGTGTCAGTATTTACTGCCAAGACTTTCTGGTTTATGGACACACCTTGAGCGTCAAAAAGGAGGTATCGGGATGCGTGGGCCTGGAGAAACAGAGATTGAAACAGATAGACGTATTGTACGTGACCGAATTTCGTTATTGAAAGATAAAATCAAAACGATCGATAAACAGATGAGTATTCAGCGAAGCAATCGTGGCGCAATGGTTCGTGTGGCTTTGGTTGGATATACGAATGTTGGAAAATCGACTTTGATGAACGCAATCGGAAAAAGTGATGTTTTTGTAGAGAACAAATTGTTTGCAACCTTAGATACAACAGTTCGAAAAGTGGTAATTAAAAACCTGCCGTTTTTACTTTCTGATACCGTTGGTTTTATTCGAAAACTGCCAACACAATTGGTAGATTCTTTTAAAAGTACATTGGATGAGGTTCGTGAAGCCGATTTACTTTTACATGTCGTAGATATTTCGCACCCTGATTTTGAAGATCATATTGAATCTGTGAACAAGACTTTGCAGGAAATTAAAAGCAATGATAAACCAACCATTATGGTTTTTAATAAAATTGATGCTTATAAACACCTGACCATTGATGAAGATGATTTGATTACTGAAAAAACCAGAAAACACTGGACGCTTGACGAGTGGAAACAAACTTGGATGAGTAACGTTGGAGAGGATAATGCCTTATTTATTTCGGCTAGAAATAAAGAGAATTTTGAAGAATTCAGAGAAGTAGTTTACGAAGCGGTTCGACAAATTCACATTACACGTTTTCCTTATAATAAATTCTTGTATCCGGATTATAAAGATGCAATAGAAAAAGAAGAAGAATAAAAATAGAAAACGGCTTTTGAAAATTTTCAAAAGCCGTTTTTTTATGTTTAAAAGAAGCCTATTGTTTGAATTTAGCCCCGATGGAGGCGGTATCCTTGCTAGCCCGACGTCGGGCTAGTAAGATAAAGCCGAGAGCGGGAACTATGTTTATTAAAAAGCCTATTGTTTGGCTTCTAATTATTAAAATCCAAAATTAACGCCTAAACCAAATACTTGTCTGGTTTGAAGTCCTCTGAAAGCATTGTCATCATATATCGCTTGAAAAGCAAAATTGGCAGACAAGAATTTGTTGATTTTCATAATGATGTTCAAAGAATAATTGATATCTACATTTTGAGGATCTTCCAGATAATTAGAATATAAATTAAGTGTGTTTTCTGCTGTTACATTAGTCATAATGGCTAGTTTGTAATAAACTGATGCATAAAAAACCAGTTCATATCGCATGGCTTTTCCTTCGTCAACACCAAAATAATCGCCATCAACATAAGGCAAGCCTGTAAATCGATCAATTCCACTTGTATAAGCATTGTCTACAAAAGTAAATTTTGAAGTCAGAGGGGCAAAATTTATTTTTAGATTTTCATCTTTTGACCAGTAAATACCAGGTCCAGCAGTCAGATATCCAGGAGACATGAATTTAGTTTGTTCCGTTCTAATTTCTTTTCCATTAGCATCCTGTCCATAAATATATCCTGTCGTAAATTGAGTTCTAAAATTTAAGAAGAAAGAGTAATACCATTCGCCAAAAGCTCTTTTTCCTACGATTGAGTTAAACTCTAAACGGTCGTCTGTTTTTTTGCTGAAATCAGTATTTTTGGTTTGTAATAAACCGTACGAAGCCAAGACTTTGTTGTCCCAAGTTACATCGTCTTTTTTATAATTGAAATCATAATTGATTCCTAAAGTTCCAGAGAAACTATCTTCACCACCCGCGATCCAGTTGTTAAAGCTTGATTGATTTAATAAAAGGGAGACTGTACCTTTTGCTTTCCAGCCATCTTTCTCAATTGTGTCATTGAGCTTTTTTACGGCTTTTTCGGTATTTTGGGCTAATTCTTTTTCGGTATTTTGGGACTGAACAAAAGTAAGGTTTGCTAAAACGAAGAGTAATAAAAAGATCTTTCTCATGGTATTTAGTTTAAGTGTATTATCAAATATACTAAAAACCAATCGAAAGATAAAGGTTCACCAGCGGTTATTGCAGGTTATTTCTTAGATTGTTTGTATAAAGGTACTGCAGAACAAGCCTCTCCGTACATGATGCTTCGTGCAAATTGCTGAAGATTATTTGCTGCTAAAATATAAGCACGCATTGGAACTGGTTTTCTGGAACAGCCTTTTACAATTACAGGTTTATTTTCATAAACTGAATAATCGATTTTACTTAGAATTTCTTCGTAAAGACTTGCATCAAGATCTTCAATAGTTCCGTTTACTACTTTTTTTGCAAAAGGCGCCAAATGAACTCCAACAAGAATTAAAGCCCATGCCGGAATAATAGCATCTGTACTACAGTTCACAGCAACATATTGATCCTGATATTGTGACCAATCATGGTTTTTAAGATACTCTCTAAAGTCTTTTTCTTTCAATAGAAATCCTTCCAAAAGCCATTGTGAAATGTCAATTTGAGTACGAATTCCTTTTGGATAATAATCCTCAAGATCAAAAACTTCTAAAGCACTATTGGCTACTTTATTGATGATTTCTTCCATTTCTTTTTAGTTTTCAGTCGCAGTTTTCAGTCGCAGTTGAACACTGAGACTGAGACTGTGAACTGTATACTTATTAAAGCATTCCTAATTCTAACTTCGCTTCTTCGCTCATTAAATCTTTACTCCAAGGCGGATCAAAAGTAATTTCAACGTCAACATCTTTAATGTTTTCAATTGTTTTTACTTTCTCTTCAACTTCTCTTGGCAGACTTTCTGCAACAGGGCAGTTTGGTGAAGTAAGTGTCATAAGGATTTTTACTTCGTAATCTGTGTTTACCATTACGTCGTAAATTAATCCTAATTCATAAATATCTACAGGAATCTCAGGATCGTAAATTCCTTTTAAAACTTTTACGATTGATTCTCCTAATTCGTTTGTGTCTATTTCTTGTTCCATTTTGTTATTTGTTTTTTCTTTTGCCACGAATTTCACGAATTCACACTAATTTTAATTCGGGAAATTTGTGAAATTCGTGGCGAAAAAATTTAATTTTTGTTTTTAGCATCAAAAGCCAAAGCGTACATTTTGATGTTTTTTATCATTGAAACCAAACCGTTGGCGCGCGTTGCTGATAAATGTTCTTTTAAGCCAATTTCATCTATAAAATCAGTATCAGCTTCTAAGATATCTTTAGCTTTCTGATTTGAGAATGCACGGATTAAAATTGCAATTATTCCTTTTGTCAAAATAGCGTCACTGTCGGCTGTAAAAACAATTTTGTCATCGTTTTGTTCGCCTTGCAACCAAACTTTAGACTGACAGCCTTTGATTAAATTCTCGTCGGTTTTGTATTCTTCTTTAATTAACGGAAGACTTTTTCCTAGTTCGATAATGTATTCATAACGCTGCATCCAGTCGTCGAACATCGAAAATTCGTCTATTATTTCGTTTTGTATTTCTTTTATCGTCATAATTATTCTTTAGCAAAATCAACTAATAAATTCACTAGTTTTTCGATTTCTTTTGGAGGGAAACCATTGTCGAAACCAGGTGTTTCATAGGTTTTACCTTCTTTAGTTATTTTTAAATTTCCTATTGCAGCACCATCATAAGTTCGTTTATCTGTTGGAGCTTTTAAAGAAGAAAGATTGTCTAAATTTACTTTTGAATATGCAGCTACTATTTCGTTCCATTTTGCATCATCAATATTGATTTTTTCAGGCTCAGCATTACGTTGCTTAGTAATCAAAACAGTTTTGTTTTGCACAACTATGGTTTTGTAATAACCTCTTGAGTGTGCTGAATATTCAATTTGAGTTGAAGTCATATTTGTTTTTTTCTGACTGCAGCATCCAGTCGCAACAAAAAGAGTTAAAAGCAATAAAGACAATATTCTCATAAGATATTTTTTAGCTTAGCATTGTTTGCGCTTTCTTAACTGCATCCACCATTTGATCGATTTCTTCTTTTGTATTATAAAAAGAAAAAGAAGCACGAATTGTTCCCGGAATACAGAAGAAATTCATGATTGGCTGTGCGCAATGATGTCCGGTTCTAACAGCAATTCCTAATTTATCGATAATAGAACCAATATCATAAGGATGAATTCCATCAATATTAAACGAAACTACAGAAGCTTTATTTTTAGTGTTTCCGTAAATTCTAATGCCTTCAATTTCATTAAGACGTTTTGTTGCGTGCTCTAACAATTCATTTTCATATTCATGAATTTTATCAAAACCAATTTCGTTTAAATAATCAATTGCAGTTCCTAAAACAATTCCGCCAGCGATGTTTGGCGTTCCGGCTTCAAATTTATGAGGAAGATCAGCGTAAGTTGTTTTTTCGAAAGTAACTTCTTTAATCATTTCGCCTCCGCCCTGATAAGGAGGGAGTTTGTTCAACCATTCTTCTTTTCCATACAGAATTCCAGTTCCGGTTGGACCGCACATTTTATGTCCTGAAAAAGCATAAAAATCGCAATCTAATTCTTGAACATCTGGTTTTAAATGCGGAACGGCCTGAGCGCCATCAATTAAAACTGCAGCACCAACAGCATGCGCCTTATCAATAATATATTTGATTGGATTGATTACACCCAATGCATTTGAAATATGATTTACGGTAACAATTTTCGTTTTTTCCGAAAGTAAAGCATCGAATTCTGAAATGATTAATTCTCCGTTTTCATCAATAGGAATAACCTTTAAAACTGCTTCAGTTCTTTCGCATAACATCTGCCAAGGCACAATGTTGCTGTGATGTTCCAAAGAAGAAACCACAACTTCGTCACCAGGTTTTAAAATCGAGGCAAAACCGTTTGCAACCAGGTTGATTCCGTGTGTTGTTCCCGAAGTAAAAAGAACTTCATGAGCATGTTTTGCGTTGATATGATCTTTTACTTTACCGCGTGAAACCTCATAAGCATCAGTCGCTAACTGACTTAAAGTGTGCACACCACGGTGAATGTTGGCATTAATTTCGTTATAATATTTTACTTCTGCATCGATCACAACTTGTGGTTTTTGCGAAGTCGCTCCGTTGTCGAAATATACTAATGGCTTTCCGTTTACAGTTTGTGAAAGTATAGGAAAATCAGCTCTTATTTTTTGAATATCTAGCATGTCTTATTTAGAAAAAATCTATCTACAAAAGTACTAAAACTAAATTTGTTTATGCATCAATTCTATAATTTCCTTTTATGGCACCATTGTTATAAGGCGCAAATGCTGATTCCATAAAAATCAAATCAATTTTCTGAATTATCCCGAACAGATTTGTGATTTGAGTTCTAATATCATGAACATAAATTATTTATATTGCAATAAAAAAACTCACATATCATGAAAAAAATTCTCAAAGTACTTTTACTTGTAGTGGTTCTTGCATTTTTGTATTTCGGATTTACAACTTATCCAAAGCTTGATTTAATTTCTGGTTTTTCAGCTAAAAGTGTTGCATCCGGACATTTTATTGATAATCGTTCGTTAGATTTAATTCAAAAAACCGACAATGATATCGATATGATTGATTTGGCTAAAAACTCCATTGATGATGCCGGAAAATTTGCTGTTTCTTCTGTTTACGGATTGAAAGAAAGAAAAGCAATTTACAGAGAAGGTTTAGGCGCTTTATTAATTAATGATAATTATGATGTTTCGAAACCTTATTTGCTTCCAAAGAGAACAAAATTGGTTAATAATCTTCCTTTTCCATATGGAAATAACGAACCGAAAGATACCGCTTTCGCGAATGTGGATTATACAAAATTAAAAAAAGCAATTGATGATTCTTTTGATAAAGATGGCGGAAAAGCAAAACGCACCCGCGCCGTTGTGGTTTTATACAAAGACAAATTAATCGGCGAAAAATACGATACAGGTTTTAATAAAAACAGTAAAATTTTAGGCTGGTCGATGACAAAAAGCATTACAAGTTCGGCTTTTGGTGTTTTGGCGAAACAGGGAAAAATTGATATTTATAAACCTGCTCCAGTTGTAGAATGGAAAAACGATGAACGTAAAAATATTACACTTAATGATTTACTTCATATGAATTCAGGTTTAGAATGGGAAGAAAATTACAGCACGATCTGCGATGCTACAAAAATGCTTTTTCAGGCAGAAGATATGGGAAAAGTACAATTGGATAAACCAGTACAATTCAAACCTAATACACATTGGAATTATTCATCAGGAACAACCAATTTATTATCTCTGATTTTAAGAAGACAATTTAAAACACAGCAAGAATATCTGGATTTTTGGTACAGCGCCGTAATCGACAAAATCGGAATGAACTCGATGATTGTGGAACAAGACATGAGCGGAACTTTCGTAGGTTCGTCTTACGGATGGGCGACGCCACGCGACTGGTCAAAATTTGGATTATTATATCTTCATAAAGGAAACTGGAACGGTGAACAAATCCTTGATGAAAGTTGGGTAAAATATACCGCAACGCCAACAAATACTTCTGAAGGAAAATATGGTGCTCAATTTTGGTTAAATGCCGGAGGAAAATTCCCAGACGTTCCGCGTGATATGTTTTATTGCAGTGGTTATCAAGGACAAATGGTAGCGATTATTCCATCTTTGGATATGGTTATTGTGAGAATGGGAGTGAGGGAAGGTGATAAAAGTTTTGATTTTAATGGGTTTTTGAAAGGGATAATTTCTTCTGTGAAAAAATAAAATTTAACCGCAAAGACGCCAAGTAAAAAGCGCAAAGTTCGCAAAGCTTAATAAAAAACTTTGCGAACCTTGTGTAAACCTTAGCGCTCTTTGCGGTTAAGAATATCTACAAATCAAATCCTAAATTCACGCCTAATTTCATGGCAATGATTTTAGTAATTCTTTGTTTTAATTCTGGTATTTTGATGCTTTCGATAACGGCATTTGAGAATGCGTACATCAATAAAGCTTTAGCTTCTTTTTTCGGGATTCCGCGTGACTGCATGTAGAACATTGCTGTTTCATCCAATTGTCCAACAGTACAACCGTGAGAACATTTTACGTCATCTGCAAAAATCTCTAATTGTGGTTTTGCGTTGATCGTTGCTTTATCGCTCAATAAAATATTGTTGCTTTTTTGGAAAGCATTTGTTTTTTGAGCTTCTTTTTCAACCAAAACTTTTCCATTGAAAACTCCTGTCGAACGATCAGAGAAAATTCCTTTATAATCCTGGAAACTTTCACAGTTTGGCTGCGCGTGGTTTACCAAAGTATAATGATCAACGTGTTGTTTGTCATTCAAAATAGAAATTCCGTTAAGCGTACTTGTTAATCTTTCTCCGAAATGGTAAAAGTTTAAGTTATTGCGAGTCAGATTTCCTCCAAATGAGAAAGTATGAACTGAAGCGTGGCTTTCTTGTTGTTGAGAAACATAAGTATTATCAACTAAATTCGCTTCGCTATTGTCGTTTTGAATTTTGTAATAATCAACAATTGCACGTTTTTGAGCAAAAATCTCGGTAACAGAATTTGTCAAAACCGGATTTTCGTTCAAACTTTGGTGACGCTCGATAATTTGAACATGTGAATTTTCGCCAACAATTACCAAATTTCTAGGCTGCACCATTAAAGCTGTTTCATTTCCAGTTGAGAAATACATAATTTCAATTGGTTTGTCGGCCACTTTTTTCTTCGGAATATTGATAAATGCTCCTTCAATTGCAAAAGCTGTATTCAATGAAGTCAAACTATCATCTTTACTTGCAATTTGATTGAAGTAAGTATCAATAACCATTTTATATTTTGGTTTGGTCAATGCCGATGACATCAAACAAACATCGATTCCATCATGCGTTGTAGAAGACAAATGCGAACTAAAAACGCCATCGATAAATACTAATTTGTAAGTGTCAATTTCGTGTAAAAAGTATTTTTTTACTTGGTTAAATTCAATTGCATTTTCCTGCTTTGGAAAAACCGTAAAGTCATTTTTTAAGATGGCATTTAGCGATGTATATTTCCAAGCTTCTTCTTTTTTGGTTGGGAAACCTTTATTTTCGAAGTTTTTTAAAGCATTTGTGCGTATGTCATGTAAATCTGAATGTACATCGACACGCTCTTCAAAAGCCATAAAAGACGATACTAATTTTTCTTTTAAATCCATTGTTCTTTTGTTTCCTTCGGAGTTTCAGGTTTCAAGTTTCAGGTTGACTGTTGGAACTTAACTCCCGTGAATCCATATTGTTTCAGGTTTAATGTTTCATGTTTTTCTAATGAAACTTATTTCCTTTGAAATCTTTTTTATTTAGATAAGTGATAAAGTTTTTTATTTTACCGCTTAAATTTTCATAATCCTTTTTTAAAGCTTCGAATTTTTCTTCTGAAATATATTCAAAATCAAAAACACGATATAATTGAGATCTCGTTTCTCCAGCTGAACCTTTTGCAATTGATAAAAATTGTCGAAACTCTAAATTTCCATCTCTTTCAAAACCTTCTGCAATATTATCCATTACAGAGCCCGAAGAATCTTTTATTTGATTTTTGAATCTTAAGTCGGATCTTAACTCTGTGTGGACCGCAATAAGATGAATTTCTTTTGCTAATCGTCGAGCCTCTTTCCAGATTTCTAAATCTTCAAATCGAGTGATTGTCGCCATAATTTCTGCTTAAATAATTTTAAGTTTAAACTTACAAAATGTAATTCAACTTGAAACTAAAAAAACATGAAACCTGAAACAAATTTTAATTCTCTGCTTTGATCCAGTCGTATCCTTTTTCTTCCAGCTCGTAAGCCAATTCTTTTCCTCCAGATTTTACAATTCTTCCGTTGTAAAGAACGTGAACGAAATCAGGAACGATATAATCTAATAAACGTTGGTAGTGCGTGATAACAATGATTGCGTTTTTGTCGCTTTTTAATTTGTTTACACCATTTGCTACGATTCTTAAAGCATCGATATCAAGACCAGAATCCGTTTCGTCAAGGATTGCTAATTTTGGTTCTAACATTGCCATTTGGAAAATTTCATTTCTTTTTTTCTCTCCTCCAGAAAACCCTTCGTTTAAAGAACGAGAAAGAAATTTGCGGTCGATTTCTAATAGTTCAGATTTCTCACGAATTACTTTCAACATTTCGTTTGCCGGCATTTCTTCTTGTCCGTTTGCTTTACGAGTTTCGTTGATAGCGGTTTTCATAAAGTTAGTCACGCTAACTCCAGGAATTTCTACAGGATATTGAAACGAAAGAAAAACACCTTTGTGTGCTCTTTCTTCTGGAGCTAAATCAGCAAGATCTTCTCCGTCTAGGATAACTTCTCCGTCTGTAACTTCGTAGTTTTCGTTTCCTGCGATAACAGCAGAAAGCGTACTTTTTCCAGAACCGTTTGGTCCCATTATCGCGTGAACTTCTCCAGCTTTAACTTCTATATTAATTCCTTTAAGGATTTCTTTATCACCAATTGAGGCGTGAAGGTTTTTTATTGATAACATCTTTTTTTTGTTTAAAGTTTCAAGTTTCAAGTTTTCAGTTGTGCTGAAAAACGAAACTTTGAAAAATCTTTTATTTTAATATGATATAAAATTCTTTTTTAATGGTTGTAAAAGTAAGTTTCGGATCAAAAACTTGAAACCTGAAACCTGAAACTTTTTTTAACCTACAGATCCTTCTAAAGAAATCTCTAATAATTTTTGAGCTTCAACAGCAAATTCCATTGGAAGTTTATTCAATACATCTTTACTGAATCCGTTTACAATAAGGGCGATCGCTTTTTCAGTCGGAATACCTCTTTGATTACAGTAGAAAACCTGATCTTCTCCAATTTTACTTGTAGTTGCCTCGTGCTCAATTTTAGCCGATGGATTTTTACTTTCGATGTAAGGGAAAGTATGTGCACCACAATTGTTACCCATTAATAAGGAGTCACATTGTGAAAAGTTTCTTGCATTCTCCGCTCTTGGCGAAATCTGCACTAAACCACGGTAACTGTTTTGTGATTTTCCAGCCGAAATACCTTTAGAAATAATAGTCGATTTAGTGTTTTTTCCTAAATGGATCATTTTAGTTCCTGTATCCGCTTGTTGATAATTATTAGTAACGGCGATAGAATAAAATTCTCCTACTGAATTATCTCCTTTTAATACACAAGATGGATATTTCCAGGTTACAGCAGAACCTGTTTCAACTTGTGTCCAGGAAATTTTAGCGTTTGTTTCGCATAAACCTCTTTTTGTTACGAAGTTGTAAACTCCACCTTTTCCTTCTTTGTTTCCGGGGAACCAGTTTTGAACTGTAGAATATTTAATTTCAGCATCATCCAAAGCGATTAATTCAACCACAGCAGCGTGTAATTGATTTTCGTCACGGCTTGGAGCTGTACATCCTTCAAGATAAGAAACGTAGCTTCCTTCGTCAGCAATAACCAAAGTTCTTTCGAATTGTCCCGTTCCTGCTTGATTAATTCTGAAATAAGTTGAAAGTTCCATTGGACATTTAACGCCTTTTGGAATATAACAGAAACTTCCGTCAGAGAAAACCGCTGAGTTTAATGCTGCGTAGAAGTTGTCTTTTTGCGGTACAACAGTTCCTAAATATTTTTTAACTAATTCCGGATGCTCTTTGATCGCTTCAGAAATTGGACAGAAAATAATTCCTTTTTCTGCCAAAGTTTTCTTGAAAGTTGTTGCTACCGAAACAGAATCGACTACAATATCCATAGCGACATTGTTCATCTTTTTTTGTTCATCTACAGAAATTCCTAACTTTTTGTACATCTCTAATAATTCCGGATCAACATCGTCCAAAGTTTTATTAGGATCTACTTGTTTTGGAGCTGAATAGTAAGAGATCGCCTGAAAGTCTGGTTTTTCGTAATGTACGTTTGCCCATTCTGGCTCGATCATTTCTTTCCAGGAACGGAAAGCTTCGATGCGCCATTCGGTCATCCATTCAGGTTCTTCTTTTTTAAGAGAAATAGCTCTTACAATTTCTTCGTTTAAGCCAATAGGGAAAGTCTCAGATTCTATATTAGTATAAAATCCGTATTCATATTCTTTAGTTTCCAGTTCGATTTTTAAATCGTCTTCTGTGTATTTGCTCATTGTTGATTTTAAAGATTCAAAGATTTAATCTCAGAAATTTCAAAGATTAAATCTTTATTAGTCTTGGTATTCTCTTTGTGTTTTTATAGTGAAAATGACTCACCGCAGCCACAAGTTCTGCTTGCATTTGGATTATTGAAAACAAATCCTTTTCCGTTTAATCCGCCAGAAAATTCTAAAATAGTTCCGGCTAAATATAGAAATGATTTTTTCTCAACAGCAATTTGTATGTCGTTGTCAACGAATATTTTGTCGTCTTCTCCTTTAGTTTTGTCAAATTTTAAATCATAAGACAAACCAGAGCATCCACCGCTTTTTACACCTACTCTTACGTAGTCGCTTGCGGCGTCAAAACCATCATCAGTCATCAGATCGATGATTTTCTTTTTGGCAGTATCAGAAACTTTTATCATTGTTCTTAGATGTTTAATTTTTAATGAGCATTTTGAGCTGTAATGAATTTAGTACAGATTTAAAACGCTAATTTTCAATGTTAAATAGAAATTGTCTGCAAAGATACGACTTAAAAACCTTTTTCCATAACGGTTCACATTATTATAACAAATGTTAAAATAGATATTACTTATTTTGATAAAATTGACTCTTGAAATTGGTCTAAAAATTCGAATTAAGCAGTTTTTTATTTTTAAGCTGCAAATATCGCTCCTAAATGTTAAAAAACAAGTATTTATACTTATTCCCGCGAATATTTAATTGGTATTTTTGCAAAAAATTGTGAGTAATTATGAATAAACAAAATAAAATTGCTTGGTACAAACCCTTATTCATATTAATTTTTGTTTTGGGATTAGGAGCATCTGTATTAGTTTTTAGTAATGAACCTGAAGGAAATGTAAGTAGTGCCGTAGAAAATGGTGTGTCAGAAGAATACTTTTATGAAAATAAAGAAACGAACGTGCAAAAAGGTATTTTAGATTCGTTAATTACATTAAAAGAAGCTTATGATATTGCAATTCAGGAAAAAACAGCTTTATCAGAACAATTAGAACTGGAGCGAAAAAATGTTGAAAATTTAATGGAAATAATAAAAGCTTCTGAAAATCCTTCATTGGCACAGCTTAAAGTATTCAGATCACAACTCTCTGACTCAAAATTGTCATTAGAAAATAAAATGGCAGAGATCAAAAAACTGAAATCCCAAAATAAAAATTTATTGACAGAAATTGAAAGCCAAAATGTTGTGATGTACAAACAAAAGGCTGAAAATGATACTTTAATTTTGAAACAAAAGAAACTGGAATCGACCCTTAAAGATGCGTCAAAACTTTCTTTGAGTACTTTTAAGGTTGTTGCACTTCGTGAAAAAAATTCAGGAGCCGAATTGGAAACAACAAAAGCAAAGAATACAAAAAAACTTAAAGTGAGTTTTATTGTGAACGGAAATGCTGTTGCTAAAACTGGAAAAAGAGTTTTTTACATTCAGGTATTGGACCAAAAAAATACAGTTTTAGGAGATAATAAACTGATCGAGTTTGGGAATGATAAAGCATTAGTTTATAGTTTTATTGTGAGTACAGACTTTCAGGGAAAATCGGTTAATGTTTACGGGATTCTGAATGCAGATGGAAATCCCTTTAAAAAAGGAACTTATTTTGTCAATTTCTTCGACAAGCAGGAAATAATGGGAACCGCTTCTATTACCTTACAATAACAGTTTTCAGTATAATTTCTAGTAAAAGGAGTTTGTATTTCCTAGCTTTGTTCTTTTAGAAAATCATACTCATGAAACTTTACCCAATAGAATCCGGAAATTTTAAATTAGACGGAGGTGCTATGTTTGGTGTAGTTCCCAAAACAATTTGGAACAAAACCAACCCTGCCGATGCTAATAATTTAATTGATATTGCTGCACGTTGTTTGTTAATCGAAGACGGAAATCGCCTTATTTTAATTGATACTGGAATGGGCGATAAACAATCTGAAAAATTCTTTGGATATTATTCGCTTTGGGGATCTCATTCCCTGGATAAATCTCTGGCAGAATATGGTTTTAACCGCGATGATATTACTGATGTTTTTATGACACATCTGCATTTTGACCATTGTGGAGGAAGTGTGCAATGGAATAGTGATAAAACAGGCTACGAACCTGCTTTTAAAAATGCCAAATTCTGGACCAACGAAAACCATTGGGAATGGGCAACCAAACCAAATGCTCGTGAAAAAGCTTCTTTCTTGTCGGAGAACATTTTACCGATGCAGGAAAGCGGACAATTGAATTTTATTGAAAGACCTGAAACTGATTTTGGATTCTCAAAAGAATTAAATTTTGACATTTACTATGTTGACGGTCATACCGAAAAACAAATGATTCCCTACATTAAATATCAGGATAAAACCATTGTTTTTTGTGCTGATTTATTAGCAACGGCAGGACATATTCCGCTGCCTTATGTTATGGGTTACGATACAAGGCCACTTTTGACAATGCCGGAAAAATCAAAATTCCTGAATTTAGCAGCAGATCAGAATCATTATTTGTTTTTGGAACATGATGCACATAATCAAATTATAACGGTTGAGCATACCGAAAAAGGTGTTCGATTAAAAGATGTTTTTACTTGCGAAGACATTCTTTAAAGTAGAATTCAAAATAAAAAAAATCCCGTTTTCAGTATTTTGAGAACGGGATTTTTTGATTTAGCTAATACGGATTATTCTACTATGATTTTTTTTGCAGAAGCGGCATCTCCGTTAATTAAATACACATAATAAACTCCTTTAGGTAGGCCAGATAAATCGATTGTATTATTTGTATTTGCATTATTTAAAGTAAAAGATTTTACCAATTGGCCTAACGAATTGTAAACTGTTGCTTTGTCTAATGGAATATTATTAATAGTTATTTCTCCTTTTGTTGGGTTTGGATATACTATGACTTGACTAAATTCAGATTTGTCAATACCTAGGCTTTTACAAGTATTAGCATAAGTAGTAGTCGATTCTTTGACGTTTGACCAATTTGAATTTGAATAATTCTCGTCATCAACTTGTATACAGCTGAGAGTTGTAAGCCCTAAGAAAGTGGTATATAATGCAGAAGCTGATTTTTTTCCAGTATTTGATGGCAGAATAAAGTTACGATTGTTTCCATTTTTCAAATTTAAAGAAACCAAAGGATTATTAACAACATATACAATTCTGAGTCTGGTATTTTTGGATAAATCTAATGTAGTAAGCTGATTTGAAGAAGCGTTTAGCGTTTCTAAAAGTAAATTGTTGCTTACGTCAAGAGAAGTAATTTGGTTATTGCTTATATCTAAGTTTGTCAATGAAGTAAAATATTCAATACCAGTTAGATTTTTAATATTGCTGTTTGAAAGGTCTAAACTTGTTATTGAACTGGCATTAGCAATTGTGATTTTTCCATTAAGACCATCAGTATCAATTCCAAGATCAATTAACCTTTGTTCAAAATTAGTGTCTGGAAGTGCCACATATTCTATTGTGCAAGTAGTATTGTAGGTAGCCCAAGAGTCTTTAGCATTCATCCAGTTTTTATTCGCATAAGTTACATCATCAACTTGTATACAGGTTAATTTTGGGTTGTTTTTCAAATTATCAACCATAGTGGTATTGATAAACTTGGTATTGTTTCCGTTTTTTAAATTAAGATTAATTAATTGATTGGAAGCACATTTTAGATAATTTAAAGAAGTGTTTTTTGAAATATCAAGAGACGTTAATAAATTAGAATTACAATTCAAACCGCCTGATAAAGGATTATTAGAAGTATCTAAACGAGTAATTTGATTAGAATCACATTCGATTCTAGTCAGATTAGTATTTTTTGAAGTATTTAAAGCGGTTAGTTTATTACTGTTACAATACAAACCGTTAAGTAAAATATTTTTAGAAATATCTAATTCTGTTAATTGATTATGATCACAAATTAAATCTTCAAGAGCTGTATTTTGAGAAAGATCAAGCGTAGTTAATAAATTAGAACTACAGGTTAAGTGCACTAAAGCAGTGTTTTTTGAAATGTTTAAATCTGTTACCTTATTTCCAGACATATATAACCATCGTAAGGCTTTATTTTTTGAAACATTTATACTGTCTATTTGGTTGTTGTGAAAATACAGACTTTTTAAAGCTATATTTTTAGAAACATCTAATTTTTTTAACTGATTATCGCCTATAGATAAATCTTCTAAAGTAGTATTATTAGAAATATCGATACTAGTGATTTGATTTCCATCGCAAAAAAGAGTTTTTAAAGACGTGAAATCTTGAATTCCGGATAAACTCCTAATTGATTTATCCATAACATACAATTCAGTTACCGAAGCTACTTTTGAGGTAAGAACTCTTCCGTCGGGAGTTTCAGAATCAATTCCTTTGGCAATTAGGTCTTTTTCAAAATTCAGATCGGGAATTAAAGTATAGCCGTCATTGCAGTTCGTATTAAAGCTTGCAGTAAGATCTTTTTTGCCAGACCAGTTTGCATTAGCGTAAGCCACATTATCGACTTGTATACAAGTTAAATTTGGGTTATTAACAAAATTTAGATAGACAAGTTTATCATTGTTTCCATTCTTTAAATTTAGACTTGTTAATTGATTGGAATTAGGATATAAACCAACTAAGGCGGTGTTTGTGCTAACATCCAAAGTGGTTAGCTGATTTTTTGAACAATTTAAAAATTCTAAAGCTTTATTTTTGCTTATATCTAAATTTGTTAATTGATTAGATTGACAATATAGCTCTTTTAGAGTAGTGATTTTAGAAACATCCAATAAGGTTAATTTATTTTCGCGACAATCCAGAAGATTTAAAGCGGTATTTTTGCTTACATCTAAAGTGGTTAACTGGCTAGTATTGCATCCCAAAAATGTTAAAGCAGTATTATTACTTACATCCAATGAAGTGTATTGGTTTGAACCAGAATCTAATTTTGTTAAAGTTGTATTTTTTTTAACATCCAAAGAGGTTAATTTATTTGAGTAGCAAACTAAGTCAGTTAAGGTAATATTATTACTTACATCTAAATTTGCAATCTGGTTGTTATTACAATCTAAAACTGTCAAAGCAGTATTCTTACTTATGTTTAATGCTTTTAAACTATTTTGACTGCAATTCAAATTAGTTAATGATACGAAGTCTTGTATTCCTGTTAAATCTGAAATATTACTTTTACTAACGTCTAAGGAAGTTAAGGTATTAATATTAGATGTCAGGATTTTTCCATCAACTGGAAAATTATCCAATTTCAAATTGATTAATTTTTCTTCAAAAAGAGGATCTGGAATTAAAGTATAAGCAGGCTGCTCACCTGGAGTATATAAAGCAGAAAGTTCTTCCGAAGTCAGTACACGATTCCATAGCGCAATATCATCTAAAGCTCCCTCAAAGTAATCTGTGTCATTATTTTTTCCTATTCTGCATAAAAAATCTCCAAACCCTTTTGTAAACGAGTTTACAGTTCCTGATAATTCAAGAACATTATTGATGTATAATGAAAACAACTTAGTACTATCATTAAAAGTCATGGCAAAAAAGGTCCATTGATTATTGAAATAGTCTTTTTGAGATGAAAAGGTCTGAGTATCAAAAGTGACATCCAAATAACCTTTAGAATAAAAACTTATTTTAAAAGCAGCATCAGGATTGATTCCATAATTTATCATAGCAAAATTCATGCTTTTGCTAACAGGTTTACTGATTTTAAACCAACCGGTAATGGTTCGGGTATTATTTACTTGTGGAGTATTTGCTAAAAAAGGCTCTAAACTACTGTTGATTCCGTTAAACGAACAAGCAGAGTTAGCATTTCCAAATCGATCAGAAATTAAGGTAACATTTTTTGCATTAGCATTAACACCATTTGCGCTTGCGTCAGTAGTATTTCCACTAAACGGATAATAAAAAATTAATCCATTTGCAGGTATTTTATCATCAATCAGAATTGGCTTAATAGTTATGTTTATTGCTAATCTTGACGAGCTTTCACATCCATTAATTGTTTGCGATGCATAATATGTACCTGTTTGTAAAACAGTTGATAAACTCAACACATTAGATGATACGGGATCAGCATACCACTTAATGTTTGTGCCGCTGGCTTTTAAATCGGCAACGGTTGCGCCTTTATCAAATGTTTGTGAATTTGCAGTTGGTGGTTGCGTAGTGGTTGAATTAACTATTGCATAATCTGACTTTGTGATACATCCATTAGCGTCTTTTACCATTACAGAATAATTTCCTGCAGATAAATTATTAAAGATATTTGAATCTTGAAAAACTCCAAACTCTGAAATAGAATATTGATAAGGTTTTGTTCCTCCATTTGCGATAATGGAGATACTTCCGTTGTTGCCATTACAGGCATTAATACTTGTTGCAACCAAAGAGATAAGATTGGGTTCAGTAATTGTAAAGGCAATAATAGTTGTTAATGAAGACGCATCTGTTGCTTTACATGTATATGTGCCGGGTGCTAAATCTTTTACGGAAGAACTTGTCCCTCCGTTAGACCATAAATAAGTGTAAGGAGCGGTTCCTCCTCCTGCAATAGCAGTTGCAGAACCATTATGCATGCCTAAACAAGTTACATTCACCACATTTATATTAAGAGTCAACATATCAGAGCAAGGAACAATTACAGGTACATTTTTATTAACAGTTGTACCATCACCTAATTGTCCATCTGCGTTATCTCCAAAAGTCCACATAACACCATCAGTACTTACTGCAGTTGTGTAGTACCAGCCTGCAGTTACCGCCTGCCAGTTTTTTCCAGTCCCTATTTGTACTGGTGTAAGGCTGTTTGAATATTTACCATTTCCTAATTCATTGTGTGAATTATATCCCCAGGTCCATAAAGAGCCATCAGTTTTTATTGCAATTGAATGATCTCCCGCCGCACCTAAAGTTTTCCAATCTGTGGATGTTCCTATTTTTATCGGAATATAACTATTCATAGTTGTACCGTTTCCTAACTCACCATATGTATTTTGTCCCCAAGCCCATAAAGATCCGTCTGTTTTTATAGCAAGGGTATGACTCCCTCCTCCACAGATTGTCTTCCAGTCAGTATCTGTTCCTATTTTTTTTGGTGAATAACCATTCTTAGTAGTACCATCTCCTAATTTTCCATCATCATTACTTCCCCAGGTCCATAAGCTGCCATCTGTTTTTAAGGCAATTGTGTGATGATAACCTACGGTTATCGTTTTCCAATCTTTATCTGTTCCGACCTGTTTAGGAATTCCAGGTCCTGAACTGGTACCATTACCTAATTGCCCAAAATAATTATCTCCCCAAGCCCATAAAGTTCCATCTTTTTTTAAGGCTACTGTATATTGATTTCCTGCTGCAATTGTTTGCCAATCAGTAGCAGACCCTATTCGTGTAGGAATACTTTTGTTGACGCTGGTACCGTCTCCTAATTGCCCATATTTATTACTTCCCCAAGCCCATAAAGAGCCATCTTTTTTTAAAGCAACGGCATGATCGGTTCCGGTAACTACTGTTTGCCAATTAGTATCTGTTCCTATTTTTTTTGGCGAAGAATTGTTTAGTAAAGTGCCATCTCCTGCTTGACCATCTTTGTTACTTCCCCAGCTCCATAGACTATTATCGTTTTGCATAGCTACGTTGAAACTGTATCCGGAAGTTGCTTCTTTCCAGCATTGTGCATTTGTTTGTGAAAAAGAAAAAATTAAAATTAAGAGTAAAGTTTTCCTCATAGAGTTAATATTTGGGTTAATTAATTGTGAGACGAATTTAAATTGAAAAATCTTCTAAAAACAGCAATAATCAGTTTTGTTTTTATAAACTGTTTATAGATTTTGCCAGAGCAATTATACAAATTTTGGTTTAGATTTCTTTACGGAAAGACGTAACGAAACAAAGAGAATCAATACGTTACAAAAAAATCCCGTTTTCAATATTCTGAAAACGGGATTTTTAGTTTAACAAATTATAATTATTCTAAAATTATTTTTTTAGCAGAAGCAGCATCTTCATTGATTAAGTATATGTAATAAACTCCTTTTGGTAATCCAGACAAGTTAATTGTATGATCTGTATTTGCAGAGCTTAAAGTAAATGACTTTACTATCTGTCCTAATGAATTGTAAACGGTTGCTTTTTCTAAAGAAACGTTATTGATGTTAACCTCACCTTTTGTTGGATTAGGATACATTATCACTTTAGCAAAAACAGAATCTTCAATGCCTAACGAGCATGACGAAGAGTAATTTGCAGTGGTATCTTTAAAGAATACACCGCTTGAAGCCGCAAAAGAAGGGTTATCAACCAAAATACAAGTTAAGGCAGTGTTTTTGTTTAATAATGCACCTGTAAAGTTGGTATTATTACCATTTCTAAGGTTCAAACTTTTTAGTGAGTTCTCCATGACGTTCACGTATACCAACTTGGTGTTTTTAGATAAATCCAAATCAGTTAGTTTGTTTTTGTTAACCTGTAAAGTTGTAAGAGCAGGATTTGCTGCTAAATTCAATACTGTTAAATCATTTCCATGTGTATACAACTCAATCAATTTTGAATTTTTGGATACATTCAATGAAGTTAAAAGGTTGAATTGACAATTTAAAAATTCAAGAGCAGTAAAATCCTCAATCCCAGTGAGGTCTTTAATGTCGCTTAATTGTACATTTAAGTCTTTTACTGATGCGATTGTTGAAGTTAAAACTTTTCCGTTTTTCCCGTCTATATCGATGTTCAATGCAATTAGTTTATCTTCAAAATTTGAATCCGGAATCAAAGTATAACTGCCACAATTTTCTGTAAAGAAAGAAGTTTTGTCCAGTTTTCCATTCCAGTTATCGTTAGAATATTTAGCGTTGTCAACCTGAATACAGGATAGAGAAGGGTTTTTGGTAAAATTCACACTAAACCAATCCATATTTACATTGAAACCATTTTTTACGTTCAAAGAATTTAAATTATTGTTTGAAACATTTAATGCCGTCAATGCAGGATTTTTGCTTACATCCAAAACAGTTATAGTGTTGTTAGAACAATTCAAATCGGTTAATAAAGGATTGCTGGCAGGATTTAAAACTGTCAACTGATTTGTACTGCAGTTTAATACTTTTAATGAAGTAAAATCCTGAATTCCTGTTAAGTCTTTAATAGAACTTCCTGAAATATCCAGTGAGGTTAAAGAGGCAATACTTGAAGTAGCAACTTTTCCGTTTTTACCATCTTTGTCAATATTTAATGCGATTAGTTTATCTTCAAAAGCTGAGTCGGGAATTAAAGTATAAACCGTGCAATCTGTGTTAAAACTAGCTGTTGCGTCTTTATAACTACTCCATTTATTTGTAGAATAGGTAACGTCGTCAACCTGAATACAAGTTAAACCTGAATTGTTCTTAAAATTAAGGTAGGTAGTGAATAAAGTGTTTTTACCATTTTTTAGGTTTAAACTCTTTAATGCATTATTAGAACAATTCAAATTTACCAATGATGTATTTTTAGAAACATCTAAGCTGGTAAGTTTACTATTATCGCAAATTAAAGTTGCAAGTTTAGTATTTGCTGAAACATCTAAAGTATTTACACTTGTGCCCTGAATTTGTAATTCTGTTAATTTAATGTTTTTAGAAACATTAACATTAGTAAGGCCAGTATTAGAATTAAGGTAAAGGTTTGTTAGATTAACATTGTTTTGTAAATCTACACTGTTTAATAAATTGAGATTTATGCTTATAGTTTCAAGAGCAGTATTTGTACTTGTATTTAATGTAGTAAGCTTATTATTGTAGGCGTATAACGTAACTAGATTTTTATTATTAGTCAAATTTAAAGTAGTTAAATTTTCAGAACCGCAAGTTAGTGTCTTTAATGCAGTGTTTTTAGAAACGTTTAATTGGCTTATTTTTTTATTTCCTGGTGTAGTTAGTATTTCTAAAGAAGTGAAGTCTTCTAATCCAGTTAAATCTGAAATTTCTTTGAAATTAAGAGAGGTTAAATTTAAATCTTTTTCAACAGCAATTCTGCTTGTAAGGACTTTTCCATCTAGTATATTATCAATTCCTTTATAAATCAAAGCTTTCTCGAATTCTACATCTGGAATTAAAGTGAATTTAATAAGGTTACAGTCAGTAGTGTACGTAGCATAAGTATCTTTCAATGTTGACCAGTTAGCATTAGAATAATCAGCATCATCAACTAGGATACAAGATAGGTTTGGATTGTAAATGAAATTTGAATTCGCTTTAGTTAGTATCGTGTTTTTTCCGTTTTTTAAGTTTAGACTTTCCAGATTATTTCTGTCACATCTGAAGATAGTTAATGATTTATTGTTCGAGATATCTAAACTTTTTAGTTTGTTTAGAGAACAAGTCAACGCTACTAAAGCAGTATTTTTAGATGTATTTAATTCTTGTAATTGGTTTCCATCACATACAAGTTCGGTCAAAGCTAAATTTTTTGAAACATCCAAAATTTCCAATTTATTACCTCCACACCATAATTTCGTTAAATTATTATTATCGTTATTCGGAAGTTTCAAAGTATTTATCTCTGAATTTGCACAATAAATACCAATAAGATTATTGTGGCCTGAAAAATCTAATTTTGTAAACTTATTCGTGCTTCCCCAAAAGGATCCCAGTTTTATATTATTCGAAACATCTAAGAATGTTAATTGATTATTTTCACAATTTAGGTACTCTAAATCCAAACAGTTATCTACGTTTAAACTTGTCAACTGATTGTTTCTAATAACCAAGGTTTTTAATTTTGTATTTTTAGTAAAATCTAAAGTTTTTAATTGATTGTTTTCAGCATCAATTCTTTCCAGAGCTGTAAAATCTTCGATTCCGGTTAAATCTGAAACTCCACTGTTGTTTAAATTTAAAGTCGTCAGAGAAGAAATGCTGGCAGTTGTAACTTTACCATTTTTACCATCTTTGTCAATTCCTAAATCAATCAATCTTTGTTCAAATTTCTCATCAGGAATTAAAGTGTAAATTGTACAATCAAGATTGATACTTGTGAAAGTATCTTTTATTATAGTCCAATTTACCAAAGCATAATTTACATCTGCGACCTGAATACATCTTAAGTCAGCATTATTTAAAGTAATAATATGATTTAAAGAAGTATTTTTAGATAAATCCAATTTGCTTAAAGAGTTTTTAGAAACGTCTAAGCCGGTAAGCGATGTAAATGCTTGAATTCCTGTTAAATCGGTTATAGAGCTGTTAGCAACATTCAAAGTAGTAACTGCAGCTGCACTTGCTGTTGCAATCAATCCGTTTTTACCATCGGTGTCAATCCCAAGGCTGATCAATTTGTCTTCAAATTTAGGATCTGGAATTAATGTTATCGCGTTGCAGTTTATTGGAGAGTAAAACGCAGCGGCATCTTTTTTTCCTGCCCAGTTAACATTTGAATAATCAACGTCATCTACGCTAATACAAGATAAAGTTGGATTTACAGTTAAGTCTATATTGGCTTTAAGTAATAAATTGTTTTGGCCATTTTTTAAGTTTAGGCTCACCAATTTATTATTGTTTACTTTTACAGTTGTCAAGGCTTTGTGAGAGCTTAAATCTAAAGACTTAATTTGGTTTTGACTACAGTTCAATTCTTTTAGCAGTAAATTATTTGATAAATCCAGTTGCTCAATTATATTTTGTTGGCACTCAAAAGATTCTAATGCTGTATTTTTAGAAAGGTTGATAGAAGTAAAATTACCAAATAAAGATCCGGAGGTTCCACTGGCATATTTTGAAATATTTAAGGCTTTTAAAGCAGTGTTATTTTCTACATTTAAAATAGAAATTGAGTTTCCGGCTATAGACAATGATGTTAGCAGTGGGTTATTAGAAACATCTAAAGAAGTTAATTTATTTCTTTCGCAGTCCAGTACTTCCAGCGCCTTGTTTTTAGAAACATCCAGAGTTGTTAAATTATTAATACGGACATATAATGTTTTTAAAGAGGCAAATGCTTCTATTCCAGTCAAATCACTAATATTTCTGTTAGTAAGAACTAATTGTGTCGCCAGTACGATTTTCGAAGTAAGTACCTTTCCGTCAGGAGTACCAGAATCATAACCTGTGGAAATTAATTCTTTTTCAAAATTTAGATCAGGAATAAGTGTGTATAAGTTACAATCAAGATTGTAGCTTGTTGCAGGGTCTTTTGAGACAGGGTACCAATTATTATTAGAATAAGAAGGATCGTCCACTTTTATACAAGATAAAAGGGGATTGGAAGTCAAATTAAGTTGTGTTTTATTTATTTTAGTATTGTTTCCATTCTTTAGATTTAATTCTGCCAACATATTATTAGTGCAGGAAAAATCAACCAAATTGGTGTTGCCGGAAAGATCTAATGATGGAATTTTATTAGAATCACAATATAAAGAAACCAGTGCAGTATTTTTTGAAACATCTAAGGATGTAAGTTGATTTTCCCAACAGCTTAAATCTGTTAATAAAACATTTTGTTTAAGGTCAATTGAAGAAATTTGATTCTGATTAAAAGAAAATGACTTTAAAGCAACATTTGGATAGATATTTAAAAAAGTTAGATTGTTTTTGTCACAGTTTAATTCTTCCAATGTATTTGGAGAATATACGGTTAAAGACGTTAGGATATTATTGTCTATTTGAAGCTTTCTTAATTTATTAGTAGTTGTAAAAGCAAATGTTTTTATTTGATTATACGAGGCTATAATGGTTCTTAATTCCTGAGTTGGAAGCGAATTTAAAGCAGTAAGAGCATTTCGGGAGCAATTAAGAGTCGTTAAATAACTATTTGGCAGTAAATTTAGAGATGTTATTTGGTTATTACTACAGTTTAAAATTTCCAAATCTTTAAATGCCCCAATTCCGGTAAGATCGGTTATTGAACTATTTGAAACATCCAGAGAGATAAGTCCTGAAATTTTTGAAGTAAGCACTTTTCCATCCGGATTTCCGGAGTCAATTCCCAATGCAATTAATTTCTTTTCAAAATTGAGATCAGGAATCGCAGTAGTTTGCGCATAAATAGAAAAATTTGCCAGTAACAGCAACAAGAGTAGTTTTGTTTTCATAGAATAAGTTTAGAATTAGGTCGTCGCAATTTTAAGCTATTAATATGAAGATTCCTTACGGGAAGACGTAACGACGTGTTATTTGTTGTTTTTCATGTATTTAATTCATTAAACAGGCACTTTTGAGGAGTTTTTATGATTATCGTAATATTGGTTTAACGATCTAGAAATAAGTTGTTTGTATTTGTAATTGTTGGACTATATTTTCATCAAAATTTCATAACACATTGTTAATGGTTAGCATTTTGTAACAAAAAAGCATAATTTAGACCCATCTTTTAACTTTACAATTATTTATAGATACATGAGTCATAAAAAACCTCTTAAATTATCTGCTTTTGCATTACTTGTATTAGCAGGTTGCAGTGCAAGTATGCAAGCACAAAAATCTGCGCCGAAACAACCAATCGTTGCTCCTTTGGCAGTGGTAAAAAAAGCACCAGTTAGTGAAAATGAATTAAAAAGATGGAGTCATTTAGATTTAGTAAAAGATTCTATTCCGGGAATGAGTGTAGACAGAGCCTTAACTGAATTGCTGCAGGGTAAAAAAGGGCAGAAAGTTATTGTAGGTATTGTAGATTCTGGTGTAGATATTGAACACGAAGATCTTCAGGGAATGATCTGGACTAATACAAAAGAAATTCCGGGCAACGGAATCGATGATGATAAAAACGGATTTATCGATGATATTCATGGATGGAATTTCCTGGGAAATGCGGTTAATGAAAACCTCGAAATGACACGTATCGTTAAAAAAGGTGACGACGGTTCTGCACAATATAAAGAAGCTTTAGCTCAATATACTGAGAAATATGAAGAAGCTTTAAAAGATAAAGAACAAGTAGATTTCTTACTAGAAGTTCATAACACTATAAAAAAAGAACTGAATAAAACAGATTATAAATTAGAAGATCTGAGTAAAATTACTTCAACAGACCCTAAAGTAGCAAGAAGTAAAGCTGTAATGACTCAGGTTTTTACTAATGCTGGTTCGACTTTTGATCCAGAAGCTGATTTTGGAGAATATAAAGAACAAGTTTACGATCAATTAAACTATAACCTGAATAAAGAATTCGACGGTAGAAAAATCGTAGGCGATAATCCGGAAGATATTAAAGACAATCATTACGGAAACAATATCGTTTTTGGACCGGATAAAGAAAAAGCGCTTCACGGAACTCACGTAGCCGGAATTATTGCGCAAATTCGTGGAAATAATTTAGGTGGAGACGGAGTAGCTTCACCAAATGTGGAGATCTTAACTGTAAGAGCGGTGCCAGACGGAGACGAGTACGATAAAGATATCGCTTTAGCAATTCGTTATGCTGTAGATAATGGGGCAAAAGTAATTAACGGAAGTTTTGGAAAAAGCTTTTCTCCACACAAACAATGGGTTTACGATGCTATTAAATATGCAGCTAAAAAAGACGTTTTAATTGTTCACGCTGCAGGAAACGATGGTTATAATATTGATGAAACAAAAAACATCAATTATCCAAATGACTCTGAAGATAATGTAAAAGAATTTGCAGATAATGTTATCACGATTGGAGCAATCAATAAAGAATATGGAGAAAATGTAATTGCAGGTTTCTCAAACTTCGGAAAAATTAATGTAGACGTTTTTGCTCCTGGTGAAGAAATCTATGCAACAGTTCCAAACAACAAATACAAGTATTTACAAGGAACATCAATGGCATCTCCAAATGCGGCAGGTGTTGCAGCTTTGATTCGTTCGTACTATCCAAAATTAAAAGCGTCTCAGGTTAAAAAGATTTTAATGGATTCGGGAGTCGCACTTCCTGCAAAAGTAGTTTTAGGTAAAAGTGAAAATCCGGCAGAAAAACCAGTAGCTGTTTCTTCTGTAGAATCATCAAAAACTGCAAAAATGGTAAATGCTTACAATGCTTTATTAATGGCTGAAAAGATGTCTAAAAAATAAACATAAATACACTATTAATCTAATGGAAGAGTTCGCGCTCTTCCATTTTCTATTACATACAAACACATGCGAAAAATTATTTTACTTTCTTTCTTAAGCATTGGTTTAAACACTGCTTTTGCTCAAAGCACCTCATATTGGCAACAGCATGCCGATTATAAAATGGAGGTTTCGATGGATGTAAAAAACTATCAGTACAAAGGGAAACAAGAATTGGTTTACACTAATAATTCTCCTGATACACTGAAAAAAGTATTTTATCATTTGTTTCCAAATGCTTTCCAGCCGGGAAGCGAAATGGATGCACGTCTTCATTTTATCAAAGATCCGGACGGAAGAATGGTAAATAAAACAAAAGATGCCAACGGAAAAGATGTAAAACAAAGCAGAATAGAGACTTTAAAACCAAATGAAATCGGTTTTTTAAAAATTACAAACTTCAAACAAGATGGCGCTGTTGCTCAGACAAGAGTTTCAGGAACTATTTTGGAAGTAACTTTGGTTAAGCCAATTTTACCAAATTCTAAAACGACATTTACATTAGATTTTGACGGACAAGTTCCTGTTCAGGTTCGTCGTTCAGGAAGAAATAATTCGGAAGGAATTGAACTTTCAATGTCACAATGGTATCCAAAATTAGCCGAATTTGATTTCGAAGGATGGCACGCAGATCCTTATATAGCGAGAGAATTTCACGGCGTTTGGGGTAATTTTGACGTGAAAATTACAATTGACAAAGAATATACAATTGGAGGTTCAGGATACTTACAAGATAAAAATTCAATTGGGCATGGTTATGAAGATGCCGGTGTAACAGTTGTTTATCCTAAAAAAGCAAAGACATTAACATGGCATTTTATTGCGCCAAATGTTCACGATTTTACCTGGGCAGCAGACAAAGATTATGCGCATGATATTGTAAAAGGACCAAACGATGTTGATTTGCATTTCTTTTACAAAAACACTCCCAAAGTAGCAGAAAACTGGAAACAGTTGGAGCCTTTAATGGTAAAAGTTATGGATTATTACAACAACAGAGTGGGACAATATCCGTACAAACAATATTCATTTATTCAAGGTGGAGACGGTGGAATGGAGTACGCAATGTGTACTTTGATGTTAGGAAACGGAACTTTGGAAGGAATTCTTGGAACTGCAACTCACGAGTTAGGACATTCCTGGTTCCAACATATTTTGGCTTCAAACGAATCAAAACACCCTTGGATGGACGAAGGTTTTACAACTTACATCGAAGACAGTGCTTTGAATGAATTAAAAGGAGACAAAAAAGAAGTAAATCCGTTTAAAGGAAATTATAATGCTTATTACAATTTAGTAAATTCTGGTAAAGAACAGCCACAAACTACTCACGGAGATCGTTATGAGGAAAACCGTCCTTACAGTATTTCATCTTATATTAAAGGAAGTATTTTCCTTTCACAGCTAGAATATGTTATTGGAAAAGAGAATGTTGATGCGACTTTGAAAAGATATTTCAATGATTTCAAATTCAAGCACCCAACTCCAAATGATATCAAAAGAACAGCCGAAAGAGTTTCTGGAGCTGAGTTAGACTGGTATTTAACAGACTGGGCGCAGACAACCAATACAATTGATTACGGTATCAAAGATGTTGCTGACAACGCAGGAAAAACAACCATTTCCTTAGAAAGAATTGGAAGAATGCCAATGCCAATCGATTTGAAAGTGGATTATACAGACGGAACTTCTGAAACATTCTACATTCCGTTAAGAATGATGAATTTCATTAAATCAAATCCAAACCCAAATCAAAAGAGAACTGTTTTAGAAGACTGGGCCTGGGCACAGCAAAACTACAGTTTTACGATTGACAAAAACAAAACAGCGATCAAAAAAATTACTATCGATCCAAGCGGATTAATGGCTGATGTAAAACAAGCAAATAATGTTTTTGAAGTGAAGTAATCTTCAAAAAGAAAAAAGAAAGTCCCGTTTAAATTAATAAACGGGACTTTTTATTTCTGAGAATGTCAAGATTTAACTCAAATGCTCAATCATATCTTTAGTCATTGATTCCAAATCAAATTTATGATTCCAGTTCCAGTCTTCTCTTGCTGAAGAATCATCGATACTTGCCGGCCAGCTGTCTGCAATTTTTTGACGGAAATCAGGATTGTAAGTAATCTCAAATTCTGGAATATGTTTTTTGATTTCGGCAGCAATTTCAGTTGGCGTAAAACTCATTGCAGCTAAATTATAAGACGAATGTATTTTGATTTGCTCAACTGGCGCTTTCATAATATTGATCGTTGCATCAATGGCATCATCCATGTACATCATTGGCATTTTGGTTTCAGACGATAAAAAGCATTCGTATTTTTTATCGGCAATTGCCTTGTAGAAAATATCAACTGCATAATCTGTAGTTCCGCCTCCCGGAGGAGTAGACCAGCTTATTAAACCAGGATAACGAATACTGCGCACATCAACACCATAAATATTATGATAATATTCGCACCATCTTTCGCCGGATTGTTTACTTATTCCGTAAACAGTTGAAGGTTCCATTACTGTATATTGAGGCGTATTTTCTTTTGGAGTTGTTGGTCCGAAAACGGCAATACTCGAAGGCCAAAAAATCTTTTGAATCTTTTTGGCTTTCGCTAAATTTAAAACATGAAAAAGCGAATTCATATTTAAGTCCCAGGCAAAAGCAGGGTTTTTTTCAGCTGTAGCAGATAAAAGAGCAGCCATCAAATAAACATCAGTAATTTGATGTACTTCTACCAAATGTTCGATCTGGTTAAAATCTAAAGCATTGACGACTTCAAAAGGTCCTGAATTAACAACATCAGTATTTAATTTTCGAATATCAGAAGCGATAACATTTTCGGTTCCGTATAATTTACGCAGTTTTTGCGTCAGCTCTGTTCCAATCTGACCACAGGCACCAATGATTAATATTTTAGGATTCATTTCCGATGATTTTTAGAGACACAAATATAACGTTTTCGCAATTACTTGTGCTTTTTAGAATCATAAATTATTAATTCGATAATTAAAAAGTTTGTTTATTGGATTATTCTTCGTTGATAGCGTGCAGTTATTTACCGCAAAGATTTTATCTTGCAGTAAGTTTAAAAACACAAAGTTCGCAAAGCCAGAGCCAGCTTTACGAACTTTGTGTTTTTATAAAACGACTTAATTTAAAAATCTTTGCGTGCTTTGTGGTTAAATTTTTCATGTGCAAATTTTAAAAACAAAGAATGATTTGCTAAGATTTAATCTATAAATTCTGCAGTAAAAAAATAACCTTGATTTATAGATTCTTTAGCAAAAAACAGAATTCGTAATTGTAAATTTACTTTGTAACTTTGCACCCTAACATTTTATGAAATGAAATATAGAATAGCGCTGTTTTTACTTTTGATTTTTGGACTGCAATCTTGTCAAAATGAGAATGAAAAGCGTCTTGCCGAAAATGCAAAAGAAGCTAAGAAAAAAGAAAAAATCTTTACTAACATTAATAAAGGTTGGACATTTATTGACGAGCCAATTAATGAAATCTCGGAATCACAATTAAATTCCTGGACAGAGTGGCGCGACTTTATCAAAGAAATTGGCGATAAACCAAGAAAAACGATTGGGGCATTTCAAAAAAAATCGGCAGCGATTTCTAAGAAAGCGATAGCTTTAAACAATAATATTCCGGAACAATTCAATCAGCCGCAAATCAAAAGCCGTATTTCTATTTTAATTACTAAAATCAAAATGTTGGATTTGTTTATTCATTTAAATACTATTCCGGACGATAAAGTAGTTTTTCTGGTTCAGGAAATTAATAAAGAACTGATTTCACTGGAAAGACAAATGGATAAAATTGTCGAAAAAGCTAAAATACCTAAAGAACAAGGAGAAGAAGATTTCTTAAGAATGTTAGATACAACGCGCGCAATCCCAAATTCGACCGCTCCTCAGGTTCCATTACAACGAACAGATCAAAACGCACCAAAAGTTGAGTAAAAACGCCTTATATACAATTTATGATAATCTGCCAAAAGCAGAGCAGATTGCCAAAAGTTTACTGGAAGGAAATCAGATCAAAATGAACCTTAATGGTTTATTAGGATCTGCAGTTTCTTTTATAATCCGTTCTGTTTTTAAGAAAACTGAACTGCCTTTTTTAGTTGTTTTAGATAACAAAGAAGAAGCAGCTTATTATTTAAACGATTTGGAACAAATGATTGGAGAACAGGATGTTTTGTTTTATCCTGCTTCATTTCGCCGTCCTTATCAGATTGAGGAAACAGATAATGCCAATGTTTTGCTTCGCGCTGAAGTTTTAAACCGAATAAATTCCCGAAAAAAACCAGCTATTATTGTTACCTATCCGGAAGCACTTTTCGAAAAAGTGGTAACACGTCAGCAGTTAGATAAAAACACTTTGAAAGTCGCTTTAAATGACAAAATTTCAATCGATTTTATCAACGAAGTTTTGTTTGAATACGAATTTAAAAGAGTAGATTTTATTACAGAGCCCGGAGAATTTTCGGTTCGTGGAGGAATTGTAGATGTCTTTTCTTTTTCCAATGATCATCCTTACAGAATTGAGTTTTTTGGAAATGAAGTAGACAGTATTCGTAGTTTTGATGTTGAAACGCAATTGTCTGTCGAAACACATAAAAAAATCACAATTATTCCGAATGTTGAAAACAAGATTTTTCAGGAAAACCGAGAAAGTTTCCTGGATTATATTGCTGAAAAAACAGTTCTTTTTATCCAAAATGCAGATGGACTTTTCAGTCAGTTAGATAAACAATTTGCAAGAGCAGAAGAAGCTTTTGAGAAATTATCCAAAGAAATAAAACATGCTGAACCTGAGCAGTTATTCTTAAATCAAACGTCGTTTATTAAAAGAGCTTTGGACTTTTCGATTGTAGAATTGGCTTCAAAACCAATTTTTAAGACAACAAAAAAGTTCGAATTTCATATTCAGCCTCAGCCATCTTTCAACAAACAATTTGATTTGCTACTGAATAATTTGAGCGACAATCATTTTAACGGATACAAAAATTATTTGTTCTGTTCGAATGAAACGCAGGCGAAACGTTTTCATGATATCTTTGAATCTTTAGACGAAGCCAATTCAGAGAATATAAGAAAACAGTATAATACAATCGTATTGCCTTTATACCAAGGGTTTATTGATGAAGAAAATCAGATTACGGCTTATACCGATCATCAGATTTTTGAGCGTTATCATAAATTCAACATCAAAAACGGTTATTCTAAAAAACAGAATATCACTTTAAAAGAGTTAACTGCACTTTCTGTCGGCGATTTTGTAACACATATTGATCATGGAATTGGAAAATTTGGCGGATTACAGAAAATTCAGGTAGAAGGCAAAACACAGGAAGCTATTAAGCTGGTTTATGCCGATAATGATATTGTGTATGTAAGCATTCACTCGCTTCATAAAATTTCAAAATACAACGGAAAAGACGGGACACCTCCAAAAATATATAAATTAGGATCAAATGCGTGGAAGGTTTTAAAACAAAAAACCAAAGCACGTGTCAAACATATTGCATTCAATTTAATTCAGTTGTATGCAAAACGTCGTTTAGAAAAAGGTTTTCAGTTTGCGCCGGACAGTTATCTGCAAAACGAATTAGAAAGTTCGTTTATTTACGAAGATACACCAGATCAAACCAAATCAACGGCAGAAGTAAAAGCCGATATGGAAAGTGATCGACCAATGGATCGTCTGGTTTGTGGTGATGTTGGTTTCGGAAAAACAGAAGTTGCCATTCGTGCGGCTTTTAAAGCAGTTGATAATAGTAAACAAGTAGCTGTTTTGGTTCCGACTACGATTTTAGCGTATCAGCATTACAGAACTTTCTCAGAGCGTTTAAAAGATATGCCGGTTTCTATTGGCTATTTAAACCGATTTAGAACGGCAAAACAAAAAACACAGACTTTAAAAGATTTAGCCGAAGGAAAACTCGATATCGTTATTGGAACACATCAATTAGTAAATAAAAATGTAGTTTTTAAAGACTTGGGTTTATTAATTGTCGATGAGGAACAAAAGTTTGGTGTAAACGTAAAAGATAAATTAAAAACAATAGCGGCAAATGTCGATACATTAACTTTGACTGCAACGCCAATTCCGAGAACACTTCAGTTTTCGTTAATGGCAGCAAGAGATTTATCCGTAATTACAACGCCCCCGCCAAATCGTTATCCAATTGAAACGAATGTAGTTGGTTTTAATGAAGAGATTATTCGTGATGCCATTTCGTATGAAATTCAAAGAAACGGACAGGTTTTCTTTATCAATAACCGTATCGAAAATATAAAGGAAATTGCCGGAATGATTCAGCGTTTGGTTCCAAATGCCAGAGTCGGAATTGGTCACGGACAAATGGATGGTGCCAAACTGGAAGAATTGATGTTAGGTTTCATGAACGGAGATTTTGATGTTTTGGTGGCAACTACAATTATCGAAAGTGGTTTAGATGTTCCAAATGCCAACACCATTTTCATCAACAATGCCAATAATTTCGGATTGTCAGATTTACATCAAATGCGTGGACGTGTTGGGCGAAGCAACAAAAAAGCATTCTGTTATTTCATTTGTCCGCCATATTCATCCATGACCGAAGATGCAAGAAAACGTATTCAGGCTTTAGAACAATTCAGCGAATTAGGAAGCGGTTTCAACATTGCAATGAAAGATCTTGAAATTCGCGGAGCAGGAGATTTATTAGGTGGAGAACAAAGCGGTTTTATTAATGAAATTGGTTTTGATACGTACCAAAAAATCATGAACGAAGCCATCGAGGAATTGAAAGAAAATGAATTCAAAGATTTGTATCCGGAAGAAAATAATATCGATACTAAAGAATACGTAAAAGACATTCAGATCGATGCTGATTTTGAATTGTTGTTCCCGGATGAATATATCAATAATGTTTCGGAACGTTTGGTTTTATATAATGAATTAGGTGCTATAAAAGACGAAGCCGGTTTACAGGAATTCGAAAGAAAACTAATTGACCGTTTTGGACCGCTGCCAAAACAAGCAACTGCATTGTTAAACAGCATCAGAATAAAATGGATTGCAACGAAAGTAGGAATCGAGAAACTGGTTTTGAAGCAAGGCAAAATGATTGGTTATTTTGTCTCAGACCAGCAATCAGATTATTACCAATCGGTGAAGTTTAGAAATGTTTTAAACTTTGTTCAGAAGCATAGTAATCTTTGCAAAATGAAAGAAAAACAAACCGTAAACGGATTACGTTTATTGTTGACTTTTGAAAATGTGAAGTCTATCAAACGTGCGCTGGAATTGATGGAGTTGTTTGAGGAGTAAATAATCATTAAGTTACAAAAAAGAGCGATATAAATATTTATATTGCTCTTTTTTAGTAAAGGCTATGGTTTTTCTCCATTTAGCGTATTGTTGATATTGCTAAAAGCTTTTTCTATGTTTTTACTGTTAGGATTTTCTTTATGAAACATCAAAGAGGTATAGAGTTTAATGGTTTCATTATCCAAGTCAAATTCGATAATATTATTAATCTTAGTAATATAATCAGTCATAGAGCTTTTATTATACCATCTATCAAAAACAGAAAATCTTTGAAAGGCTTTATTATCATTATCATCACAAACATAGATTAATGCATTTTGAATATTTTCAAAGAAAGCAGTAATAATGTTTTTGATTGTTACAGAAATCAGTAGATCAAATTGCGAAGGCTGATCACTAATTTTATCTATGGTAATTTGATACACATTTCCAAGTCCTATACTGTCACTAATACAGGAAGCTAATGTGAAATCTTCATAGAAAGCAACTCGGTATTCAATTTGTCTTTTTGTGAAAAAACTATAATAACCAGAATCAGAATTAAAAGTATAATTATATTGTTTTAACAAGTTTGATACCTTTTGAAGTTAAGGTTTCAGCAGAAGTTTTTCCTTGCAAAAAAGAACGTACAGCAATCTTATCTTCTCTCATTTTGATAATTGCTTCTTTAATAACTTCTTTATTTACTACTGTAGATTTCATATCGCAAAGAAACAAATTTAAGTTTAATATTGCAAAATTTGTAGTATTATTTTTTCATTTAAAAGATAGTTGCCTGATTTTTAGATCGTTTTAAAAATTAAGTTTTCTTTATCTTTTATTTAAGAAAAATCTTAGAACTAAAAAGTTTTCTTTGATCCAAATTTTCAAAGACCACTTTATATGCAGAATCAACTTATTCTCCTATTTTTATTTTTAGGATTGACTACAATCTTCGCTCAGGAAAAAGGTAAAATCGTTTTAAAAGATTCTTTAAAATCAGAAACGATTGATCCGCTTCGACCTTCAAAAGCGGCATTCTATTCGGCAATTCTTCCTGGTTTAGGACAAATTTATAATAAGAAATATTGGAAGCTTCCTTTGGTTTATGGAGCAATTGGAACAAGTACGTATTTGTACATTGATAATCAGAAGAATTATAATTTGTATCGTGATGAATATAAAAGCAGACTTGAAGGAGTACCAAGTAAAAATCCAAGTCTTGCCGAGTTAGACGAAAACAGATTGATGAGAATCCAAAAAGGATTTCAAAGAAATAGAGATTTATCTGCTTTATTTATGGTTGGTTTTTACGTCCTCAATATTATTGATGCCAATATCGATGCTGCCTTATCACAATTTAATGTAGACGAAAAACTGGCGTTTAAGCCTGCTGTTATAAAAAATGATATCACTTTAAAAAACGATTTTGGATTTGCTCTGAATTATTCGTTTTAAAGCTAAAAATAAGAAAGGCGTATGAAAATATCATACGCCTTTCTTACATTGTAAAAAGTATTAGATTATTCTAGTTTTAGATAATGTAAACCTTTATTTCCTGAAACAATAATTTTTGATTTAGAAAAAGAAATATCATTTACAACCGAACCGGCTGGTAATTCCAATTCTAATTCCCATGACACCCCGGAGTCTTTAGTTACAAATATCTTATCCCCTGATTGTATGTACCATTGAGTCTCTGTCCTTAAAAATACAGACGATACATCTGTCTTTATCGTGTTCCATGTTTTTAACATATCGGTGGAAGCAACCAGAGCTTTATTAGTAACATCAATAACAAGAACTTTGTTGATGTTTAAGAATTTATAAGAGTGGGTCAGGTCAAGGTTTGCTTTAGAAATGGTATCGATGACAGTCCAGTTACTATATCCGGTTGTCGATTCTAATACGATATTCCTATGTTTATTGGAACCTTCTTTCATAAAATCATTTATTACTCCCAACTGATAAAACTTACCATTTGAGGCAGATTTTGCAAAAGAGGTGATATAAGCTCTGTAAAAACTTCCTCTGGCTGTCCATTTCAAGACTTCATTTTTAATAATTGTAGCTCCATTATCTGCTGTGTAAATCTGTCCGCCTCTAAACGTAGTTACAATACTCATATTTTGATCAGCATAACCAATATTTAATCCGTTAATGTTAGGACTGAAAGAAGAATTAACAGTAGTTGAATTGTTGGTTTCGAAACCGTTATTTGAATAAAAAGCCTCATTGGTATTTGTTAGAACACCGATCTTGTCATTTACCATTTTGAAGGCACCGTAACTCCCGCCATTTTGTTTAACATTAGTTTTCGTAAGACCTTCTGATGTTGCTTGCAATTTTGCCGGGAATCCCCAAAATGCAAAGTCGCGAGTATCGCTATCTGCAAAGGAGAAAATAGAGTTACTGTCATCAAAGACATTAGATGTGTGAATATCAATATTACCTAAGCCATTCAATTTATTCCATCCTTTTTTCATCACAAAAAAGTTGGAACGGCTGCTTAATGTTTTATTAATTTGGACTTTTACAGAATTTATGCCTGCTTTTATTGCATCTGTAATTGGAATTACAATTTTGGTATCGGTAACTTCTTTAGCTGTTACTTGTTCAGTGTCATTAAACAATATTATTGTTGGGTAATCTTTGTTAATAAAATTGGTTCCTTTAAGTTCTAAATTTTGTCCATTTATTATAAAATCAGAAGAAAGCTCTGTAATTGTAATAGGCAGCGGTTCTTTTATTTCTGGCAGAACAGGATTTTGAGTTTTATCTCCGGAATCGTCGCCGGAACAGGAAACAAATAATCCTCCTATTAGAAGGACAATAATTAAAAGTAATTTTCTTTTCATTGATCTAGGGATTAAATTTCTTCGTAAAAAAATGAAATTATATAATGAAATCTATACGGGAAACCTCATTTTTAGGTTATTTTTATGTATAAAAAAGACAAAGCAAATTTTCCTTCGCTTTCAATTTTTAAACAGAAATTTAATTATTTGATTGTTAGTTTTTTATATGTGAATTGATGATTTTGATAAAATATTTTAATTCTGAAGGAATTCCTTCTTAAAAACAGATTTCGATCTTAAGACCAAAGAAAAGCAGGAATAGAAATGTATTTTCTACGATTCGATTTTTTAGGATGTGTTTCGATTTCTGTTTTTTCTTCTTTCACAACAGTTAAAATGGTTTTAAAATAGCAAAAAAAATCACTCCGAGGAGTGATTTTAATGGCATTATTGTGGTTTTGGTTAGATAATTTTATTGTGAAGTTAAAAATCTTATATAAATTCGATTGCTTTACATATTTGATTTCAAATCTTAATTTTTTAAGATTATAAGTTTTTTTATGGATAGGCTTATTTTACATTTTTTATATAAAATAACTTTCTTTTGATATAATTCAATTTGCATTTGTTTAATAGTTTTACAAATATATAAAAATATTATTCGCAACAAATTATATCTAAAAAAACTTAATTCGGATTTTTTGTTAGTTTTTTAAAGAAAGATATAAAATATGGTGCAAAGTGGCTTTTTACAAGTAAGTGTCATTTTGACGCTTTTGTAAAATAAAATTTATTTGACAGTTTGACTTTTGAGAATATTCTTATTTGCTAAAACTAAAATTATAGCTTAGAATGTAGTTTTTATTCCAAAAAAAAATCCTTTTATCTTTAAAGTAAAGACAAAAGGATTGTTATGCAGAAGAATCAAAATTGATTCTTAAATATATTTTGAATTAGTTTTTCAAGTCTTTAATTACTTTAAAAGCAACATCAACCTGATCTTCTCCAACAAGAATTGTAAATTCATTTGAAGTCGAAATTACTTCATTGATGATAATTCCTTCCCAAGCCAAACGCTGGAAAATGAAGTAATAAATACCAGGAACAACGATATTTTCTTTTGGTAATTTTACAGTAATTGAAGCTAAGTTATCTAATTTCTGAATTAATTTTTCTCTCATAAAGTGTTTCTCAACTAAGTGATTAACACTACTGCTAACAACAATATTGGTTTCGTTTACACCACGAGATGAGGTATAAAAAATGTCGGATAAAGCATTAATATCAGAAATTAAATCTGCCTGTTTGTTTAAAACAGTTTCAGAAGCGGCAAAAGTGTAATCTGTAAGCTCAGAACGAACCGTAATCTCGCCAATATTTTTGATTACTTTATTGATTTTGTGGTTCAGTTTAAAATCCAGTTCTTCTGTAAGTCGTTTTAAAGACATTACAACAGCGCCTTGTTTTACTTCTTTGCCAAACTCACTTTCTAATTCGGTCATAATATTTCGCGAAAGTGAAGTCAGGTTTATAATTCCGAGTGAGAGGGCATTTAATAAAAATGGTTTTGTTTTAATGTAGTTTTCTACAATAGAAGAAACGGTTTTCATAATCTTTTTTTTTTTTTTTGTATTCGGTTGGTTATTAATTTAACATTGCGATGTTATAAATCTCTGCAAATATAAATAAAAAAACAAATTGTTACAATTATAACAATAAAAAATTATGTTAAAAGTGATAAAAAGCGTCGGTAAGATGTTCAATTGCAAATGATTCGCCATTTTTATGGATCGCAACGATGTCAAAACGGATTTCTAAATCTTCATTAAAATCCTTTTCCCTATCGTTTATGTAGGCATTTACTGCTTTAATAAGTAATTGAATTTTTTTAGACTTCACAAAATCTTGTGGCGATCCAAAATCTAAACCAGAACGGGTTTTAACTTCTACAATCGCTACAATTGAACCTTTTTGAGCAATTATATCTATTTCGGCTTTTTGGATAACAAAGTTTCTTTCCAGAATTGAATATCCATTTTCTTCCAAATGTGCTGCAGCAAGATCTTCGCCTAATTTTCCTAAATCATTATGTTCTGCCATTGTTTTTTTGTTTAGAGTTTCAAGTTTCAGGTTTAACGTTTCAGGTTTTCGAATGCAAAAACGCAAAGTCACAAAGTAAAATTTAAACTTTGCGACTTTGCGTCTTTGCGAGATTTTATGTGGTATTTGTGGATCCTTATAATAAGGAATTGTACGGTATTACTTTTTAAAAGTAACGGTACTTCCTGTTGCGGTAACTTCTATAGTAACGGTATTTCCCATTACTAAGGCTCTGTTATCTCTAATATGCCCTGCCGGGAAATTAAAAATTACAGGAATATTATATTTTTTGGTTACATCATCAATAATTTCCAAAGCATTTTTCCCCCACGGCACTTCATTATCTTTCATGCTGGTCATACCACCAATTATAATTCCTTTTAGATTTTCGATGCATCCATTTCGTTTTAGGTTCATCATCATACGGTCAATATGATATAGATATTCATCTAAATCTTCAATAAATAGGATTTTATCTCTGCAGTCAATTGCAGAAGGCGATCCTAGTAAACTATATAGAATAGATAAGTTACCTCCGACTAATTCCCCGGTTGCATTTCCCAAACGATTCATCGGAGTTGGACTAATTGAATACGAAATTGGCTCTCCAAACAAACTAGCCTTTAAAGAACTTACAGCATCCGGTGTTGCTCTTGGAACCGTTACGGGCATAATGCCATGAATAGATTTATAGCCCATGGTATTCAAATGGTTGTGCAAAACGGTAACGTCACTAAAACCAATAACCCATTTTGGATGTTGTTTGAATTTGGTGAAATCCAATAAATCTAACATTCTAACAGTTCCGTAACCGCCACGAACGCACCAGATTGCTTTGATATTCGGATTGTCCATTTGCTTTTGAAAATCGGCAGCTCTTTGTTCGTCTGTTCCTGCCAATTGATGATAATCTAATCCGATTGTGCTTCCAACTACAGCTTCTAATCCCCAATTGTGAAGTAAATCTATAGTAGGTTTTAAATTGTCGTCTATGTTTTTTCTGGCTGTCGCTAAAAGGGCTACAGTATCTCCTTTTTGTAAATAAGGTGGTGTTATCATGTTTTGTTGAGATTGACAAGTGAATGATTGAAAAGCAAAAATAAGAAATGCAACTTTATAAAGATTAAAGTGTTTTTTGAAGTATTGAAAGCTTTTGATATTCATTTTTCTTTTTGCTTAAAATTATAAATTATTTTAATTCTGGTTTTAATAAAACGGAGTACATCCATATTTAGTTTCTAATTCTTTTAAAATAAAAACCAATCCTTCATCTGCTTTTTTAGATTGCACATTGGCAAAAAGAATAAAAGCTTTGTTGGCGGCTTTACAAATATACACTTTGGTTAAAAATGTTCCCGGATTTCCATTGTGAAAGGAATACTGGTTTTTATTTCGTTCTGAATACCATCCAAATGAAAATTCAGACAAACCAAAATGCATATCATTAAATTCTTCAGCAGTGAAAAGTTTAGATTTTCCTTGTAAACCCAGAAGCTGCATTTGGACAAATTTACAATAATCAGGTAAGCTTACATTAATGTTCCCTGCCGATGAAAGCCAGTTTAATTTGTAATTTAAAGCTGGTTTTTCCGGAATCAGATTTTCATCGTGTCCCCACGGCTGATTTTCGTCTTTTAAATTTGGCTGACCAAAATCAAAACTAATATCCAGATTTTTTCCTAATTCCTGTATTAAGGCTTCGTACGTTTTCCCGGTTGCTTTTTCGAGCATAAGTCCTGCTGCAACATAACTGGGATTAGACAAGTAAACATCTTGTTTTTCTGAGATAGGGGAACTTTTTTGGAAAAACCATTTCATAAACTCATAACGCTGTTCAGGATTATTTCCTTTTATTTCTTTCTGAGTTGGTTTTTCATTTCCATAAGACCAGGTTGGGATCTGCGCTCTAAAAGTTATAAAATCTCTTAAAGTAAAATTGTGATACTTGGGATTGCTTTTCGCTTTCAATTCGGGGTACAAATCAAAAAATTTCGTTTCCCATTTTATTTTTCCTTCTTTAACCAAAATAGCTGCTAAATATGCTGTTATAGTTTTGGTAATTGAACCTAATCTAAATCGATCAGCTAATTCTGCTTTTGATGAACTGTTGATTTTTTTATATCCTAAAGCATTTATTTCTAAAACAGAATCGGAAGAAACTACCGCATAAGCAATTTCCGGAATATTGTATTTTATCCTGATGCTGTCAACAAATTGGCTGCTTTTCTGGCAATAACAAAGATTGCTGTAAATTAAAAATAACGTAAAGACCGAAAGGATTTTTTTCATTTTTTGACTAACAAATTGAGTCAGCAAGTTACAGGAGAATTTGAATATAAAAAAGAAAAGTCAAAATAAATTACTGTAAAAATTCTTACAAATAAAATGTTTTTTATAAATTGTTTTCTTTAATTAATGGAGATTTATGCGTTATGTAACTTTAATTTTTTATTGCTTGTATTTCTGTTGGAGCACTTCAAATTCGCAACCAAGAAAATATAAAATACACACTATAGCATTTTACAATTTTGAAAATTTATATGATACTGTAAATGATGATTTTACAAATGATGATGAATGGACGCCAACAGGAACTCAGCATTGGACAAAAGAAAAATACGAACAAAAACTAAAAAATCTGGCAAGAGTAATTGCAGAAATTGGAACACCGGAAAACTCTAATGCGCCGGTTTTATTGGGCTGTGCTGAAGTTGAAAACAGAGCGGTTTTGGAAGATTTAATTAAAGAACCGAAGCTGCAACAATTTGATTTCGGAATTATTCATTTTGATTCACCAGATAAACGCGGAATTGATGTGGCATTGCTTTATCAGAAAAAATATTTTCGACCGACTTCTTTTTCTAATATTCCTTTAATTATTTACAAAAAGAATATTCCAAAGAAAGAAGAAGAGTCTGAAATTTTAGACGATGAAATCGAAGTTAAAAAAGAAAATAGCAATCGTGTTTTTACTCGGGATCAGCTTTTAGTTTCGGGTTTTTTAGAAAATGAAGAAATGCATATTATTGTCAATCATTGGCCTTCCCGATCTGGCGGAGAAAAGGCTACAACTCTTTTTCGGGAAGCAGCGGGCAAATTAAACCGGAAAATTATTGATTCCTTGCAACAAATTAATCCGCAGGCAAAAGTGATGACGATGGGAGATTTTAATGACGGACCTATTAATACTAGTATAAAAATTGCTTTAGGAGCAAAAGGAAAAAAGTCAGAAGTCTCAGCATTTGGTGTTTTTAATCCGTTTGAAGAATTGGTAAATAAAGGAATGGGAACAATTGCTTTTAGGGATTCCTGGAATATTTTCGATCAAATTATCATGACAGAGTCTCTAATAAAATCTGATTTTACAACTTTTAATTTTTGGAAAGCAAATATTTTTAACCGACCTTATATCATTCAGAGTTCAGGACAATACAAAGGTTATCCACTGCGGAATACATTGACAGAAGCAGGTTTCAGTGATCATTTTCCTGTTTATATTTATTTGATAAAAGAATTTTAAATGAGTTTTCAGTCGCAGTCGCAGTTTTCAGTTATTAACTGAGACTGTAAACTGAGACTGAAAACTTTTCATTACCTTAGCTTTTCATAAATTTTGAATAAAAATGGCTATAGCAAAACCTTTCAACTTAACTAAATGGATTGACGAAAACCGTCATTTATTAAAACCGCCGGTTGGAAATAAAAATCTTTACGTAGATTCTGGTGATTATATCGTAATGATTGTGGCGGGACCAAATGCGAGAAAAGATTATCATTATAACGAAACAGAAGAACTTTTTTATCAATTAGAAGGCAGTATAAAAGTAGTAATTCAGGAAGATGGTGAACGTAAGGAAATGGAATTAAATGCCGGTGATATGTATTTACATCCTGCAAAAGTACCACATTCTCCTGTTCGTTCAGAAGGTTCTATCGGATTGGTAATTGAACGTAAACGTGCCGGACAAGGTTTCACCGATGGCTTGCTTTGGCATTGTGACAATTGTAATTATAAGCTTTATGAAGTGTATTTTGAACTACACAATATCGAAAAAGATTTCCTTCCTCACTTTGAGCATTTTTACAATTCAGAAGAATTAAGAACCTGCGATAAATGCGGAACTGTAATGGAAACGGATCCTAGATTTGTGGAGAAAAAATAAAGAATAAATGTTTTAAATTAAACCCAATAAGAATTTGATTCTTATTGGGTTTTGTTTTTAATAATGTTAAAAAACAACATTTGGCTCTTTTTTGATATATATTTGTATTGTAAATGAAATAAAAAATATTCATAAATGATACAAGAAATAATCGCATATAAGAATATAGTTGATAATATTGAGGTTTTAATGGAAAAATCTCCTTATAAGAAAAAATATATAATTGAAAAGGTAGGAATTCCTAGTCCTACTTTTTATCGAAAATTGAAGGCACAATCATTTACTCCAGATGAAGTATTATCTATCGCAAAAGTACTTTCTCCTGAAGAAAATTTTAGACTGGAATTAAAGGCAGAGATTGAGCAGGCGAAACGTGAGTTTGAAGAAGGAAACTTTACAACTCATGAGGACATGCTGATTGAACTAAAGAGAAAGGGAATTATCTAATGAAGATCGAAGATTGTTAAAGGTTTTTGGCGATTATCATGAAACCTAATTAAAAGAATAAAGTTTTTATTGATAATGTAATATAGAGATGTATGCTTCGAAATTAATATTTCATTACACTCCAAATCATCTCTAAATTTACCTAAAGAAGGGTTTTTGGAAATCAAGTCAAGAATTTTTAGAACTTCATTGGCGAATTTTTTTGCAATTTCATTATTTCTGTAATGAATTAAATAATCTCGTGTTTTATAAAAAGTATAATTAGCATTTGTTGACCAAATAATTTTCATAGTTCAAAAAATATTTAGCTAAAATATAAAAAATAACTTACAAAACTAAGCTCTACAACTCAAACTTTTTCCCTTGCTCAGGATAAATAATCATCAATCTTAGATCATTTTGATTTTTTAACTGCTCTTTAATTTTAGAAATATTTTTTGTTGGAGGTTTTAAATGTGTAATAATGATTTTAAAATTCTTTAAAGAACCTTTTCCAGCCAAATCTTCCAAAACATGAAGTTCTTTCATTAAATAATTTGGCGTTAAATGCCCAAATAGAAATTTATCTGGTTGTTCATTTGGAAATGAAACTTCAATAAAAATCCCTTTCAATTGTTTGGCTTTTATCAAAGGAGCAATGGAAGTCCAGAGATTACGAAGATTATTGCTTTTTTCTACCTCGTCGGGTCCCGTATCTCCTAAATATAAAGCGTAACTACTATCATTTTTAACTAAAAAAGCAGTGCTTTCAAAAGGATTGACATGGCTTAACGGAAAAGCTTTAACGGCCATTTTAGTGTTTGAAATCGGAGTTTCTTCACGGATATTTAAAGTCTGAAAGTGATACTTTTTCAATGGAAATCCGGGGCCTTTATCTCCAAAATTTGCCCAAGTCTGGTCATTAAAATAATGATTTTCCATCATTTCCATGCATTTTTGTGTTGCATAAACTGTTTTGGAAGAATCGGCAGGAGAATTGATTATTAAACCCGAAACATGATCTAAATGAGCGTGAGATATCAAATAACCTTTGATGTATTTTTTTAAAACTTCGCTGGTTGAAACTTTAAATACTTTGTTTTCAATTGCTTTTTCGATTCCGGCATTTATAGTTCCGGCATCTAAACAGATAAAATCTTTTGTATTGATTGGTGCTAATAAATATGCTGAAAGATTTTTTTCGTCAATTCCGCCTTTTACCCCTAAAGGAACAACCTGAAAAGAAGAATTTTCTTTTTGAGAAAAAGCATTTGATGTAATTAAAAGAAAGCAAAGTAATATTCGGTAAAAATGAAGCATATTTTTTATTTTAATTAGTGCAAATTTCATTAAATAAATTCAATTAATAAGTTTCCATTTCTGTTAATCCTAGTAAATAACCTTAAATTTACGTCTATTTATAAATTAACTTCAGTCAGAAATTAATTCTAAAACAATATCTTTACATTAGTAATATAACAATTTTAACTAAAAAAGTTACAATGACAACAATAGCATCGCAATTTGGAATGAAGGAAGCTCTGGAAAAATTGGGCATCAAAACGATAAACGAAGGAACATCAACAGGAATAAATAATTTTTCATCTGGAGAAATTTTAGAAAGTTATTCGCCAGTTGATGGAAAATTAATCGCTTCGGTAAAAATGTCATCATCTGAGGATTATGAAAAAGCAATTCAAACCGCAGCAGAAGCTTTTAAAACTTTTCGATTAATTCCTGCGCCACAACGAGGTGAAATTGTACGTCAGTTTGGAGAAAAATTACGTCAAAATAAAGAAGCACTTGGTAAACTGGTTTCTTACGAAATGGGAAAATCATTGCAGGAAGGTTTTGGAGAAGTTCAGGAAATGATTGATATCTGCGATTTTGCTGTTGGTTTATCGCGCCAGTTACACGGATTAACGATGCATTCTGAAAGACCGGGACATAGAATGTATGAACAATATCATCCGTTGGGAATTGTTGGAATCATTTCGGCGTTTAATTTCCCGGTTGCGGTTTGGTCCTGGAATACAGCATTAGCATGGATTTCTGGCGATGTATGTGTTTGGAAACCTTCAGAAAAAACACCTTTATGTGGTATTGCCTGTCAAAATATAATTGCTCAGGTTATTAAAGAAAATAATCTGCCAGAAGGAATTTCTTGTTTGATCAATGGAGATTATAAAATAGGAGAATTAATGACTGCCGATACTCGTATTCCACTTGTTTCTGCAACAGGTTCGACTAGAATGGGAAAAATTGTAGCCCAGAAAGTTGCCGGAAGATTAGGAAAATCATTATTAGAATTAGGAGGAAACAATGCCATTATTGTCACTCCGGATGCAGATATAAAAATGACTGTTATCGGAGCTGTTTTTGGAGCAGTTGGTACAGCTGGACAACGTTGTACTTCTACCCGAAGATTGATAATTCATGAAAGCATTTATGATAAAGTAAAAGATGCTTTAGTTGCTGCTTATAAACAATTAAGAATCGGAAATCCGCTTGACGAAAATAATCATGTTGGACCGCTAATTGACGTTCATGCTGTTGAAATGTATGCTGCAGCATTAAATAAAGTAGTGGCCGAAGGCGGAAAAATTTTGGTCGAAGGAGGAGTACTTTCAGGAGAAGGTTATGAAAGTGGCTGTTATGTAAAACCAGCAATTGCTGAAGCTGAGAATTCTTTTGAAATTGTACAGCACGAAACATTTGCTCCGGTTTTATATCTGATAAAATATTCGGGAGAGGTTGATAATGCAATCGAAATTCAGAATGGCGTTGCGCAGGGATTATCGTCGGCAATTATGACCAATAATTTAAGAGAAGCAGAAAGATTTTTATCTGTAACAGGTTCTGACTGCGGAATTGCCAATGTTAATATTGGAACTTCAGGAGCTGAAATTGGAGGTGCTTTTGGTGGTGAAAAAGAAACCGGCGGAGGACGTGAATCAGGTTCTGATGCCTGGAAAATTTATATGAGACGTCAGACCAATACCATTAATTATACTACAAATCTTCCGTTAGCACAGGGAATTAAATTTGACTTGTAGTACAAGAAGTTTGAAAATAAATACAACCGCTTTTTTCATTATTTGAGAAAAGCGGTTTTTTTAATGGCAAAATTTGTAGTATTTTTATTTTAATTTGTATTCGCCTTTATTTCTCAAACATCTTTATTGATGCTTAATTTATAAGAAACTAAAAATGACTTTATTTTTTTTGGCCGGACTTACTCCTTTTGGATATGCATTTATTGGACTACTCTTTTTGTCATTCTTTTTAGCATGGCTTTGGCTTAAATCAACTGCTAAGTCTAAAAAGCCAGGTTGTTTGTCAATAGGATTTGGAGGAATTCTTATTTGGTTTGTTTTAATGTTTCCTACTTCTTTTACGTTTTCAATTATTGAAAGCGGGAATGATGTTGCCAAAATTGGAGTAGCGATTTTTTGGATCTTAGTTCTGACTTTGGTTATCTATTTTTGTTTGGCAAAAAATACCACTACTGTGAAAAAAATCATTTTCACGTTTTTTAAATATCTGTTTTTCCTAATCGTTTTAGGTTTGTTTTTGGTTTTATTCTTTGGAATGGTCTTTTATGTTTACCAAAGGCTTTTTACATCAGAAAAAAATGAAGATCCGGTATGGGTTGCTTTCCTGTGTATCTTTTTTGTAGCAACACTAATTTTAGCAGGTTTCGGACTTCTGAGTAGAAATAAAGAAGAAAAGAAAAAAGAAAAAACAACTTTCTACAATTTGGAAGACGCTAAGTTAAAACCGGAACTAGTTATAGAACTTGACCTGTCTAAAACAAAACTAAAGGTATTTCCAGTAGAAATTTTACATTTTAAAAACTTGAAATTTCTAATTTTAAGTCACAATGAAATTACCGAAATCCCAAATGAACTTAATAAATTAGACAAACTTATCGGTTTGGATTTGAGCAATAATCCAATTTCCGATTTAGAAAGAAATAGAATTAGAAAATTACTTTCTAAGGAAGTCGAAATTGTATTTTAAGCCTTTGAATAAACTATTTGCCATTTTAATTATGAATGATTTTTTGAATTTTCTTACTCAAAATGAAGCGGACGGAGGAACTGTTATATTTTTAATGATTTTCAGTTTAGGAATTGCTTTATTTCAAACAGTAATTTTTTCGGGCTTATTTAATTTGAAATTTCCCAGTTGGCTCTTTTTTGTAGTGTCTCCAATGCTTATTGGTATTAGTTTTCTAATTAATAGTAGTTATCCTTTTGCAGTTGTTTTATTTTTATTTGCTTCAGTCTTTCTTTTCGCTATTATTGGAATGATTGTTTCGGGAATTCGCACTAGTAAAGAAGAAAAAGCAGAAAGAGAAAAATTCAACCGAAAACACAATATTCAAAAAACGCCGTGGACTAAAAAAATCCTTGGAATATTTGTATTGATTTGTCTTATTCTGGCTTTTATTTATTTGGGGGAAAATGGAAACCTGAAACTTCTTTTTCTAATTATTCCCGGTTTCATTATCGTAAGTAATATATTTTTTCCAAGTAAAAAAAGCAAATTTATGAGGCTGCAGGCTATTTTGCCAACCTCAAAGATTGATGCTGTAGCAATGGGTCAAGTTGAAATTGTAGGCGATTTAGAAGAAATCGAAACCATTATTTCGCCTTACTTTAATAAACCTTGTATTGGATATTATTACAAAATTGAAAAAGAAAGCCCACCTGATGATGACGGAAGAACCACTTACAGTACCATTTTTACAGAAATTAAAACAGGAAAATTTAAGATAAAAGATGAAACGGGATCTGTAACTGTCGATGGGGAAGGATTAGAATATTATTTCACCAGAATTGACAATCAGGCAGGTGGAAAAACCAGACATACTGAAACTTATCTAAAAAATAATGATTACATGCTTCTTATTGGTTATGCCGATTCAGACAATGGTAATACCATAATAAAAAAAGGAAGTTCGGATACTTTTGGAATAGCTATGCCACGAAATATATCATTCAGAAATAAATATAAACCATTATTAGATTCTTTTTTGGTGACTTTATTTTTTATCTCTCTTATACTCATTTATATCATTTTAAATTAAAGAAAATATGACTGCTCAAAACATTGCCATAATTGCCGGATTGCTTCTGTTGCTTATCTTTTTTAATGTTTTTATTAGAATTTACAATAAGCTGGTTATGCTTAAGAATAATTATGAGAAAGCATTCAGGAATATTGATGTTATTCTGATGCAGAGAGCTGAAGAGGTTCCGGAACTGGTAAAAGTAGCTTCTAAATTTATGGAACACGAAACAGCAATGCTGACTAGTTTGACCAAATTAAGAACTGATTTTTTAAATTCAAAAACGGTTGAAGAAAAAATAGAAAATGCCAATGAATTTTCAAAAACCATGAAAAATCTGTTTGCTGTTTCAGAAAATTATCCGGCTCTTTTATCCAATAATAACTTTCTGGAATTGCAGAAAAGAGTTTCACAAATGGAAGATAAAATCGCAGACAGACGAGAGTTTTTTAATGATAGTGTAAATCTATACAATGTCGGGATTCAGGAGTTTCCTAATTTTATTTTAGCAAAAATGATTGGCTATAAAACGCAAGGTTTATTCAATGTAACACCTGAAGAGAAGAAATACGATGGAATTCAGTTTTAATACTTTCTTTGGTTATGAAACTAAGATTAATAATCTTGGTGATCAGGTTTTAATTTATGGTTTTGCAACCGTAATTTTTAGTATTGTTGCACTGTTGTTTATTGCCCTATTTATTAGAAAAATTGGTCTTAATAGTCTGAATAGCTATTTTATTAATCCTTTGATGTTGTCTTTAGGATTGACATTGTTTGTGGCTATTTTGCCAACAATTATTTTTTATGTAGTTGCTTTAGATGTTTCAGGTGTAAAGATTGTTTATAGCTGGATAACTATTTTTGTCGGAATGTTTTTGTTTGTTCTGCTAAATCTTCAGACTATTAAAGATTTATTCAACGAACGTGTTAAGATGAGTGAACAAGAAGAATTTAGAAATCGAAAGAGATAAATAATAAAAAGGCTTCCAAATTCTGGAAGCCTTTTTGTTTGAGTTAATTGAGTTTATTTTTTGATAATCTTTTTAATAACGATACCATTATCAGTTTTAATTTTAACGATATAATGCCCCGTAGTTAAGTGGCTCATATCAATTGATTCTGTATTTTTTTCAATTGTTTTTACTAATGATCCAAGAATATTGTAGATCTCAACTTTTTGAACATTGTCACTTAAAATATACATTTGATTCGTTACAGGATTTGGGTAAACAACCAAATTTTGAGTTTCAGCATACTGATCTATTTTTAAAGTGCCGCTATAAGCAGTTTTGATGTAAAAAAGATTTGCGGTGTCTTTTTTTGCAATAGTATGATTTCCAGCTGGAAGAGTCACCGTAATTATTCCGGCTGTCGCAGTATAATTTGTTCCGTCAATTTTTGCAGTTCCTACAGCTTCTACTAATACAAGTGTTAAAGTGCTTGACTGCGTTGTAGTATATGTAATGCTGGTTGCCGTTTCGAGTTTTAAGCATTGTGTCAAAGTTAGGCCATTATAAGTTACAGTTCCTTTGTTTGTTGCAAGATTACCGCTAATAGTGTAGAATGTACTACTTGTTCCGGATTCTGTGAAATTATGTATTTGATCTCCCGCTGGAGGGGTCACAGTACCTTCAACAGTAATAGTTCCAGTTGCATTTGCAGGAGTTCCGCCTGTTCCGCTTGTAGCGATGGAGAAAGAAACATTAGCTGTTGGAGTTCCGGAAATTGTAATGGTTTTGTCGGTAGTGTTTTTTACAAAACTTATTCCTGAAGCTGGTAATCCGGTTACTGTAGCATTTGTTGCATCACCACCCCAGGTAAAAATCATTGGTTCTATTGCTGTTCCTGCACTTACTGTCTGATTATTGTCCGTTTCTGTAGTTAAAGTTTGAGAACTTTCAGCAACAGGTGTTTCACCTTGTACATTTACTAAACCAGTTTGATAATTTAATAATTTAGTTTGCAATCCTGTATTAACAGCGTCTGATTTATCATCTACAGAATTGTCAAATGCCCATTGTAAATCACCTCCATAAATACGTCCTGCATATTGCATTACGTTCGTTTTTGCAGTTTCCGGACTATCTGGTGTATAAGTATACATTACACTAGAATTGGTGTCAAAATTATTATAGGTCTTGGTCCCTTTTTTCGATTTTATAGTATTGCTAACAGTTTCATTTCTTGTTGATGCTAAATAAGCATCAAACTCAACAGGATAACTAGTAGCATTATAAGCTACAAAACGAGTTTCCCCGCTTATTGTGTTATTGAAGGCTTTTATTGTTCCCCCGTCTTCACTTGAAAATGTTCCGCCAGTACCATAAAAAATATCGGTTCCCTGCATAGAAGTCAGCATTGGGTATTTACAGTTTCTAAAAAAGTTGGCTTCCACAAAAACAGAAGACCCCATAGTAGATCCTACACCATATTTTGAATTTCCGTCATAATAATTGTTATAAACATGTGCTGAATAGTAACGAACGCGAGGATGACGGGAATCAGAATGGTCATACCAGTTATGATGATAGGTAATATACAGCCCTTCAGTAGTTCCTTCGCTTAAACCTAAAAGGTTGCATTTTCCTGAATCCCAAAAGTGATTGTATGAAAAAGTTACGTAAGTCGATTTTTTACAGTCTAATGCACCATCTCCTTTTAGCTGATCGGCATCACTTCCAGCTTTTCCATAAAAGAAATCGCAGTTATGAACCCAAACATAATCGTTGTCTTGCTGAAGTCCAATATTATCCCCTTCGTCACTAGCGCAATTCATAATTCCAATATTTCTGATTTCAATGTTTGAAGCATTTTTGACTCTTATTCCCCAGCCGTCTGCTGTAGCATCATTTCCAATTCCTTCCAACGTTATATAGGCGTTAGCATTCTTTTTATTTTCGATAACCAAATCTCCATTTAACATGTAAGATAAATTAGTAATCTGTCCAATCATTCGGATAATTAAAGGTCTGGTATCGCTTCCTTTTTTAAATCCGTCCAGAATAGTTTGTAATCCTACACATGGATTTGAAGTTGCTCCGGTAACATTTAAAGAAACTGTATTTTTGGTTTTTTGTGTAATGTAGATAATGACAGCATTGCTTTTTGGTGTTCCATCTGCATTGTAAGCGCCCGGAACACGCCCGGCGTTAAAAGCAAATCCGCTTCGATCATGTGCTTTAACCGTTAGTGTACCAGTTGTGGATCCTGTTCCTTCTGCACCAGCAGAAATTGGTTTTACGGTTATGGTATAAGTTCCCGCAGCGAGCCCTGGGATGTCAGCACGAAAGTAAGTACCATAATTACGTATTAGTTCAGTATCAATTTTTTTATTGGTTTGCCCACCTCCCGTGTAATAGACATTGTAACTATCTGCACCGGAAACAGGTGTCCATTTTACAAAAGCAGATTCCAGCCAGCCTGAGGATTCAGTAAATGTTATTTGTGCCGATAGTTGTATCGAAGCAAATAGCAAAATCAGGTAAAGTAATTTTTTTTTCATAATCTGTGGTTTTTGAGGTTGTTTAGTTTTTGTGGTTTTTTTAATTACAATTTCCAGTATAACGGTAAGAAAATTGTAATCGATTACACAAAAATATGTATATTTTTTGAATTCTTATTATTTTTAACACAAATAAATGAATAGTGTAAAAATAACACAATTTAATTATTGAACATGTAATAAATTGCATTTTAATGTAATTTATTACATGTTCAATAAAATAAGGGGGTGAAAGATTTTTTTAAGTTAATTCTTATTTTTTAAGTTGCCGATTTTGCAAATTGAGACTTGATAATTTTTTCAAAAAAGAGGTGGGATTTTTTATACAATTAAAAAGTTGTCTGTATATAAGGATATTAAATTTATAGTAAAATTTAAAAAAAGGCAATAAAAAAGCCTTTTTGAGTAAAATCAAAAAGGCTATAATATATTTTAAATGAGACTTATTAGTCTCTGCTCGCTATTTTTGCAAAAAGTCTTAAGAATTCAATATACAACCAAACCAATGTAATCATTAATCCCATTGCTCCGTACCATTCCATAAATTTTGGCATTCTTTCTTTTGCACCTTTTTCAATTAAGTCAAAATCCAAAAATAAATTAAGTGCAGCTATCACGATTACAAAAACACTAATCCCGATACTCATCATAGAATTTCCATAATGAACAGGAGTATAGCTTGTGAAAAGAGAGAAAAGCCATGAAATCAAATAGTAGGTTGCAATAGCTAATGTAGCTGCAACCACCACAGATTTAAATTGTTCTGTAACTTTAACAATTTTAAATTTGTATAAACCAAGGCAAACTAAGAAAGTAACCAAAGTTGCTCCAACGGCATTAATTACAATACCAGGGAATTTCAATTCAAATATGGCAGAAATACCACCTATAAATAAACCTTCAAATAATGCATATCCAGGGGCTAGGTAAGGAGAAGCCTGAGGTTTGAAAGCAGAAACCAATACAAGAATAAAACCAACGATAGCACCACCAATAGTAGGTAACATAGGATTCATTCCATTGAATGCCATCCACCAGGTCACCATAGCGGCACCGCATAAAATTAGGAACAGGATTGCTGTTTTGTTAATTGTTCCGGATACCGTCATTTCCTGATTGTAATCAATAATCTGAGCCTGATGTACTTCTGTTCTTGGTTCAGCATTTGATGAAAAACGCTTACTGTTTAAAAATGGATTTTTTGAATTAAAGTTCATAATCTATACATTTAATTGAATTCAAATATATGGAGTTTTTTTGAAGTGCAATTGGATAGAAGAATTTTTTAACATGAATTTCTCTTCTTTATTTCCATAAAAAAAATCCATCAAATTGCGTTTGATGGATTTTTTTTTATGAATTGTATTTTTATCTTATTGTAATAAGTCTAAAACTAATGAAGGAAATAAACCTAAAATGATGTTTAATGCAATTGATATTACTGCTGTAGCATAAATAAGAAATGGTTTTCCTGTTCTTTCCTGATTAGGTTCTTTAGAATACATGGCAATAATTAACTTGAAATAATAGCCAACACTGATAATTGAGTTGATTACAGCTACAATTACTAAACCAATATATCCAGCCTGAATTGTTTGGTTGAATAAAAACAATTTAGCGAAGAATCCGGAGAAAATTGGAATTCCGGCCATTGATAATAAAGAAGCTGTAAGAACAGCAGCCAACAACGGATTTGTTTTTCCTAATCCGTGGAAATTTGTAATGTCTTCGTTATCATGATCTCTGCATACATATAAAATAACACTAAAGGCAGCAATTCCAGACAATGCATAAGCAGCAGTGTAATATAATAAGACACCAGCTGAAGCAGAAACCGTTAATAAAGTCATTAACATGAAACCTGCATGAGAGATTCCGGAGAAAGCAAGCATACGTTTTACGTTTACTTGTCTCAATGCCATAATATTTCCAACAGTCATCGAAGCAATAGAAATAATAACTACTATAACTTCAAATGTATTTAAAAGATCTTGATTTTCTAAAGAAGAAATTACGTTCATACCAGAAATCAGCTTAAATAGAGTAGCAATAGCTACTACTTTTGCCAATGTGCTCATTAGCGCCGTTGTTAAAGCAGGAGAACCTTCGTATACGTCTGGAGCCCAGAAGTGGAAAGGAACCGCAGCAACTTTAAATAACATTCCGACAATCATTAAAATTAATCCAATAGGAAACCAAATTGGTAATTCTGCTGATAATGCACTTTCATGAATTTCGCTGATATCAAAACTTCCCATTGCTCCGTAAATCAAACAGATTCCAAACAAAATAATTCCGGAAGCAAATGATCCCATCAAGAAATATTTCATACCTGCTTCATTACTTTTGATATTTAAACGATCACTTGCCGCTAAAACATATAAGGCAATAGATAAGATTTCAATCCCTAAAAAGAACATGGCTAAGTTTCCAAAAGAAACCATCGCTACGGCTCCAGCAAGTAAGAAAACTTTAATCGCAACGTAATCAGAAATTTTTGCTGGATGATTGTGATAAAAATTATGACTTAACGCTACAAGGAAAATCGTCAAAACGATAAACAAAGATGAAAAAGTTGTAGAAAACTTACTCACTGCTATCATATTGTTGTAATAACTTTGTTCTGTTCCAAATTCGCAATAGTTAAGAGCCAGCACACCTAATAAACCTAAAATGGTAATAGGAACAATGGCCTTTCTTAAATTAAGAATTTCAAACAATAGGCAGAAAATACCCAATCCTGTTATAGCTATTAATGTATTCATTTTTATCTTTTTGATTTAGGATTTCAATTTTAGCTGTAATCCTAATTTATTTTTTGTTTAAAATATTAGTTCTTATTGATAACTTGTAAAATGTTTTCCAAGCTTGGTGTAATCAAATCTGTAATTGGTTTTGGATAAAATCCGAAGAACAATAAAACAGCGATAATTACAGTAAATGAAATTCCTTCGTTAAGCGTAACATCAGCAAAAGTTTTAGAATTTGTTTCGCCCAACATAACATGCTGGAACATTCTTAACATATAGTAAGCTCCCAAAATGATTGTTGTTCCACCAAGAATAGCAAACCAAATATTTACTTGAGATAAACTGTATAATACGGTAAATTCCCCAACAAAGTTAAATGTACTTGGCAACGCAACAGAAGCCAAAACTAAGATTAAAAACATTGAAGTAAATTTTGGAGACTGTGTACGAATACCGCCCATTTCGCCAATTTCTCTAGTCTCGAATCTTCTGTAAATTACTTCAGCAGCAAAGAATAATCCCACTACAACAAAACCGTGAGCGATCATTTGCATTACAGCTCCTCTAAAACCATCAAGAGTTAGAGTGTAAGATCCTGCAGCAATTAATCCAACGTGAGCAAGAGAAGAATAAGCTAATAATTTTTTTAAATCTTTTTGTCTCAATGCAACGATTGAACCGTAGATAACACCTGCAATTCCTAAGGCAATAAAGATATACATGTATTCTTTAGCGGCGATTGGTGCAAGTGGCAATTGCCAACGAAGAACACTGTACAATCCCATTTTTAGCATGATACCAGATAAAAGCATTGTTCCAACTGTTGGTGCTTTTTGGTACACATTTGCCTGCCAGGTGTGGAAAGGAATAATTGGAATTTTGATAGCATAAGCTAAAAAGAAAGCCAGGAAAATCCAGAATTGCTCACAAGCAGATAAGTTTACTTTGTATAAATCTTCGATTAAGAAAGAACCTGCTTTTGTGTATAAGTAAATAAAAGCGGTTAACATGAACAACGAACCCGCAAGTGTGTAAATAAAGAATTTAACCACTGCTTTTCTGCGTTCTTCAGCATCTCCATTACCCCAGATTAAAGCAATAAAATAAATTGGAATAAGTGCCAACTCCCAGAAAATATAGTATAAAAGACCATCTGCTGCTAAGAAAGTACCCGTCATAGCAAAAGCCATAAACAAGATTAATCCGTAAAAAGCTTTGGCGTTTTTATATTCATTTCCAAAAGAAGAAAATATGATAATCGGAGTTAAAGCTGCAGTTAATAAAACCATTGCAAGCCCAAGTCCGTCTGCATTTAAAGCAAAAGAAATTTTTGGCTGAGTAATCCAGCTGTTGATTACGCTGATATTTTCGCCAGCATTATAATTATTCAATAATACAATTGAACATCCTAAAGCAACTAAACTAAAAAGTAAAGCAACTTTTGAAGCTAGTTTGTCACCAGAAAAATAAGTGGCAAATGCACCAATTAAAAGTATAATTAATATAGTAGAAACGTTCATAGTAATAATATTATTGAGCTAAAAATATATAGGAAACAATTGCGCAAAGTCCTAAAACAAAAACAAATAGATATAATCCTATACTTCCGGTTTGTAATTTTTTTCCTTGGAAAGCAATCTCATTTGCTATTTTACCTAATCCGAATACAAGGGCAGATAATCCTGTTTCGATATAATCTCTAAAGAATTTAGACAGACTATTAACAGGAGCTACAAATACTGCATCGTAAACTTCGTCTACATAGTATTTGTTATACAATACTTTGCTTAAACCAGTGATGTTTTCATCAGCCTCCGGAACATTATCTTGTTTAAAGTATTTAATGTACGCAATTAAAATTCCTAATAATCCGCCTAAAACAGCAACACCCATTAAAGCGTATTCGGTTGTGCCTAAATGATGTTCTTCGCCTGCTGCTTTTGTGAAAAGAGGAGCAAGGTACTCATTTAACCAGCTGTTTCCAGGTAAACTTATTAATCCACCAAAAGTTGCTAAAATAGCTAAGATGATAAGCGGAATAGTAATTAATGAACCACTTTCATGTAAATGATGTTTTTGCTCTTCAGTTCCTCTGAATTCTTTGAAGAATGTTAAGAACATTAAACGGAACATATAGAAAGCTGTCATGATTGAAGCAACTGATCCAACAACGTATAATGGAATGCTATGGTGGAAAGCAGTCAATAAAATTTCGTCTTTAGAGAAGAATCCAGAGAAGAATGGAACTCCTGAGATTGCTAATGAAGAAATCAACATTGTCCAGAAAGTAATTGGCATCGCTTTACGCAAACCTCCCATGTTACGCATATCTTGTTCTCCGTGTAAACCATGAATAACAGATCCGGAACCTAAGAATAAACAAGCTTTGAAGAAAGCGTGAGTAATTACATGGAAAACCGCTACTTCATAAGCCCCAAATCCTAAAGCTAAAAACATTAAACCTAATTGTGAAACTGTAGAATAAGCTAATACTTTTTTGATATCTGTTTGCACTAAACCAATTGTCGCAGCAACCAATGAAGTCACAGCTCCAATAATTGCAATTACATTTTGTACGTCATGAGCAAGATCAAAAACAAAGTTTAATCTTGTTACCATAAAGATACCAGCTGTAACCATCGTAGCCGCGTGGATTAATGCAGAAACTGGAGTTGGCCCAGCCATCGCATCAGGTAACCAAGTGTATAATGGAATTTGAGCAGATTTACCACAAGCTCCAATAAATAAACATAAAGCTGCTAAAGAAAGTAATGGTAAATTTAAGTTAGAAGCTCCGGCAATTGCCGTTTTTAAAGTTGCATAATCTAATGTTGAGAACATTGAACCAATGATAAACATTCCAATTAATAAACCTAAATCTCCAATTCTGTTCATGATGAAAGCTTTTTTTGCAGCATCATTATAATCCTGGTTTTTATGCCAGAAACCAATTAATAGGTAAGAACAAAGTCCAACACCTTCCCATCCGATGAAAAGAACTAATAAGTTGCTTCCAATTACAAGTGTAATCATGAAGAATACGAATAGATTTAAATAAGCAAAGAATTTGTGCATATTCTCATCATCATGCATGTAACTGATAGAGTATAAGTGAATCAAAGATCCAATTCCTGTCACAAAAAGTAACCAAAGAACAGATAATTGATCTAATAAAAATCCAAGATTGATTTTTAAGTTGCTGATTTGAATCCAATCAAATAAAGTAACCTCAATTCCTTTTCCGGTTGAAGTTATTTGATTAAAAAGTAAAAGAGAAACAACAAAAGAAATTGCTACGGCAATAGTTCCGATTGCACCAGAAACTGTTTTTCCTAAGCTTTTTCCAAAAAAGACATTTACCAGAAAACCTAGTAAAGGAGTTAAAACTAAAATTAAAGCTAAATTGGTATCCATTTCTGATTATCCTTTTAAATTTTTTAAATTATCGATACTAATTGATCCGATATTTCTAAAGATAGAAACTAAAATGGCCAATCCTACCGCAACTTCGGCTGCAGCAACCGCCATCGAGAAGAACACAAAAACTTGTCCTTGTGCATCTTGATGATAAGTTGAAAAAGCAACAAATAAAAGGTTTACCGCATTCAACATAATTTCGATAGACATGAAAACGATAATAGCATTTCGTCTGTACAATACACCAAAAATACCAATACAGAAAAGTACAACACTCAAAAAGATGTAGTTTTCAATACCTATTTGATTTAATATATTACCCATTATTTATTTAATTTTTCTTTTTTAGACAATAGAACTGTTCCAATCATGGCAACTAAAAGTAAAACTGAAGCAAATTCGAAAGGAACCATATATTCATCCAGTAATATTTTACCTAAAACTTTAATAGACTGGAAATCTTCTCCTGTAGAATCATATTCTCCAACAATTGGTTTAGAGTTAATGAAGATCGTGATTAAAACAATCAGGATTAAACAAAAAGATACAATTGCTCCTAAACGAGTAATTCTGGGACGGTGAACTTCTCGCTGTTCGTTCAGGTTCATTAACATGATCGTAAACAGGAACAGAATCATAATAGCACCGGAGTAGACTATGATATGTACAACAGCTAAAAACTGAGAATTTAATAATAAATAATGACCAGCAATCGAGAAGAAACAAATCACTAAGTAAATAGCGGAGTGAATTGGGTTTCTGCTGAAAATAGTCAGGAAAGCAGTAATAACAGTAATAAACGCTAAAAAGCAAAAGATAACTTGAACAGTTGTTGCGTGTGCAAAATCAGGAATATGTATCATTTAGTTAGCGTTTTTAAGTTGAGCATTTTTCATAGCCATTTCTAAAGGCATCACTAATTTATCTTTCCCGAAAATGAAATCTTCTCTGTTATAGTTAGCAGGAACTAATACTTTAGAAGTAGTTAAGTAAATAGCATCTTTTGGGCAGGCTTCTTCACATAAACCGCAGAAAATACAACGAAGCATGTTGATCTCGTAGATTTCAGCATATTTCTCTTCTCTGTATAAGTGTTTTTCATCCGCTTTACGTTCAGCTGCTTTCATAGTGATTGCTTCTGCAGGGCAAGATAAAGCGCATAATCCGCAAGCTGTACAGTTTTCACGGCCTTGCTCATCGCGTTTCAGCATGTGCTGACCACGATAAACCGGGCTCATTTCTCGAACCTGCTCAGGATAGTGAATGGTAACTTTTTTTCTAAAAAGGTGTTTTACGGTAATAAACAAACCTTTTACAATCGCCACAAGATACAATCGCTCAACAAAAGACATGTCCTTATTTGACACCACCTTTTTTCTACCCGATAATGATATAGTTTCTATTGACATTTTTACTTGTATAGTTTATGATTCAAAATTTGAGTATTCAAATTCAAATCTATTTTGTTTTTTATTTGTGAATAATTACGGGTTCTTAGAATCCTAAGAAAGCTGCAATATCGTGTCTTAATATTACAATACCTGTAATCATGATATTAACGATTGAAAGCGGAATTAAAATTCTCCAGCCCAAGTGCATTAATTGGTCATATCTAAATCTTGGAATTGTCCAACGTACCCACATGTAGAAAAATATGAAGAAACATATTTTTGTAAATAATGCTGCAATTCCTAATAAGTTAGCTGTGTTTACACCAACATTTTCTACCATCCATTGCATTCCCGGATAGTTGTATCCACCGAAGAATAAAACAGAAATAATAGTAGAAGAGATAAACATACTAGCATATTCAGCAAATAGATAGAATCCCATTTTCATTGACGAATATTCTGTATGGTAACCCCCAATTAACTCGTTTTCACATTCTGCTAAATCGAAAGGCGTTCTGTTTGTTTCTGCAAATGAACAGATTAAGAAAATTAAAAATGATAATGGCTGATAAAAAACATTCCAGTTCATTCCTTGTTGCTGTAATGAGATTTCTTTTAAACTCATTGTTCCGGTCATCATCAATAAAGCAATCATAGATAATCCCATTGCGACTTCATAAGAAACCATTTGTGATGCTGCACGAATTGCTCCCATTAACGAGAACTTATTGTTAGAAGCCCATCCACCAATCATGATACCATAAACTCCAACAGAAAGAACTCCAAAAATGTATAATAAAGCAATATTTACATCTGTAGCCTGAAGGATAATATCTCTTCCAAAAAGATGAAGTCTGTCTCCCCAAGGAATTACAGCACTAGTCATTAAAGCTGTACTCATGGCAATTGCCGGCCCTACAACGAATAAAAATCTATTTGGTGTGTTTGGGAAAAACTCTTCTTTAGAGAATAATTTCATACCATCAGCAAGCGGCTGTAATAAACCTCCCCATCCGGCGCGGTTTGGTCCAACACGGTCCTGCAAGAAAGCAGCAACTTTACGTTCTGCCCAGGTAGAATACATCGCCATGATCATTGTTACCGCAAAAACGACAACAATTACAACACTTTTTTCTATAATAAATGCACTTTCCATACTATTTTTGATCTTTATCAGTTAATGGAATTGCTGCCATACTAATCTTTTTGCGGTCGATATCTCTACCTAAAAGGATATTCTTTTCAGTATCGATTGTAACTTTCTCTAATTTTTGAGTGTAATTGTTTTGGTTGATTACAGAATCTTTTTCAAATTCTCTAGGACCTTCAATAACCCAGTCTTTTACATCTTTGTGATCAAAACGACAGCTGTTGCAGATGAATTCTTCCACTTCATGGTACTCGTCTTTACGACCAGTTACACGCTGAATTTCTCCACCAAACATCCAAACGGTTGTTTTACCACAACATCCTGGAGTTGTACATTCTCTGTGTGCATTGTAAGGTTTGTTAAACCAAACTCTTGATTTAAAACGGAAAGTTTTATCTGTTAAAGCTCCAACCGGACAAACGTCAATCATGTTTCCAGAGAACTCATTATCGATAGCTTTAGAAATACCGGTTGAAATATTAGCGTGGTCACCACGATCCAATACTCCGTGAACTCTGTTGTCTGTCAATTGATCTGCAACTTGTACACATCTTTGACATAAGATACAACGGTTCATATGCAGTTGAATATTTGGACCAATATTCTCTGGTTCAAATGTTCTTTTTTCTTCAATATAACGTGATTTTGGATTTCCGTGCTCAAAACTTAAATTTTGAAGATCACATTCTCCCGCCTGATCACAAATTGGACAGTCTAATGGGTGGTTGATTAATAAAAATTCTGTTACAGATTTACGCGCTTCGGTAACTCTGGCAGAAGATTTACTGTTTACTTCCATTCCATCCATACATCCTGTTACACAAGATGCCATTAATTTTGGCATTGGTCTTGGATCAGCTTCACTACCTTTAGAAACTTCAACTAAACAACAACGGCATTTTCCACCGCTGCCTTTTAATTTTGAGTAATAGCACATGGCTGGCGGTACCAAATCTCCACCAATCATACGTGCAGCCTGCAGGATCGTTGTTCCTGGCTCTACGTCTATACTTTGACCGTCTATGGTTACTTTCATCTCTTTATTTTGTTTTTTTAGTTTCAGGTTTCAGGTTTCACGTTTTCACTTGAAACTTTAAACTATTTTAAACTTTTTTGTTGAAAGTCGGAATATTGAAAAGAATTGCTGTCCTTTTTAACATTATGAACTTTATAACTTTGTGCTTTTTATTTTTTATACAATTACTTTACCGCCTACTAAATGCTTTACTTGCGAAAAAGGCTCAGCAACAAAGTGATCTCTATTTTTAATTTTTTCTGGGAAACGAACGTGATATTCAAATTCATCTCTAAAGTGACGAATTGCAGCTGCTACTGGCCAAGAAGCTGCGTCTCCTAAAGGGCAAATTGTGTTTCCTTCAATTTTACTCTGAATGCTCCACAATAATTCGATATCTTCTTCACGGCCTTGACCGTTTTCGATTCTCCATAAGATTTTTTCTAACCATCCTGTTCCTTCACGGCAAGGAGTACATTGTCCGCAAGATTCATGGTGGTAGAAACGAGCAAAGTTCCAAGTGTTTCTTACTACACAAGCAGTATCGTTATAAACAATAAATCCTCCGGAACCTAACATCGATCCGGTAGCAAAACCACCATCACTTAAAGATTCGTAAGTCATTAAACGATCTTCGCCATTTGCTGTTTTGAAAATTAACTCAGCTGGCAAAATTGGCACAGAAGAACCTCCCGGCACAAATGCTTTTAATGGACGGCTTGAAGACATTCCTCCTAAATATTCATCAGAATTCATGAATTCGTCTACGCTTAAACCTAATTCAATTTCATAAACTCCAGGATTTTTGATGTGTCCAGAAGCAGAAATTAATTTAGTTCCAGTAGAACGGCCAATTCCAATTTTAGCATAATCGTCACCAGAATTGTTTACAATCCAAGGCACAGTCGCAATAGTTTCAACGTTGTTTACTACTGTTGGATTTGCCCAAAGTCCTGAGACCGCTGGGAAAGGTGGTTTAATACGAGGATTTCCTCTTTTACCTTCCAAAGACTCAATAAGTGCAGTTTCTTCTCCACAGATATATGCTCCAGCTCCACAGTGTACGTGAAGTTCAAGATCATAACCTGTTCCTAATATATTTTTTCCTAACCACCCTGCAGCTTTAGCCTCGGCGATTGCTCTTTCTAAAATTTTGAAGACCCACATATATTCTCCACGGATGTAGATATAAGATAGGTTAGCGCCTAAAGCGTAACTTGAAGTAATCATTCCTTCAATCAATAAGTGAGGAATATATTCCATCAAGAATCTATCTTTGAATGTCCCTGGCTCCGATTCGTCGGCGTTACACACTAAGTGTCTTGGTCTTCCTGATTTTTTATCAATAAAACTCCATTTCATTCCAGCAGGGAAACCTGCACCACCACGACCACGTAATCCTGATTTTTTTACTTCCTCAGTTACTTCGTCTGGAGTAAGGGTTTTTAAAGCTTTTTCTACAGAAGCATAACCACCATTTTGGCGATAAACTTCGTAGGTTTTAATTCCAGGAATATTGATTTTATCTAATAATATTTTTTGTGACATCTTATTTATCGTGTAATATTATTTTATCCTCTTTACAATCAGCAATAATCTGATCGATTTTTTCTTCTGTCAGTTTTTCTTTGTAGAAATCACCTAACTGCATCATCGGAGCGTATCCGCAAGCGCCTAAACATTCTACACCAGCAATGGTAAACATTCCGTCTGGAGTTGTTTCGCCCATTTTAATGCCGAGTTTTTCAGAAGTATAATCCATCAAATCTTCAGCACCTCTTAAACAACAACAAGAAGTTTGGCAGAACTCAAACATGTACTTACCAATTGGCTTTTGGTTGAACATCGTGTAGAAAGTAACCACTTCATAAACCTCAATCGGTTTTATCTGAAGAATCTCGGCAACTTTATCTTGCAGTTCAATACTAAGCCAGTTGTTATGTGCATCCTGAACTTCGTGCAAAACAGGCAATAAAGCCGATTTTTGTTTGCCCTCAGGATAATGACTAATTAATTCATTGATGCGGTTCATCAATGCCTCAGTCATGTTTATTTCTTGTTTGTAATGTTTTCTTTCCATTTTATTCTTGTTTTGCCACAAAGGCGCAAAGGCACAAATTTTTTAATCTAAATTTTATCTTCTAAAATCTAAATTTTTTAGGCGTCTAATTCTCCCGCAATTACGTTCAAACTTGACAGGATGATAATTGCATCAGAAAGCATAGCGCCTTTTATCATTTCTGGGAATGCTTGATAATAAATAAAGCATGGTCTTCTGAAATGTAATCTATATGGAGTTCTGCTTCCGTCAGTTACTAAATAGAAACCGATTTCTCCATTTCCTCCTTCTACAGGGTGATAGATTTCTGCAACTGGTACAGGAACTTCTCCCATTACGATCTTAAAGTGATAAATTAAAGATTCCATAGAAGTGTAAACATCTTCTTTTGGAGGAAGGTAGTAATCTGGAACTTCAGCATGATATTCGTTTCCTGGAGGCATTTTTTCCAATGCCTGACGAATAATGCTTAAACTTTCCCAAACTTCAGCATTACGAACACAGAAACGATCGTAAGTATCTCCTGATTTTCCAACAGGAACAATAAAATCGAAATCTTCGTAAGATGAGTAAGGCTGAGCTACACGTACATCATAATCAACTCCGGCAGCACGTAAGTTTGGACCTGTAAATCCGTAAGCCATTGCTTTTTCAGCAGTAATTCCACCTACGTTTACAGTTCTGTCAAGGAAAATTCTGTTTCTTTCGAATAAGTTTTGGAATTCCTGCCATACTGGAGGGAATTCTTCAAGGAATTTATCTAGTTTTTTGAAAACTTCCGGAGACCAGTCTCTTTCAAAACCACCAATTCTCCCCATATTTGTAGTCAAACGAGCTCCACAAATTTCTTCGTAGATTTCGTAGATCTTTTCTCTAAATTGAAAAACGTATAAGAAACCAGTATACGCACCAGTATCAACCCCTAGAATCCCGTTACAGATAATGTGATCTGTAATACGAGCCAGCTCCATCACGATAACTCTTAAATATTGAGCTCTTTTAGGAACTTCAATACCCAATAGTTTTTCTACAGTCATCCACCATCCCATATTGTTAATAGGAGAGGAACAGTAGTTCATACGGTCTGTAAGAGGAGTAATTTGATAAAAAGGACGATTTTCGGCAATTTTTTCGAATGCTCTGTGGATGTAACCAATGGTTGGCTCAGCCTCAAGAATTTTTTCACCATCCATCAACAGGATATTTTGGAAAATACCGTGTGTTGCAGGGTGTGTAGGACCTAAATTCAGTACAGAAAGTTCGCTTCCGTCTTCGTTTAGTCTCTCCTTAATTATTTTAGCATATCGATGCTCTGGTGGTAATAATAGTTCTGACATTTTATAATGTTGAATTATTTTTTAGCAATTTGTTGTTGTTCTTCCAAAGAATCTGTCGTCTTTGTCGGTTCTTCCGCTGTCTTCCATTGGGAATTCTTTTCGCATCGGATGAGACACCATTTCGTCCATATTCAAAATACGTTTCAATTGAGGATGTCCAATAAAGTCAATTCCGTAGAAATCGAAAGTTTCTCTTTCCATCCAGTTTGAACTCAGGAAAATATTTGAAATCGATTTTATTTCTGGTTTTTCACCATTCAGGAAAACTTTGATTTTTAATCTTTTGTTTTCGTACCAGTTGTGTAAATGATAAACAACTGCAAACTGACGTTCACTTTCATTATCAGGATAATGGATACCACATAGGTCAGTTAAGAAATGAAATTTTAATTCCGGATCGTTTTTAAGGAATAGAATCAATGGTGTAATTTTATCAGCAGAAGCTTCTAAAGAAAAAATATCTCTCTCTTGCTGAAAGTTGAAAACATCGTTATTAAATGTTTCAGTAAGTTTATCTTGGATCAGGGTGTTTTCTAAAGCCATTTTATGAGATATTATAGGAAGCTAATAATTCTTGGTATTCCGGAGAGCTTCTTCTTCTTACAGATTCACTTTTTACCAGGTCCTGAAGTCTCATTACTCCATCAACAATTTGCTCTGGTCTTGGAGGACAACCTGGAACGTAAACGTCAACCGGAATTACTTTGTCTATTCCCTGAAGAACAGAGTAAGTATCAAAAACTCCTCCTGAAGAAGCACATGCGCCAACAGCAATAACCCAACGAGGTTCAGCCATTTGCTCATATACTTGTCTTAAAATTGGAGCCATTTTTTTCGAAATAGTTCCCATTACAAGTAACATATCTGCCTGGCGAGGAGAGAAACTCACACGCTCAGAACCAAAACGCGCTAAATCGTAGTGAGATGCCATTGTAGCCATAAATTCGATACCACAGCAGGATGTCGCGAAAGGAAGCGGCCATAATGAGTTGGCTCTTGCTAAACCAACAACATCACTAAGTTTTGTAGCGAAGAAGCCTTCACCATTAAGACCTTCTGGCGGTGCAACCATATTTACTTTTGAATCGCTCATTTTATTTTAGATTTCTGATTTTAGATTTTGGATTTTTTGAAATCGTAAAAGGTAAAATCAATTTTTTAAATCAAATTTTGTTGAGGATTAAATTTTAAATTTTAACTCTAAATCATTTAAATCTAAAATCAGAAATCTAAAATCTAAAATCTCTAAATTATTCCCACTCTAATGCTTTCTTTTTGATAATGTAAAAGAAACCAACTAAAAGTAAAGACATGAAGACAATCATCTTTAACATTCCTTCAACTCCTAAGTCTTTGAAGTTTACTGCCCAAGGATAAAGGAAAATTACCTCTACATCAAACAATACAAATAAAATGGCTACTAAGAAGTATTTTACAGAAAATGGTATACGTGCATTACCAACAGATTCGATACCACATTCGAAGTTTTTATCTTTTACTTCAGAGGTTCTTCTTGGTCCTAATTTTCCGGAAATAATGATTGTTCCTACCACAAAACCAACAGCCAGAATAAACTGCATTAAAATAGGAATGTAACTGTATTGATCAGATTGCATAAGCTTCGATTTTTTACTTAAAAAATGAGCCACAAAGATAACTTTCAACTCTGTAAAACACAAGCTAAAAAAGGTTTTAAGTAGGGTGCGGAACGGCGTTTATACCTAATTTTTATTGATTATAAATAACATTGTAGAATTTTAATATTTTTTTAAGAAATGAGAAAAAAAAACGTCCCGATACTTCGGGACGTCTTCTGAGACCATTCAGAGGCAAAAAAAATAAATTGCTATATTTTTCTTAGATTACTGCTACTTTAGCAGCAACTTTCCCTTTTCTTCCTTCTTCTTCTTCATAGCTTACACGGTCACCTTCGCGTAATTCTTCCGCGTTAATTCCTGAAGCGTGAACGAAGATATCCTTTCCTGTTTCTTCGTCTGTAATGAATCCATAACCTTTAGATTCATTGAAAAATTTTACTGTACCTGTACGCATTGTAATTGTAATAATAATTTATAATAAAGCAAATGTAACATATAAATTCATACAAAAGACACAAGGGTGTTAATTTTTTGTAAAAATTATTGATTTCCAGTGTTTTTACGTGGTTTATTGCGTCAAATTTTATATGAAATACGATAAATTGAGAATCATTAATTGTAAGAATATTAAAAAAGGCAATTTGTAAGAATTTCATTTTGCGAAAAATGAATAATTTAGGATTAATTCTTCATTTTTTGATATAAAAAAAGCGGCTGAAGTTTTTTAGCCGCTTTTTAGTTTTTTTTAAGAAATATTATCTTAGATAGAGTCAATTTTAATGTGTAATTCTTTTAATTGTGCCTCATCGATTGCTGCAGGAGCATCAATCATAACATCACGTCCGGAATTGTTTTTTGGGAAAGCGATAAAATCTCTAATTGTTTCCTGACCTCCTAAAATCGCAACTAATCTGTCCAAACCAAATGCTAATCCTCCGTGAGGTGGTGCTCCGAACTGGAAAGCATCCATTAAGAAACCAAATTGAGCTTTTGCTTCTTCTTCAGTAAATCCTAAATATTTAAACATTAACTGTTGCGTCGCTTTATCGTGAATACGAATAGAGCCTCCTCCAATTTCGTTTCCGTTTAAAACCATATCGTAAGCATTTGCACGAACTTTTCCTGGTTCTGTTTCTAACAAAGACATGTCTTCTGGTTTTGGAGACGTAAATGGGTGGTGCATTGCGTGGTAGCGACCGCTTTCTTCGTCAAGTTCCAATAATGGGAAGTCTACAACCCATAATGGAGCAAATTCTTCTGGTTTACGTAATCCTAAACGGGTTGCCAATTCCATACGTAACGCAGATAATTGCGCGCGTGTTTTATTAGCCGGACCAGAAAGAACAAAAATCATATCACCAGGATTGGCTTCTGTTGCTTTTGCCCATTTTGCTAAATCATCATTGTCGTAGAATTTGTCTACAGATGATTTGTATGTTCCGTCTTCATTACATTTTACATACACCATTCCGGATGCACCAACTTGTGGACGTTTTACCCAGTCAATTAATCCGTCGATTTCTTTACGGGTGTAATTTCCTGCTCCGGGAACAGCGATTCCGACAACTAATTCAGCTGAATTAAAAACCAGGAATTCTTTGTGTTGTGCAAATTCGTTTAATTCACCAAATTTCATTCCGAAACGAATGTCCGGTTTGTCATTTCCGTATGTTTTCATAGCATAGTCGTAAGTAATTCTTGGGAATTTCTCTACTTCAATGCCTTTAATTTCTTTTAATAAATGTCTTGTCAAACCTTCAAAAACATTCAAAATGTCTTCTTGTTCCACAAATGCCATTTCGCAGTCAATCTGAGTAAACTCTGGCTGACGGTCTGCACGTAAATCTTCGTCACGGAAACATTTCACAATTTGGAAATATTTATCCATTCCGCCCACCATCAATAATTGTTTGAAAGTTTGTGGAGATTGTGGTAATGCGTAAAATTGTCCTTCGTTCATTCGGCTTGGAACAACGAAATCTCTCGCTCCTTCCGGAGTAGATTTTATTAAGTAAGGTGTTTCAACTTCGCAGAAATCTAAATCAGATAGATATTTACGAACTTCCATCGCTACTTTGTGACGGAACAATAAACTGTTTTTTACCGGATTTCTTCGGATATCCAAATAACGGTATTTCATTCTGATATCTTCACCACCATCAGTTTCATCTTCAATTGTAAACGGAGGAGTTAAAGCAGTATTTAAAATCGTTAATTCAGAAACTAAAATTTCGATTTCACCTGTTGGAATATTCTTGTTTTTAGCTTCACGCTCAATAACGGTTCCTTTAACCTGAATTACAAATTCTCTTCCCAGAGTTTTTGACAATTCAAAAACAGTTTTATCAGTACGACTTTCGTCGAAAATAAGTTGTGTAATTCCATAACGGTCGCGTAAATCGACCCAATTCATAAATCCTTTATCACGTGATTTTTGAACCCAGCCCGCAAGTGTAACTTCGGTATTAATATTTGAAGCGTTTAATTCGCCGCAATTATGACTTCTATACATAATCTCAATTTTAGACTGCAAAAGTAAATACAAAATTCAAGATAATATAGTAAAGTGATAAACTTGATGTATAGAATTTTAAATATTTTGTTAATTCTTAAATTAGGAAGCTTTAAATTCTTTAGTTTTGAATCACTAAAAAAACTAATAATAATACCTATGAAAAAACTTTTTGTTGCAGGTTTGGTAATTTTTAATGCTTTGGGCGTTATCGGACAAAGTAAGGATGCAATTAAATTCACGGCTAAAATCGCAAATAGAAACAGCGATACTTTAGTGATTAGAGGAAAGGATAATTTCAAACAAGTAATTCCAATAAATAAAAAAGAGGTATTTGCAGCCACTTTTGATGCTCCAAAAGGATTTTACATGTTTTCTGACGGAACAGAATCTTCAAACTTGTATTTAAAGCCAAATTCAGAAGTGAATTTGACCATGAATGCGAAAGAATTTGACGAGACTATTGTATATAAAGGTAAAGGTGTAAACGAAAGTAACTTTTTAGCGCAACAGGCATTAAAAGATGAAAGTTTTCAAAAAGATGCTTTTTCAAAAGAAAGCGGAGAATTTACTGCTCTATTGGATGCTAAATTGAAAGCAGATACTGAAAGCCTTGAAAAAGGTGATTTAGATCCGGAATTTAAAATTGCATTAAGACGCAGTATTGAAGGTTTCAATAAATACGCTGCTGAAGAATATGAAAGAGCGGCAAAAGCAAATAAAATGGTTGGAAAAGCTTCTCCAAATTTTGACTACGAAAATTTTAAAGGCGGAAAAACAAAACTTTCTGACTTAAAAGGAAAATATGTTTACATCGATCTTTGGGCAACTTGGTGTGCGCCATGTAGAGCTGAAATTCCTTATCTGCAAAAAATGGAAGAGAAATACCACGGAAAAAATATTGAGTTTGTGAGTATTTCTATAGATAAGTTAAAAGATAACGAAAAATGGAAAAAATTTGTAACGGATAAACATTTAGGTGGTGTACAGCTTTTTGCTGATAAAGATTGGGAATCTGAGTTTGTAGTAAATTATGGTGTAACAGGAATTCCGAGATTTATTTTAATTGATCCGCAAGGAAATGTTGTAAAGTCTGAAGCTCCAAGACCTTCTGATCCTGAATTAGATAAACAATTAAGTGCTTTATTGAACTAATTTATTTACGAAATTTATATCGTTATCGTAAAAGTTAGTTTTTTCTAAAATATGAGTAAAACCAGTGCTTCAGCGCTGGTTTTTTTATTTCTGGTAATTTTCCAATGTTAAGTTTTTAGGTAATGTTACCAAATTGTTAAGTAAAAGTTTTTTTAATGTAAACTATTAACTATATTTGATAACAATTTAGTAACATTCAATAACATTTAATACCTGACGATATGAAAAAGTGTGTGATTTTAGCGGCTGTGTTATTCTCTGGAATTTTAACAGCACAAGAAGGTAAACCTGAATTAGAAGCTGTTGGAAATAAAGTAAAAGCAACTTACTATTATGAGAATGGCAAAATACAGCAGGAAGGCTTTTTTAAGGATGGAAAATTGGACGGTATCTGGGTATCTTATGATGAAAATGGAAATAAAAAAACCGTTGGAGAGTACACAGACGGACTAAAAACTGGAAATTGGATCTATTTTAATGAAAACAGCTTGAAAGAAGTTGCTTATGTAGATAACAAAGTTAGTTCAGTTAAAAACTTACAGAAAAATGCTTTAGCAAACAGAAACTGATAAAAGTTTCGAAAATCATAAAAGAACCGCTTTTAATAAGCGGTTTTTTTATGTCTTTTTTTGAATGAAAAATATAAATCTCACAAAGGAACTAAGTCCAAAGATTATTTTATAATTTCTGGATTTAACGTCTTTGTGAGATTAAAAAAATTTAGTGTCTTTGCGTCTTTGTGGCGAGAAACTAATTGGAGTATGTTGAGTTCTTTTTAAGAAACTACTTTTTTAGGTTTTAAATTATAGGCAACATATAAGGAAATTGAAGCCAGGAAAATCCAGAAAACATCAATAAAGAAAATCTGAATTTTGTTGTGCATAAACGATGTCCAAAACCAGTCTCCAGAAACAATTCCATTTGTGATTGGGATTAAGAAACCTAAAATACTTCCAGAAATCAAGCAGAATTTATTGGTAAAGCCATCATTCTTTTTAATGATAAAAAATATTGTCAGCAATAACCATCCGCCGAAATAAAGTCTGAATAGATTTGCCTGGCTTAAAGGATAGAAAATCTTACTGCCGATAAAAGCTAAAGCAGTAATTGGATACATACTCAAACAAATTGCTAGGTAAATACGAACAACGGCATTGTTGAAGCGTCTTTTCTTTTCAGGCATGTTCTTTTTGTCTCTGGCAACCAGCCAAATCATAACTCCTGAAATGATTACAAAACAAGTTATAATTCCTAAAATAAAGCTTATTATTTTTAAAGCATATCCGCCGTAATCGCCAAAATGTATTCGGTATAAAACATTTTTGACAACATCTAAATAGCTGGTTTGAGAAATAGGATCTTTTTTAGCGATCTCTTTTCCATCAGCAATTCGATAAACTACTTTCCCGATTCCAGTAAATTTTTTCTGGCTTAAAAGTTCTCCTTCAACTAAAACATGCATATTGGTATCGCCGTAATTTTGAATAAAAACACGTGTAATTTCAAAATCATTCCAGTTCTTTTTTGTTTTGGCAACCAGTTCGTCGATATTAAATGGAGTAGCTAGTTTTTTATTTTCAAATTTATAGTCAGGATCTGTGTATTCTAATTCTTTATATAATTTACTCTGATCGTTATTGTATAATGCCATTACAGCTGGCGCTACAATCAACAGCTTAATCATAAAAAAGGCTCCAGTAACAGCATAAACAAACTGAAAAGGTAAACCAATCATTCCTAATGCCGTATGTGCATCAGTCCAAAGTGTTTTTAATTTTTCTTTTGGACGGAAAATATAAAAATTAGAAACAATTTTGTTCCAATGCAATAATACACCAGTTATAATTGCAAATAAGAAAAACAACGCTACAAAACCAGAAAGATAATATCCAACAGGATACGGAATCTGGGCAAAGAAATGCAAACGATATAAAAGTTCCCCAAGAGAATAAGATTCTTCGTAGGTAAAAGTTTTAAAATTTTTAGGATTTAAATAGAAATACTGTCCTTCTTTTTGTTTGGCTGGAGCCAAAGTGTCTTTGGTTCCTTCCATATAAACGCCAACTCTTTCTTCTATAGAAGGTTTGGAGATTGTTATGTTTCTTCCATGCAAAACATATTTTTCATCCAAATGCTTTAGTGCTTTATCGTAGTCTAAATGGATTTCTCTCGTGATTGCTGTTGATTCACTTCTTTCCCAATTGATGATTTCATCTCTAAAAAAAGAAAAAGACCCGGCAAAGAAAATTACAAATAAAGCTACGCTGATAACGATACCGCTGACAGTATGAGTATGAAAGTAGATATTATAATGACGGTTGTTCATAACTATTATTGAGCAGTATGATTATAGGTTTGACCAAGATAAATAAAAAGACAAAAAAGCAAACTCAGCAATATGTAGATTCCCCATATTTTCCAGCCGCTTTTAGCTAAAAATGCAATAACCATTAAGGCGACCCAAACTATAAAACCAGTAAAAGCCATAGTGATTAGTACATCTGCACGATTAAACCAAGCTGCTAATGCTAAATGAAAAGTAACAGATACAAAGTATCCTCCTAAAATGGCAGCGGTAATCTTGGTAAAACGAGCACCAATAGAGGGATTTAAATATTTTGGATTTGCTGGCATATCGTAATATAAAAATGATGTTAGTGATAGTAAAATTCTAGTAAAGCTACAAAAAGCAGCAAAACCAAAAGGGCTTTACTGTTTACCTTCTTTAAAGGAGCAAGAATAATAATTAAACTTCCAATTGTCATTAACTGAATGAAAAATAGTAGCGTACCGCAACCTAGAGATTGTGTAAAGAGCCACATTATATAAGCAGTTGTTAGTAATCCTAATCCGATAATTTTAGTTGGTTTTGGATTTTTCTTCATCCATTTTTCAAAACCTAAATCATACGATAAGACTGCTCTTTTTGAAGTGTAATAAAGAGTATAGAAAGCTAGAAAAACAAAAAGACTGGCAATGGTAATCATAATCTTTAAAATTTAAAAAACACCTTTCTTTACAGGAAAGGTGTTTTTAATGGTTTTTTATTAGAATCTATAAGAGAAGTTTGCCGAAACAGTTCTCATATTTCTTGGATGAATTGTTGACCAACCATCGTAAGTATCAACATTAGCAATATTATCTAATTTTAACGTCAAAGTGTATTTTTCTGTTCCGTAAAAAATAGAAGAATTTAATACAGTGTAAGAAGGTAATGAAAACTTACCAACAAGATTTCTGTTCATAATATAGTTTTTGTCGGCATAGTTTCCTCCAAAACCTAAACCAAAACCTTGTAAATCTCCTTCTTGGAATTTATAACTAGCCCAAAGATTTGCTAAATTTCTTGGCCCTGAACTTTCTGGTCTTTGTCCTACAAATGAAGGATCTCCAGCATTTAATACAGCATCAACATAGCTATAACCTGCAACAATGTTTAAACCTGTAATTGGGCTTGAAACGAATTCTGCTTCAAAACCTTTGTTTCTTTGAGCTCCATCCTGGAAAGCTGTTTGAGTTGTTGCTCCATAAATTACATATACCTGATCTTTAACTTGAATATCGTAGTAGCTGAATGTAGCGTAAAATTTATCTTTAAATAAATTTAATTTTGTTCCAACTTCGAATTGGTTAGCGTGTTCTGGTCCAAAAGTTCTTGGACGTGTACTTCCGTCTGCTAAAATCTCTGTTACAGGAGCAGAATTAGCAAAGCCATCCATATAATTAGCAAAAATCGAAACTTTATCAAGAATTGGCTGGTACACTAAACCAAATTTAGGAGAAAAAGCAGTTTGGTTATAATCGTCATCTTTTGTTGCTACATTTCCAGCAGTTACAAAACGGTCAACACGTAAACTTGCCATTGCAGATAAAGCAGGGGTAAAGTTAAATACATCAGAAACGTAAGCGCTATACACTTCTTGTTTTGTTCTGTTTACACTAATTCCTGCGTTAGCGATTAGGGCATCAGTACCAGCTTTAGTTAAATTACCACTATCGTTATTCGTGATATAATCTGCTGGGTTTGTTATTTTGAAAACTTCTTCATTTACAGTTTTTACATCAAGATTTCCAATATATACAACACCATTGGCTACATAGTTAGAGCTATTGTCAATCATACCTCTATTGAAATAATCTAAACCGGCAACAATTCTGTTTCTCATGTTTCCGATTTTGAAATCACCAATAAAGTTTTGTTGGATGTCTGTTGTTAACGTTGTTGAATTTTGGTAATTCATAGAACGTCCTAAAATAATTCCTTGCGTAACTCCTGAATAAGTAGGACTACTTGTGCTTTCATATAAGTAGCTGTAATATCCATCAGATGAAGACGACCCTCTTGAAACTACAGTTTGAGAAGACCACTGATCATTAAACTTGTAATTCATCTGAGCTTGTAAGTTGTATGAAGGAGTTTCAATTAACAACTCGTTACTAGTGTAAGAACGTTTGTTATCATAACCTAATTCATTCATATTGTGAACTCTTAATACAGAACCTCTATCTAAAAATAACATAGTAGCATTTGTCTGTTTATTGTTCATGAATTCTGTATTAATGAAAAACGAAAGTTTGTCATTCACCTGGTAAGATAATGATGGTGCGAAAAAGAATGATTTTTTCAATCCGGCATCTTGAAAACTATTTTCGGTGTGGTAAGCGGTATTTACACGAAAGTTGATTTTGTGTTCGTCATCTAGTGGAGTGTTTACGTCAGCAGTAACTCTGTTTAAACCGTTGCTTCCTGCAGTATAGCTAACTTCACCGCCAAAATGATCGTAAGGTTTTTTAGTAGTCAGGTTGATTAAACCTCCGTAAGAGATTAAACTACTTCCAAATAAAGTTCCAGAAGGTCCTTTAATTACTTCAATTTTATCAATATTAGCAGGATCTAAACCGCCGTTAGATAATCCTGGTAATCCGTTGATCATAGTTGGCTGAACGGCAAATCCTCTTAAAGAGAAATATCCTGCTCCGTCACCTCCACGTCCTGTAGAAGCCCAAAGAGGTGTTAATCCTGGTGCATTTTTAAGAGCGTCATCAATATTAGTAACTACTTGCTCTTTTAAAAGTTCAGCAGTAATAGTGGTATAAACTTGTGGGTTTTCAAGATTTTTAAGAGGCAATCTTGATACTTGTTGTGTTTCTTTACGGGCTAATGGATTTTTTCTGTTTCCATTAACTACAATTTCATTTAATTCCTGAGAATTTTCACTAATTCTAAAATCCTCAATAATTGAGTCGCCGCTGTTAAGGCTAACGCTTTTTTCTTTAGAAGAATAACCAATTCCAGAAACTTTGATTACGTAGTTTCCAGGTTTAATATTTTTAATTTCATAGAAACCATTTGCATCTGTACTAGTTCCTATTTTTGTTCCTTTCAATACTACAGAAACATTATCTGCAGCCTGATTATTTGTTAAACTGATTTGACCTTTAATAGTTGCTTTTTCCTGAGCTAAAGCTGATACGCTGGTCAATACAGCAAAGCAAAAACTTAAAAAGGAAATGGTAAATCTATATTTCATTTTTATTTAGAATTGATTTTAATAGCGCAAATGTAGTTGTTGATTGCTAATAATGCAAGTTATCCTTATTTATTCTAAATAAAATTTTTTTCAGAGGGTAAAATTTAAGTTTATGTAAAAAATTAACAGCTTAAGCTAAAATTAAGACAGTATTAAGAAAAAAAACCTGTTCAAATTGATGAACAGGTTTTTAAGTATTGTTGAAAATTATTACAATTACAATTCTAAAGCACGTTTAGCATCGCCATTCATTAATAATTCTACTGGATTTTCTAAAGCTTCTTTAACGGCAACCAAAAAACCAACCGACTCACGTCCGTCGATAATTCTGTGATCGTAAGAAAGAGCAACGTACATCATTGGGTGGATTTCCACTTTTCCGTTTACAGCGATTGGACGCTCGATAATGTTGTGCATTCCTAAGATTCCTGACTGAGGAGGGTTGATGATTGGAGTAGATAACATACTTCCGAAAACACCACCGTTTGTGATTGTGAAAGTTCCTCCAGTCATGTCGTCCACTGTAATTTGACCGTCACGAGCTCTTAAAGCTAATCTTTTGATTTCAGCTTCAATTCCACGGAAAGTTAATAATTCAGCATTACGAACAACAGGAACCATTAATCCTTTTGGTCCAGAAACTGCGATTGAGATGTCAGCAAAATCGTAAGCGATTTTGTAATCACCATCCATCATTGAGTTAACATCCGGATATAATTGTAAAGCTCTTGTAACTGCTTTTGTAAAGAATGACATGAAACCTAAACCTAAACCACCATGTTTAGCTTTGAAAGCATCTTTGTATTCGTTACGAATTTGGTTAATAGGAGTCATGTTTACTTCGTTAAAAGTAGTCAACATAGCTGTTTCATTTTTAGCTGAAACTAATCTTTCTGCTACTTTACGACGTAACATAGATAATTTTGTACGCTCAGTTCCACGGCTTCCACCAGTTGGAGTTCCCATAGAAGGTACTGCATTTACAGCATCATCTTTAGTGATTCTTCCTCCTTTTCCAGTTCCTGAAACTGTTGCTGGAGCAATATTTTTTTCGTCTAATATTTTTCTTGCTGCAGGAGATGGAGTTCCAGCTGCATAACTTGTAGCTGCCGGAGCCTGAACTGGTTCTGCTTTTGGAGCCTCAGCTTTTACTTCTGCTTTCGGAGCTTCCGCTTTTGGAGCCTCAGCTGCCGGAGCTGCTGTTGCATCGCCTGCTGGTTTTGCAGCATCTGTATCAATTAAACAAACTACAGCGCCAACTGCTACTGTATCACCTTCTTCAGCTTTTAGTGTAATTACACCACTCATTTCAGCAGGTAATTCAAGAGTAGCTTTATCTGAATCAACTTCAGCAATTGCTTGATCTTTTTCTACATAATCTCCGTCTTTTACTAACCAAGTTGCAATCTCAACTTCTTTTATTGACTCCCCTGGTGATGGGACTTTCATTTCTAAAATCATCTTATTTTTTGTTTAAGGTTTTTATGGTTTCAATCCCGATAGCTATCGGGATTGAAACTGGAAACATTTTTTTATTATCTGAATAAATTTTTATCGAATACCATTCTAATTGCATCTGCGTGACGACGTTTTGCACGTGTGTAACTTCCTGATGCAGGAGCAGAGTATGCTTTTAATGAAGCTAATCTCCATTTAACAAGATCAAAGTTCATTAACATAAAGCTGTAAGCTCCCATGTTTTTAGGCTCTTCTTGCGCCCAAACATAATCATCGGCATTTGGATATTTTGCAATGATTTCTTTAATCTGCTCAACAGGGAAAGGAAATAATTGCTCGATACGAACAACTGCAACGTCATTTCTTCCGTTGTTTTCTCTTTCAGCCACAATATCATAATAGAATTTACCAGTACAGAAAACTAAAGTTTTTACTTTCTTTTTATCTACTGTATTATCGTCAATTGTTTCTTGGAAACTTCCAGTTGCTAATTCCTCAACTGTTGATACGCATCTTGGATCACGCAACAAACTTTTTGGAGAGAAAACAACCAATGGTTTACGGAAGTTTGTTTTCATTTGTCTTCTCAACAAGTGGAAGAAGTTTGCTGGAGTTGTACAGTCTGCAACATACATATTATGTCTTGCACAAAGTTGTAAGTAACGTTCCATTCTTGCAGAAGAGTGTTCAGCACCTTGACCTTCGTATCCGTGAGGCAATAATAAAACGATACCATTTTGGTTGTTCCATTTGTCTTCTCCACAAGAAATATATTGATCAATCATGATTTGAGCTCCGTTAGAGAAATCTCCAAACTGTGCTTCCCAGATGGTTAAGGCTTTTGGGTTTGCTAATGCATATCCGTAATCAAAACCTAAAACTCCATATTCAGATAAAAGAGAGTTGAATACTCCGAATTTTCCTTTTTTGTTTTCGATTGCATCTAAAAGAATAACTTCTTCTTCAGAATCTTCAACTTTAACAACTGCATGACGGTGAGAGAATGTACCACGCTCAACATCCTGACCAGAAATACGAACATCAAATCCTTCAGTTAAAAGAGATCCGTAAGCTAATGCTTCTGCAGTTCCCCAGTCAAGAGTATTGTTATCGTATCCAACTTTTCTGTCTGTAACAATTTTAGTTATTTTATTAATGAACTTTTTGTCAGATGGTAAAGTTGAAATGGTGTTGATGATAGAATCTAAACCTTCTTTAGCGAAAGTAGTATCTACTTTTTGAAGCATTTGTGTATCAGTTACCTGAACAAATCCTTCCCATTCGTTTTTCATGAATGGTGTAATGATAGTCAAATCTTTTTTACGAGAAGCTTCTAGGTTTTCTTCTAAAGCAGATTTGTATTGTTTTTCTAAACCGTTTACATAAGATGCATCGATTACGCCTTCAGATAATAATTTCTCAGCGTAGATGTCTCTTGGGTTTTTATGTTTAGCAATGATTTTATATAAAACCGGCTGTGTGAAACGAGGTTCGTCACCTTCGTTGTGTCCGTATTTTCTATACCCTAATAAGTCAATAAATACGTCACGTCCAAATTGCATTCTGTAATCTAATGCAAAAGATACAGCGTGTACAACAGCCTCAGCATCGTCAGCATTTACGTGTAATACTGGAGATAAAGTTACTTTAGCAACGTCTGTACAATATGTAGATGAACGAGCGTCTAAATAGTTAGTTGTAAATCCAACCTGATTGTTGATTACAATGTGGATTGTTCCTCCAGTTTTGTAACCGTCAAGTTGTGCCATTTGAATGATTTCATACAAAATACCCTGACCTGCGATTGCAGCATCTCCGTGAACGGCGATTGGCAATACTTTAGAGAAATCGTCAGCAAAATATTTATCTTGTTTTGCTCTTGTGATACCTTCAATTACAGCTCCAACTGTTTCTAAGTGAGAAGGGTTTGGTGCCAAATTGATGTTAATGCTTTTTCCGGATCTTGTTTTTCTGTCAGCCGTAAGACCTAAGTGGTATTTTACGTCACCATCAAAATATTCCTGATCGTAATCTTTTCCGTCAAACTCACCAAAAATATCCTGAGTAGATTTTCCGAAGATGTTTGCCAAAACGTTCAAACGACCACGGTGAGCCATTCCCATTACGAATTGTTCTACACCTTTTTCAGCAGCTTGCTCGATCAAAGCATCAAGAGCCGGTATGATAGATTCTCCACCTTCTAATGAGAAACGTTTTTGTCCAACATATTTAGTATGAAGGAAATTCTCAAAAGATACAGCTTCATTTAATTTGTCTAAAATAGTTTTCTTTTCTGCTGAAGAGAAATTTGGCTGATTAACATTTACAGCTAATTTATCCTGAATCCATTTTACAACGCCAGGATTTCTAATATACATATATTCAATACCAATATGCTGGCAGTAAATAGCTTTAAGACGATTTACGATATCTTGTAAAGAAGATGGTGCTAATCCGATAGTTTGAGCAGCATCAAAAACAGTTGAAAGATCAGCTGTAGATAGCCCGAAGTTTTCGATATCCAATGTTGGAGATGAAGTTCTACGGTCACGAACTGGATTTGTTTTCGTGAATAAATGTCCGCGCGTACGGTATCCGTCAATTAATTTAAGAACGTTGAATTCTTTTTTTAGTTTTTCAGAAACTTGACTATAATCTGTGTTGTCGCTAGTCACGTACTCAACGATGGTTTGCACTGGATTTTCGTCGTTATAAGTTGTTTGTCCAAAGTCGAAACCTTGAAAGAAACTTCTCCAGCTAGGCTCAACGCTGTCTGGGTTAACTAAATATTGATCGTATAATTGTGCAAAAAACTCGGTATGCGCTGCGTTTAAAAATGAAAACCTATCCATAATATGAGTGAATATACTTTTTGTTATATAGAAAGGCAAAAGTACAACAATCACATTTATTTAAATCTTTTTTTTACGTACTTTTACGTAAAAATTTGTTAAAATAAACGTTAACTATGAAGAAAAATCAAATTTCAATCGTTTTCAATTTCTTTTTTGTGATTTTGGCTGTTTTATTTTCAACGAATGTATCGGGGCAGCAAAAGTATGTCATAGATAACAGCAATCACTTCTGGGAAAAAGTTCAATTTGGAGGAGGTCTCGGTTTAGGAATTGGTTCTGGTTATACAGACATTTCTGTAATGCCAAGTGCTATTTACAATGTTAACGAAATTGTTGCCGTTGGTGTTGGTTTACAATTTGGTTACTTAAGTTCAAAGAATTACTATGAATCGTACGTTTATGGCGGAAGCTTAATTGGGCTCGTAAATCCTATTCCTGAAATTCAATTATCTGCTGAATTAGAACAAGTGCGAATAGATACAAGATATGATTCCAATATAAACAGACCCGCTTTTTCTGATAGTTATTGGAACACTGCTTTATATCTAGGCGCAGGTTACAGAACTGGAAGTGTGACGATTGGAGCTCGTTACGACGTTTTGTATAATCCTAATAAAAGCCTTTACGGATCTGGATTTATGCCTTTTGTGAGAGTGTATTTTTAATCTAAGTTGCTACCCCGATAGTTATTGGGGCTGAGATGCTAAGTTTTTTAATATTTTTTATGATAGAACCTGAATTTAGATGCGGTACAGCAAAGGCGATTCAAAAGCTGGTTAAAGAGTTGAATATGCCATATGAGGATTGGATGCAGGATTGGCCTTATGAAGTTGCCAGTCCAAATGAAATAGATAAATATATTAGTTATTACAGGAAGTTAACAGATGATGATGAGAAGTTTGTTCTTATGGAAGCTATTATTCAAGCGACTGAAGATTTGAATACAGATAAACTTTTTGAAGAATATTTAAGTATAATAAAGCATTTACTGGAAGACAATTTTACTATTCATCAATATACAATCTATTATTGGGCATGTTTTGATAATGAAAATATTGATGACTGCTGGAAGATAAGTTTGTTTATGAGAGAGCTATTTGGCATTCAGCAAGAAAAAACCTTAGGAGCTTAGTGTTTTGATGCCTCTATTTATAATAATTACGAAACCAAACCTTCTGCCATTCTCTTTTTAAAATCAAAAACGCAACTTGCTCGGCAAGAATTACCAAATCTGATCCATCAAGTTGTTTGATTTCGTTTTCAGGAACATCAATAATGTAAAGCAGATTCAAATATTCAGCAAATTTGTACTGAATCATTCTGTAGATTTTTTCGTGAAGCTGAATTTTTAATTCTTCAGGAGAAATGCTTAACGGAAAATCGATTCCTTCATTAGCCAGATTAAAATCTTTATTAATCTGCTCAATTAAGTTTAGATATAAAGTCTCTGCCTGCGCTTGCGCTAATAATGATTCGGTATTTACGGGTGCTACAAACATAATTATTTTAGATTTTAGACTTTAGATTGTAGATTTACTGAATACTGACACTGAAAACTGAACACTAAACTTTACGTCCCATTAAATTTTCGCCGAAAGTTCTTAAGACGTCTTTCTTTTCGGCATTAATTTCCATTTTTTCTAAAGTTTCAAAAGCTTTTAAAGTATACATTTCGATAGCATCTTGTGTTGTTTTTGAAGCTCCTGATTCGTTGAAAATAGCTTTTGCAGTTTCTATCTTTTCAGTATTATTTTCTAATTGCAAAGTAAATAACTGCTCTAGTTCTGAAGCTTTTTCTTTAGAAGAAAACTCCAAAGCTTTTAGGTATAAATAGGTTTTTTTGTTTTCAATAATATCGCCACCAACTTGTTTTCCAAAAGTTTCCGGGTCTCCAAAAGCATCCAGATAATCATCTTGTAACTGGAAAGCTAAGCCTAAGTTTAATCCGAAATCATAAATTAAATCGGCTTCATTTTCAGATGTTTTGGCTACAATCGCGCCCATTTTCATGGCGGCGGCAACTAAAACAGCTGTTTTGTATTCAATCATTTTAAGATATTCAGGGATTGTAACATCTTTACGAGTTTCAAAATCTACGTCCCATTGCTGCCCTTCGCAAACTTCAAGAGCGGTTTTGCTGAATAATTTTGCTAGATTTCTAAAGACATTTGGTTCGTATTGTTCAAAGTATTGATAAGCCAAAATCAGCATGGCATCTCCGGAAAGAATTCCGGTATTTAGATTCCATTTTTCGTGAACCGTTACTTGTCCTCTTCGCAAAGGCGCATCATCCATTATATCATCATGAACAAGTGAGAAATTATGAAAAACCTCTACAGCCATAGCTGCGGGAAGGGCAACGGAATAATCAGTATCAAAAACTTCTGCGGCCATTAAAGTTAAGACGGGACGGATGCGTTTTCCTCCAAGTCCTAAAATATATTCGATCGGCTCATAGAGGTTTACAGGTTCTTTATGAATGTTTTGTTTTTTTAAATAATCAATAAAAAAATCCTGGTACTGACTAATATCGTGCATAAAATGAAATTCTGATTTACGAGCTTCAAAGATACAATTCAATTATGAATTATTGGTTTCTAAATTTTAAATGCTTTAAAAACTTAAAATATTTACGCGAAAGGAGCTAAGAATGAATTTGTTAATTTTTTTTGAAAAAAACTTGGAAACTTTTTTGGTATTTATAGTTTCCTGTTTATATTTGCAGCGTTGAATGGAAACTAAGAACACTGTAAAAGTTTCCATATCGATTTTGAGATATTATAAACTCATTAAAATCAGTTATTTATGAAAACAACATGGACCTTAGATTCTACACAATCAGATGTTTTAATTAAAATGAGACATTCGATAATTGCTTATTTGGGAGGAACAACAAACAAATTTGGCGGTTATGTGAGTCTTGAAGATAATGAAATTGAAGATGCTTCGGTTGAATTTTCACTGGATATTAATAATAAAACCGAAAGCTTTCAACAAATTGATACTAATTTACAGCTTCAGGATTTTTTTGATGTAGATGAACATCCTATCATTAGTTTTAAATCGACTTCATTTCAAAAGATAAATAACAATATTAATTTCTTCAAAGGAGATCTAACGATAAAAGATGTAACACGAGTGGTTGAACTTGATGCAGAATTTATTGGAGTAAATACGTATAACGGAGAGAAAAAAGTGGCTTTCGAAATTAAAGGCGATATCAAACGTCAGGACTTTGGGTTAGACTATAATTCATTTCATCACAATGGAGGTCTGGCTCTTGGAAAAGATATCAAATTAATCGCTAATCTGGAATTTAGCATATAAATCTTACATAATTATTAATTTAATGTAAAATTATTACAAATATCATGGAAACTATTTTTTTAGATTTTAGTTTCCTAACTATATTTGTAAGAGAATTGAGAGAATTAAAATGAAAGAGAAAATAATAGCAAAAGCAAGTGAACTTTTTTTAAAGCTTGGTTTTAAGAGTGTTACAATGGATGATATTGCAGGAGAAATGTGTATTTCAAAGAAAACGATTTACAAATATTTCTGTAATAAAGAAGTTTTGATTGAAGAGAGTACTTCAATGGTTCATAGCCAGGTTCACGAAATTATGGACACCATTATAGCTAAGAATTACAATGCGATTCATGAGAATTTTGAAATTAGGGAAATGTTTCGAGATATGTTTAAAAATAATATTGATACTTCTCCAATTTACCAGCTGAAAAAACATTATCCTGAGATTTACCAAAATATCCTTTCAATAGAAATAGATCAATGTACACAGTGTTTTAAAGATAATATTGATAAAGGAATTCGAGAAGGACTTTACAGAAGTGATTTGAATGTAGAAGTGTATGTGAAGTTTTATTACACACTAATTTTTCATATTAATGAAAATACGGTTTCTGAAAGTGAAGCACAAAGAATAGAATTAGAAGCATTAGAATACCATACTCGTGCAATGGCTACTGAAAAAGGAGTCGAGGAGTTAGAAAAGCAATTAAAAAGAATCAATAATTAACCATTCCAAAATTAATCGTCATTTTTCTGTGTGAGGGTAAAAGAAACAATGACGGTCTCATCTCAAATTTAATAAATAGTAACACTTATGAAAAGAATCTTTCTTATAGTTTTGTGTACAATAGGCTTATCTGCCGCCGCACAAACCACTACTTTAACTCTGAAAGACGCGGTCAATTATGCGCTTCAAAATAAAGCTGATGCGAAAAAAGCAAAACTTCAGGTTGAAAACAGCGAATATAAAATTCAGGAAGTACGTTCAAGAGCGTTACCGCAAATCTCTGCGAACGGAAACTTAACATACAATCCAATTATTCAGACTACGGTTATTGATGGAGCAGGTTTTGGTCAGCCGGGAACTACAATCCAGGCAGCATTTGGTCAGACTTGGACTTCGACTGCAGGACTTTCTTTAACTCAGGCCATTTTTGATCAATCTGTTTTTACGGGATTAAAAGCAGCAAAATCTACTCGTGAGTTTTATCAAATAAACGATCAATTGACAGAAGAGCAAGTTATTGAGAGAGTTGCGAATAACTATTATTCTGTATATGTTCAGCAGGAAAGACTGATGCTTTTGGATAGTAATTATGTAAACACTACCAAAGTTCGCGATATTGTAAAAGGACAGTTTGATAACGGTTTGGCTAAAAAAATTGACTTAGATCGTATTGTCGTTAAAATGTCTAACATAGATACAGAACGCCAACAGATAAAAAATCAAATTACATTACAGGAAAATGCTTTGAAATTTTATATGGGTATGCCTATTGAAACTCAAATCGTTTTACCAAAAGAAGAATTTGAAGTAGTCCCAGCTGCTTTAACTCAAGAACCAAATATCGAAAACAGAACAGAATATCTGCTTTTGAAAAAACAAGAAGAGCTTTTGGTTTACAATAAAAAAGCAATGCAAGCAGGATATTACCCTACACTTTCATTAACTGCTGGTTACAATTATATCGGACAAGGTCCTGAATTTCCTTGGTTTGCAAAACCGGAAAAAGGAGTTTATTGGTCAGATTTCTCTGCAATTGGGTTAAACTTACACGTACCAATCTTTACAGGTTTTGGTACTCGTGCAAAAGTAAGACAAGCAGATGTCGAAATTAGATCTCTTCAGGAAGATATCAAAGACACTAAATTATCTCTTGATTTAGATTATAAAAATGCAATGGCACAAATCGATAATAATTTGGTGACAATTCAGAATCAGCAAGAAAATATGCGTTTAGCTAGTGAAATTCTTAGCAACACCAAAAACAATTATCTTCAGGGACTAGCATCTTTAACCGATTTGCTGGACGCAGAAAATGCATCACTTGAAGCTCAAAATAATTACACCAGAGCAGTTTTAAATTATAAAATTGCCGAAATATCTCTAATTAAATCAAAAGGCGAACTAAAATCTCTTACTAAATAACAAATTATTACAATGAAAAAAATAATTATAACAATCGTAATCATAGTCGTGGCTCTTGTCGGGATTAACTACATTTTAAATAAGAATAAGGCTGAAAATGAAGGTAAAACTGCCATTGTAGCAGAAAAAAATGCTGCAGTTTCTGTAAAAGTAGCAACTGTAAAAACAGAAGATGTAAATCTTGGTTTTACGGCAAACGGAAACTTTGCACCAATTCAGGAATTAACTTTCTCTGCTGAAAAATCCGGAAAAGTGATCAGCGTTTTAGTAAAAGAAGGTGATTACGTAAGAGTGGGACAAACTCTTTTAACAGTAAGAGGTGACGTAATCAATGTAAATGCTCAGGCAGCTGAAGCAGCATACCAAAATGCTAAATCTGATTATGCAAGATATGAGAATGCTTTTAAAACCGGTGGTGTTACAAAACAACAATTAGATCAGGCAAAATTAGCTTTAACAAATGCTCAGTCTAACTATACTCAGGCTAAAATTAATGTTGGTGATACAAGAGTAAAAGCTCCAATTAACGGATACATCAACAAAAAATATGTTGAGCCGGGATCTATTTTAGCAGGAATGCCAGCAACTGCTTTATTTGATATTGTAAATGTTTCTAAATTAAAATTAACAGTTACAGTAAACGAAAGCCAGGTAGCAAGTTTAAAATTAGGAAACACAGTAAACATTACTGCTAGTGTTTATCCTGATAAAACATTCTCTGGAAAAATTACATTTATCGCTGCAAAAGCAGATGCTTCTTTAAACTTCCCTGTTGAAATTGAAATTACAAATAATGCTAATAATGACTTAAAAGCAGGTATGTACGGAACAGCAAACTTTGGTTCAAACAACCAAAAACAAAACTTAAAAGTGGTTCCTAGAAATGCTTTTGTTGGAAGTGTGAGCAGTAACGAAATCTTCGTAGTAGAAAATAAAGTAGCAAAATTGAAAAAAGTTGTTGCGGGAAGAATTTTAGGAGATAAAGTTGAAATCATTAATGGTTTGAATGATGGAGATGTAGTAATTACTACAGGTCAGATCAACTTACAAGACGGAAATACAGTAGAAATTATTAAATAAGAGTAATTAGTTATTAAGGGAATTAGTCCATAGTCCTTAGTTTTTTAGTGCCTAGAATTAGGTAACATTAAAAAACGAGGAATTAAAACTAAGGACTAGGAACTAAAAAACTAAGGACTTAATAAAAAAACATATGAAATTAGCCGAAATATCCATAAAACGTCCGTCGTTAGTAATTGTATTGTTTACAATTCTGACTCTAGGTGGATTGTTCAGCTATAGCCAGTTAGGCTACGAGCTGATTCCGAAATTCGAAACCAACGTAATTACGGTTTCAACTGTATATCCTGGAGCTTCTCCAAGTGAGGTTGAAAATACTGTTACCAAAAAAATTGAGGATGCAATTGCCTCTCTGGAAAATATAAAGAAAATTGATTCGAAATCTTATGAGAGTTTATCTGTAGTATCGATCACATTGACATCAAATGCGAATGTTGATATTTCGATGAACGATGCACAGCGTAAAATCAACGCAATTTTGAGTGATTTACCAGACGATGCCGATCCGCCGTCATTAACTAAATTCTCTTTGAGTGATTTACCAATTATGACGCTAGGAGCGAATGGTAAAATGGACGAAGCACAATTTTACGATTTGATTGATAAAAAGATTGCTCCAATTTTATCTCGTGTATCAGGGGTTGCTCAGGTAAACATTATTGGTGGTCAGGAGCGTGAGATTCAGGTAAACCTTGACGCTGTAAAAATGCAGGGTTACGGACTTTCAGTTCCTCAGGTTCAGCAGACTATTTTGACATCTAACTTGGATTTCCCAACGGGTAACATCCAGACTCGTAATCAAAAAATCTTAATCCGTTTAGCGGGTAAATATAAAAACGTTGAAGAATTAAGAAACTTAGTAGTTTCTTCTCAAAACGGAATTCAGGTTCGTTTAGGAGATATCGCTGACGTTCAGGATACACAAAAGATCGCAGAGAAAATCGCGCGTGTAGATCAAAAAAGTGCCATTGTACTTCAAATTGTAAAACAATCGGATGCGAATGCCGTTGCGGTAAGTGAGCAGTTGATTAAAACAGTTAAAACTTTAGAACAGGATTATAAATCGGTTCAGTTAAAATTAGAAGTTGCAAAAGACAGTACTGTATTTACGCTTGAAGCAGCAGATTCTGTTGTACATGACTTGTTAATTGCAGTTATTCTGGTAGCATTTGTAATGTTGTTCTTCCTGCACAGTATTAGAAACTCATTGATCGTAATGGTATCTATTCCTGCTTCTTTGATCGCAACATTTATTGGTATTTATTTGTTAGGTTATACACTTAACTTAATGTCTTTACTTGGTTTATCTCTTGTAGTTGGTATTCTTGTGGATGATGCGATTGTGGTATTGGAAAACATTTACCGACACATGGAGATGGGTAAAAGCCGAATCCGTGCCGCTTATGACGGAACTGCCGAGATTGGTGCAACCGTAACTTCGATTACATTAGTAATTGTGGTGGTGTTCTTACCAATTGCAATGAGTACCGGATTGGTATCGAACATTATTACACAATTCTGTGTTACGGTAATTATTTCTACGATGTTCTCATTATTGGCTTCGTTTACAATTATTCCGTGGTTGTCTTCTCGTTTTGGAAAATTGGAGCATATTGAAGGTAAAAACCTTTTTGGAAGAATTATTCTTGGATTTGAAAGTTACTTAACTCGTTTTACTGACTGGGTATCGAACTTACTTAACTGGTGTTTAGATCACTATATTAAGACGATGGGAGTTATTTTGGTATTGTTCTTTGGTACAATCTTCTGGTTAATGGGAGGTGGTTATATTGGAGGAGAGTTCTTCGCATCATCTGATAGTGGTGAGTTCTTAGTACAAATTGAGATGCCAAAAGATGCTTCGTTGGAGCAAACCAACTTTATGACGCAAAAAGCAGAAGCTTTCTTAAAAGGAGAAAAATACGTTTTCAGTCAGATTACAACAGTAGGTCAAACCAGTGAAGGTTTAGGAGCAGCGCAGGCTACAGCTTACAAAGCAGAGATCGACGTTAAAATGATCGAGCAAAAAGATCGTACGGATGATGCTAACGTTTATGCAGCTAAAACAAAACGTAAACTGGAGAAAATATTAGTTGGTGCTAAAGTAAAAACAGTGCCTGTAGGTATCTTAGGAACGGCAGAAGATGCGACTTTAGGTTTGATCGTAACAGGTCCGAACGTAGAAAGTGCCATGAAATTTGCAAAAATGGCTGAAGCTGAATTACGTACCATTCCTGGAACAACGGAGATTAAATTAACAGTTGAGGACGGAAACCCGGAAATCAACGTTCAGGTTGACAGAGATAAAATGGCTGCTTTAGGATTGACGTTGCAAACAGTTGGTTTAACAATGCAGACTGCTTATAGCGGTAATACTGATGGTAAATACAGAGCTGGTGAATACGAATATGATATCAACATTAAATACAACGAATTTGATAGAAAAAACATCACAGACGTTAGTAACCTGATTTTCATAAACAACGCAGGTCAGCAGATTAAATTAAACCAATTTGCTACCATTACTGAAGGTTCAGGACCAAGTAAATTAGAGCGTAGAGATAAAACAGCTTCTGTAACGGTACAAGGTCAGAATGTTGGGGTACCAGCAGGAACAATTGTTCAGCAATGGCAGGCAAAATTAGATAAATTGCAAAAGCCAACAGGAGTTAATTACATCTGGGGTGGTGACCAGGAGAACCAATCTGAAGGATTTGGTACTTTAGGAATCGCATTATTAGCAGCTATTATTTTGGTTTACCTTGTAATGGTTGGATTGTATGACAGTTTCGTTCACCCGTTTGTTGTATTGTTTGCTATTCCGCTTTCGTTCATTGGAGTTTTATTTGCATTGGCATTGACCAATAATACTTTAAATATCTTTACGATTTTAGGGGTAATCATGTTGATTGGTCTGGTGTGTAAGAATGCGATCATGCTTGTCGATTATACGAATCAGCGAAGAGCAGCCGGAGAATCAATTAGAAACGCTCTTATTCAGGCTAACCACGCTCGTTTACGTCCAATCTTAATGACAACAATTGCGATGGTATTTGGTATGTTCCCAATTGCATTAGCATCAGGAGCAGGAGCAGAATGGAAAAACGGATTGGCTTGGGTAATTATTGGAGGTTTGATCTCTTCATTATTCCTTACGTTAATCGTAGTTCCTGTGATCTATGACATTATGGAGAAAATCATTAGAAAATTCTCTAAAGGAGAAAAAATCGATTACGAAGCTGAAATGGTTGCCGATTATGAGCATACAGAATTAAGCGAAGACGGTTTCAATCCGAAACACACTCATTAATAGTTTTAATTTTTGATAGTGAAATTTCGAACCCGAATTCGGAATTTCACAATAAAAAATCCCAAATTCCAATTGAAAGGAACTTGGGATTTTTTTATTGTTAATTGAAAAATCTGTTTATTTGCATCTCCTTACAAAAATAACTATGCTACAAAAAGACAAATCTGCAGCCATTGGTTTTATTTTCATAACCATGTTAATTGACATTACAGGATGGGGAATTATTATTCCTGTGATTCCAAAATTAATTGAAGAACTAATTCATGGAGACATCAGTGAAGCGGCAAAAATTGGCGGCTGGTTAACTTTCGCGTATGCGATAACCCAGTTTGTATTTGCTCCCGTAATTGGAAATTTGAGTGATAAATTTGGAAGAAGGCCAATCATCTTAATTTCACTTTTCGGATTTTCGTTAGATTATCTTTTATTAGCATTTTCACCAACCATTATCTGGCTTTTTATCGGAAGAATTATTGCCGGTGTAACCGGAGCAAGTATTACAACAGCGTCTGCTTATATCGCAGATGTAAGTACTGCTGAAAACAGAGCCAAAAACTTCGGATTAGTTGGAGCGGCTTTCGGATTAGGATTTATTATTGGGCCTGTAATAGGAGGATTGTTAGGACAGTACGGATCCAGAGTTCCTTTTTATGCAGCAGCTGTTTTGTGTATGGTAAACTTCCTTTACGGATTTTTCATTCTGCCGGAATCACTTAAAAAAGAAAACCGAAGACCTTTTGACTGGAAACGTGCTAATCCAATTGGAGCTATTTTAGGTTTAAGAAAACATCCTACTTTAATTGGATTAATTGCGGCAATTTTTCTATTGTACGTAGGTTCTCACGCCGTACAAAGTAACTGGAGTTTTTTTACTATTTACCAATTCAATTGGGATGAGAGAATGATTGGAATTTCATTAGGAATTATTGGATTATTGGTTGGCGTAGTACAAGGCGGATTAGTTCGTTTTATTAATCCTAAAATTGGAAATGAGAAAAGTATTTACATCGGTTTGGCTTTATACACAATTGGAATGCTGTTATTTGCTTTTGCAACAGAAAGCTGGATGATGTTTGTTTTTCTAATTCCATATTGTCTTGGCGGAATTGCCGGACCAGCATTACAGTCGGTTGTAGCGAGTAAAGTTGCACCAAGTGAGCAAGGAGAAATTCAGGGAACTTTAACTAGTTTAATGAGTGCTTCTTCTATAATTGGTCCGCCTATGATGGCTAATACATTCTACTTTTTTACTCATAATGATGCGCCTTTTAAATTTGCTGGCGCGCCATTTATCTTGGGAGGAGTTTTAATGTTATTGAGTACGATTGTTGCTTATTTTTCACTGAAAAAACATGCGGTTCCAAAAACTGATATTACAGAGTAATAAAAAATACTGAAATAAAAAAGCCTTCATAATCGAATATGAAGGCTTTTTTATTGTTCTTTTGAATTTACTATTCTTTAATAAATTTAACTGCTTTTTCCTTTCCGTCAGTTTTCACATTTAAAATGTACATTCCTCTCGGAAGATTAGACAAATCAATTTCAGAATGGGTGTTATTTATTTTTTTGAATAAAACAGATTGTCCTGAAACGGAGAAAATTTGAATATCGTCAATTATTGATTTGTATTGAATATTCAAAATATGTTTTACAGGATTAGGATAAAATCTGAAGTCCGCCAATTCAAAGTCTGGAGTAGAAAGAGAACCGTTTACTTTTGCGGTTACAGCAAGACGATTTTTACTTTCAATTCCATTTATGGTTTGAGAAGCGTAATAAGTAACACCATCAACTAAGATAGTTGATAAAGGTAAAGTAGTTTCGGCAGATTTACCTGTTTTTCCAGTTGTTGTAGCGCCCGGAGTACTGTACCATTTAATATTTTGACCATCAATAGTAAGATCACCCAAAGTCTGGCCTTGTTTGAATTCTACAGTTAAAGTGTTTTTTCCTTCAATTGAAGGAGCAGGAGGAGCTATAGTAACATCCATTAAAATACTGCATCTATTTGCATCTATAACATGCAATTTGTAAAGACCTGCTGGTATATTACTAAAAGTATTTGTGGTTTGTGATAATAATGTACCATTCTCGTTTTCCAAAGTATATGAGTACGGAGCATTTCCTCCCACTACAGTAGCAGTTAAGGTGTTTGGTGCGAGTTCAATATTTGCAATTAATGGCGTCGGTTCTTTTACTACAACTATAAAATAGTATTGACAAAAATTCTTGTCTTGTACTGATACTGTATAATTCCCTGGTGCTAAGTTTTCAAATGTGTCTAAAGTACTTGCTGGACTTCCGTTTATCGAATAAAGATGTTGACCTTCATTGTTATACGGTACAACTTTAATTTTTCCATCATTATTTCCAGCACAGCTTACATCTGTAACAACTGCAGTTGATCTAGTAGCAGAGTCGCTTAAGGTCATTGGTACTTGAGCTGTAACCGTGTTAAGGTCTGCATCACGTACTTTTACAGGATAGGTATAATTAGCAGTTAAACCAACAATTACATTTGATGAAGAATAAGTTTCTCCATTATTTAATGAATATTGATAAGGAGCTCTACCGCCTTTTGCAATTATGGTTATCCTTCCACGAAACGTACAAGTTACAGGATCTGCAAAAGTTGCTATAGTTAAGTTTGTTGATGACGAAGGCTCGATTTTTATTCCGGATATTTGGAAAGCACAACCTTTAGAGTCATTAATTATTGCTTTATAGGTGCCTGGGGCTAACTTTGTATATCGACCTGTTTGATCTGGGCCAAATTTAACACCATTAGCATCTTCAAGAGAATAACCGTATATAGTGCTTCCACCAGTTGCAGTTAGAACGATATTTTCTTCGTTAACAATTGTATAAGTTCCAGATAGCGGAGTAGGTTCAGATAAAATTAAAGGAGACGTTACAGCTATACATCCATTATTATCCTTTACAGTAATAGTATAGTTTCCAGCTTTCAGATTGAGAAAATATCTATTAGACTTAAAAGTTATTCCATCAATTGAGTATTGATAAGGTTGAGCTCCTCCTTTTGCCAAAGCGCTAATAAAGCCCGTATTATCGCCAGGACAATGGATGTCAGTTTCTATTGTTCCAGAAACGGTTAAAAGAGTTGTTTGAGCAACTGTCGCATTCAAATTGAAAACAGTATTTTGAGCATCTTTAACTTTTACCGCATAGTTTTTGGCATCTAAGTTTTCAAATAAGTTTGAAGAAACATAAGTTAAATCATCTAATGAATATTGATATGGCTTAACACCACCAATTGCCTCAATTTGTATTGATCCTCTTGGATTACTACACGTTATATTGGTTGCAGTAGCAGAGGCATATAATTCTGTTACTGGTATTACGTTTATGTTTGTTAAAGTTACACTACAAGCATTGGCATCAATTACTTTTACGGTATAAAGTCCAGTTGCTAAATTACTAAAGATATTACTGCTTTGAGGAGCTGCTACTTGTACTCCGTTTTCATTTTCAAGAGAATAAGAGTATGGAGCAGAACCTCCTGTGGTATTAACTGTGATATCTTGATTAAGGCCAACTTTTGCAGCTGCGTTTAGAGCATTTGGTTCTGTTATTACAACCGTTATCGTGGCCGTACACAGGTTCATATCTTGTGCTTTTATCGTGTAATTACCAGGGGCTAAATTCGAAAATGTATCGCGACCTTGTTGAACTCCGTTTAAACTATAACTATAAGTACCTGATCCGCCACTTGCTTTTACTGAAATAGTTCCATTTTTAAGGCCTTGACAGGTTACATTGGTCGCAATAGCAGTTATTGTAGGAGCTGAACCTACAGGGTTAATTGTAACAGAATGAGATGTTGTATTTAAGTCAGCATCGCGAACTTTGACAGCATAAGTGCCTGGTGTAAGCGAAGAAAAACTATTTGTTGATGAATAATTTGTTCCATTGTTTATTGAATATTGATAAGGAGTTTTACCACCCATTGCAGAAACAACTATTCTTCCTAAACTTAAACAACCAGCAGGATTGACAACTGAAACAGCAGATAATGCTGTAGATTGTGAAGCTTCAATTTTTATTCCAGATTGAGAAAAACGGCAGCCACTAGAATCTCCAAGTTCAAGAGTATAAAGTCCAGGAGGTAATTTAGTAAAAGCACCTACAGTTTCTGGACCATATTGAATTCCTGTTGTAGTATTGGTAATGTAATAAGTATAAAGGTTGCTGCCACCTGAAGCAGTTATAAATATATTTTGATCGTTAACAATTTGATATGTTGCAGTTAATGCAGGTGGCTCTGATAATGTAATTGAACTAACAGCAATACAGTTATTAGCATCTTTTGTAGTAATGTTGTAAGTACCTGCCTTTAGATTTAAAAAATATCTGCTAGACTGAAATGTCACTCCATTATCTATCGAATACGTATAAGGGCTTTTTCCTCCGCTTGGTGTCGAAAGAATGGTACCAGTTGATTCTCCATTACAAAAAACCGGAGTGTCTAATTTGGTAGAAAGTGTTAAAGGAGTTGATTGAATAACTGTACCAGAAAGAGAAACTCTTCCATTTTGTGCATCTTTAACTCTTATTGTATAAGTTTGAGGAGTTAAGTTATTAAATACATTTGAAGAAGTGTAATTGCCATAATCCAATGAATATTGGTACGGAGGAACTCCTCCAGTAACGACAACTTCAATTGATCCTTTAGGGTTATTGCATGTTATCGAGTTTACAGTTAAGTTAGCAATAATTGTAGATTGTTGAACATCGATATAAGATCTAGTAGCAAAACATCCTTTTGAATCGGTGACTTTAACTTGATAGGATCCAGCCGAAAGACCTGAAAAAATGTTAGAACTCTGCGGGCCTTTTAATATTGTACCATTATTATTGTGAAGAGAATAAGTATAAGAAGGATTTCCATTGGAAGCAGTAACTTTAATTTCTCCATTATTGTTATCAATGCCTGCATTTGTAACACTTTCAACTATATTCATTTGGCTAGTTTCTGGTACAAATATGTCAAATTTATCAGAACATCCTAACGCATCTATAACAGCTATTGTATAATATCCAGTAGTCAGATTACTAAAAATATTGCTTGATACCACTGGACCATTATCGATTTTATACGAATAAGGAGATCTTCCTCCAAGAGTTGAAATTTCTACTTTTCCATCAGTTCCTCCATAACAATTTGGAGCTGTAATAGTTTTTGTAAACTGGAGTGGTAAATAAGGTTCAATGTAAAGTGATGCTGTACTTGTTGTATTTAAAGCATCTTTTACCATTACAGTATAAGTACCAGCATATAAATTATAAAAAATATTGCCTGACTGATAAGGAACTCCGTTTACCGAATAAACGTATGGAGCTTTACCTCCAGCAGCAGTAATTGAGATTGTTGCCATATCCCTATTACAGCTTAGACCAGAAGTTATAGTTGTCGAAGAAGTTAAAGCAGGTAAAATAGTAACCGGAACAGAAGTTAAACAACCTTCAGAATCTGAAACTATGATATTATAATTTCCCTGAGCTAAATTTGAAAAGTAATTATTTGTCTGATAATTAACTCCGTCTACAGAATATTTATAAGGTTTTGTTCCTCCAATTGCAGTGACAAAAGTGTTTTGATTTGTTGTTGCTACGGTTGCTACTAAAGCAGCAGGCTCCGTAATAGTATAACTAAAAGAAGTCGTACAGTTAGTTACTTTATCTAAAACCCTAATATTATAAACCCCAGCAGGCAGATTATCGTAGTAATCCAAATTGGCAAAAGAACTTCCATTCAACGAATAGGAATAGGAATCACTTCCTCCTGTTGCTTTTATGGCTAAGGAGGTATTAGTTCCTTTACATAAAATTGGTTTGTTGGATGCAGTTACATTTAAAGAAGGCAATGTATTAAGATCTGCATAATTAACTGTAATTGTACCTTTATTATCAATTCGGCCGTAGATTTTTGTTGTACCTACAGCTCCTTTATAAACAGTTGGATTTACAATTGAATTAGTATTATTTAATGCATTATTTTCACTTAAAAAATAGGTGACAGTTGTTTCTGCAGGATTTAAATTGCCAATAAAGTTTGGCTTAAGTGTGGTTAAATTAAAGGGATCATTATTACACACAGTAACAGTGGTGACTTGCGCGTAAAATAGATTGGTTAATAAAATAAAAAGACAAAGTAGAGTTTTTTTCATACGGTTATATTTGTTAAAATAGCTCGACAAATATATAATGAAAAAACTTACATTACATTATTTTAAATACAAATAATGATTAAAATAATCAATGATCGCTTTTCCTTCCAGTAAAACATCCGCACCGATAATACCATGAACAGGTTTTGCTTTAAAAGATTCTAAAGCTTCATTAACATGCGAAAGATCGAAAATAACGATACTGAAATCCTTATTTTTCCAGCTTCCTAATTGTAACTTGTTTTGAGATGAAATCTGTGTTTTCATTCCCGTTCCGCCAGCGCCGGAAGCTTTTGTTTTAGAGTTTTTAGCATCCAGTTCAAAACGCTCAATACTTTCAAATCCGATACAGGTGTTAGATGCACCAGTATCCAGAATAAAAGTTCCGGAAATACCATTAATTTTGGCTTTTATCTGTAAATGCTGGGTTTTAGTGATTTTGAACTTTATTTTTTTGTAATTCTCTATTTTGAGAATTTTGTGAAGATTTTCCATTTCTGTAATGATTGAAACCCAAAAATAAGCCAATTATAGCCAAAAAACTAATGATATAGAAGATATAATTTGTTGGTTTTTCTGTTTCTTCAATAGCTCCATAATATACAAAAGCACTCCAGTAATAGGGAGATTTTTTGGCATTCGGAATCGTTTCATCTTTTAAGAATTCTCTTTTAGCATTGGCAGTCGCTTTTACAAAAGAAACATTATGTTTGATCTCTTTATAAAAATCATCCATAAATACAGAAGTTGTATAATCATTTACATTCCATAACGAAAACAACAGATTTCGAGCTCCTGCAAACTGAAAACCTCTGGCAACACTCATAGCGCCTTCTGCTTTATACAGTTTCCCAATTCCGGTTTCGCAGGCACTTAAAACTACTAAATCAGGATTAAGCTTTAAGTTATACAATTCTGAGAATAAGATTTCCCGATCGTAAAATCTAATACTGGCTGGTGTTTCAAGATCTCCGGAAGAAGCATGTGTGCTGAGATGTATAATCGATTTTTCTGCTGTATTATTTTTAAAGTTAGAGAACGTGGCATTTTCATTCTCAAAAAACTGCCCTTCAAAATTATGTTTTATAGATTCCAATTCATTTTTAGAAAAACGAAGCGTATAATTGGTGTTTTCGAAAATAGGGAAAACACCTAAAATGTTCTTTTTGCCATTGGAAAGTACGTTGGTATTTAAATATAACTCAGCCGAATTATTGTATGCAATATTGAAATCATTTAACAAATAATACATTTTGGCAAAATTGGTCGTTTTCGTTTTTTTCGTTATTAAAGCTTCAAAAGGTAAGGAATTTAAAAGTCCGTCGGGAATAATAATAAGATTTTTAGAATCAGATTTTGAAGGTAAAAGAAGTTTTTCATGAACAATAAAAGCCATCTTTTGGTAATTTCCAATATCATTGGTAATATTCTCGGGTTTATGAAAAAGTCTGGTAAATCTTATGACTGGTTCACTACATATATGTGCAATGCAAATAGATTTTAATTTGATCTGATTGTTTTCAATGGTAAAAAGATGAAGTGTTTTATAGCCCCAAAAATATTCGTACAGTATAGCATCATCTTTTTGAAGTTTGGTATATAATTTTTGTAAATCAAAAGAGGCTTGACTGGTTTGATCGTATTTTTCTTCATTTGATTTATATAGCAGCATTAATTTGTTTTGCTTTTGAATGGCCTCATTTATTTTTGAAATATTGGCCATTTCCATTTTTTGCTGCTCTTTTAGAATAATAGTATTCCAGTTCTGCATCTGCTGCAGAATCAGTTTTTGTTCTCTTGGCAAGGATTCAAGATTCCTAAGATGATCTTTTAGAACTACAGATTTTGTATGTTCGGTAAGTATAAAGGCAGCATCAATGTAACTTTGTTTTTTTTCCGTTTCGAAAAGCAGTTTGTAAATATCAAGACATTTTTCTGTTCGGTTTCGGTTTCTAATTTGAGTTATAATTTTAGAATCTTCATAAACCAAAATAGATTGAAATAATTCTTCAATGTGAAAGGAAAGAGAATAACTTTTTAAAGCATTTTTTGGTTCGTTTTCTGCTAGAAAAATTTCTGCCTGTAAATCTAAAGCATCAAGCAAAACTGTTTCTGCATAGAGTGTATTTCTGTCAGGAAGTATATTCTTTTGATTTGTATAATTATAATTTGGCAATAGTATTTTATATACTGTTTTGAGTTCAGATTGCGCATTCACCACATTATTTTGCTTCAATAAAAGAAAAGCTTTTTCCAGATAAAATTTTGCTTTTTTTCGGGGTTCCTGCTGAGGTAATTTATCAAAAATGTTCGCTGCTTTTTCAAAATATGCTGTAGCTTCTTTTGAATTGTAAGCAGTTTTTATTCTATAAAGATTGATGTAAGTATTAAATAAATTTTCAGAATATGTTTTATCTTTTTGGAGTAACGGAACGGCTTTTAAAAATGCAATTTCAGCATTCGAAAAGTCTCCATTGTTAGATTTCAAAAGATAATTTGTGCCTAAATTATTTAATAGAAGACCTTTTTGAGATGGAGTTATTTTTTCTGAATCAATTGTTTTTTCAAGCATTTCAATTGCTTCATTGACTCTTCCTGAATTTTGATAAACATTTGATAAATTTAGAATCGCAGCAACTTTCTGGCCTTTATTTTTTTCTGCATTTGCAATAAAATAGTACTGTTTGATAATGTTTTCTGCGTTTTTATAATCGCCCAAAACTGTGTATAAATTCCCTAAAGGCTTTAAACAGAATTCGACAATATCATAATGTTGCAGTTTGTATTTCTGATAAACCATCCAGGCATTTTCATAGCTTTTTACCGCTTTTAAAGTCTGCCCAAACTGATTTTCATAATAGGCCTTGTTGCAGTTTAAAATAACAATTGCCAATAATTCGTCTTTGGTTTTTGATTTTGCACTTTTCCAAAAATCACTTTCAATATTCCTGAGATTTTGTAACGCTTCCGCGGAAGGATTTGCGGTAAAACCATCCACAGCATTATATATTTTATCCTCCTGATTTTGTCCGAAAACATTCAGATTCAGGAAAAGGAATATAAAACCATATAAGTGATATAAGTTCATATTAAGCTTTTTTAATTTCACAGAGATTCACAAAGTTTTTTTCGCAAAGATTCACAAAGCAAAAATAACTTTGCGTATCTCTGTGTAAACTTTGTGTATCTCTGCGGAATAACCTCTAAAATTTCCAAATTCCATAAACCTGAAAATAATTAAAATTCTGTTCAAAATTAATCACATATCGCGCGCCTAAACTTGGTCCAATTCTCGCAAAACCTGCTGTCAAATCAAATAAAAGACCTGTTTTTACATCTGTAAAACTGTTTTTCACTTTATCTGAACTGGTTGTAGAACTAATCAAAAAGTTCTCCTTATCACCTTCATAAGTATCAATTTTTATCGATTGGTTTTGCTCAGAAGAAACATTAATATTCGCCTGAATTCCCGCACCAACACCAATGTAATTATTGATATTGTAGCGAATTAAAACAGGAACTTCCCAATTGATATTTTTATTTTCCGTCGAAGTTGTGGTACGAACCAACTGTCTTGTTCCGTTGGCATTAGTGTTAAATTCGTCTGTGACATTTACAGCACTATTGTATTGATTCAAAGCATTTACCCATTCTACCTGCCAATAAAAGCGATACGATTTAAATGGCGAAAGCGTTGCACCAACAAAATAACTTGTAGATTTATCTAAATCGGGATAAAAATTATAACCCGCTTTTACGCCAATTGAAAGTCCAGGCAGGAATCGGGTAGTGGCATAATTGGTAATTATCGGTTCGTTTTTATCAAAAATAATAGACGTTCGGCTTTTGGTTTTTACTTTATGAAAATCTTCGCCAAACTTCATGGAGTATTTTACAAAACCTTTTGTACTGTCTTTTTCCTTTACATTTTTCTGTTCCGTTCCCGGCAGATAAATATTTTTAAAAGTAAAAATGATCTGTTTTTGTTTGATAATCGTATCCAAACAGCTTACGGTTGGTTCTTCGCCTTTTGGACAAATCGGACATTCGGGATACATGCTTTCAATCTGGAAAGTCTTTTTGTCAAACATATCCGGAACATCCGTTTCTAAACGAATTTTTCTTGCCGGGCCTTCGCCGTTATTTTGAAAACGGGTTTTAAAATTGACTCTTTTAAAACGAACCAGTCTGTAATTCATAAATCTTCCGTTAGATCCCATTTTGTTTGGATCATGAGAAGTCACAATTTCCATTTCCAGATTTTTCACTTTATGGTTTTTATAACTTCTGTTGGGAACAAAAATACCGCGCATCGTAACCGTTGCGCTTGTATCTTTAATCATTTCGGGAGTGGTTTTGAAAGTGTAAAAAACATTTCGGGTTTCGCCTGGATTGGCATCATCAAATTCTAAAACCGAAACATTGTGATACGTTTTATTGGCATCTAAAAGCGATGCGTCCAAATCTTCTTCAGTTGTTGTATTTCGGTATTTTTTGGTTTTGAAATTCCCTTCGGCGGAAGCCAGAAAATTATTCGAATCATTCAAATCATCGACTGAAGCGACTAAGTTTTCTTTGACTTCACGTTCGCCGGCATAAGTTCTGAAATTGCTCAATTCGAAATTATTGTGCTTGAATTGCTTTTCATTATAAAACAAATATAACTTTCCGTTGGCAACATAATTCTCCAGATTTTGATAACTCACTACGACTACCATTTCCTGCTCCGGAATTGGATCACAATTTTTGATAATCGCAAAACCGTTCTGATCTGCAATCGAAGCAATGTCTTTATAATTGGTATCTGTAATATCATTAACAGCTACTTTTTTCGGGCGCGTTGCAGGAGGTTTTCCGTTGTCGTAATTGTTCGTTACGGCAAGTCTAGTGGTATAAGTGCCTTTCTTTTTATAAACATGTTTCGGTTCGGCTTCTTTGCTGTAATGTCCGTCGCCCAGTTCCCATAAATAAGAATAACTTGGTTTTGGCGCCCCCGCAATCGGAATCAAAGGCGGTGTTTCGGGTTTATAAGAAACCTGATTTCCGTTTTGAATGAAACTGATATTTGCTCTTCGGGTTATGGTGTCTTTTACTTTGGTTTGCCCTATTGAGAGAATAGAAAATAGAATAAAGAAAATAGACAGATGTGGTTTCATAACTAGATAGTTTTGAGGCTTAAAATTTCTTGGGGAAATTTCAAACAGGATTAAATGTAAAAAAAAGTGATGAGCAAATCACCACTTTTTCTTAAAAAAAGCATTTGAAAGTTACTGAATGGCATTAATTGCAGCAACCAGCTGGTCTTCTGTACCGACTGTTGTTTCGGCTAGTGTAAAGGTATAAACGGCATTTGATGTAGTTGTTACTCCTTTTATTGCGTATCTCCAGTTACCATTATCTTCGGTTGCGAAAATGATGTGGCAGGCAAGACCAACCGGAATCTGACCGTAGTGTTCGCTGAATAATCCTTCGGCTGTGTAAGTGTCTAATTTTGCAAGCGCATTGTTACCTTCGCCATCATAAGAAAGATATACAGCACTATTAGTATTATCGTATCCTTCTGGAACATCAACTAAAATGGTTGTTTTTGGTCTTGGATCGCTGTAGAAACGGTCAACATTTGTCCATCCAAAGTTTCCAAAAGTCACATAGTAATTGTTTCCTTCGCCTTGAACGCCGCCTTTTCCGTCTGCGCCTCTGCCATCTTTCCAGGCTAGTTCACCATCTTCATCAATAACTCCAGTCCATAAAGTCATTAAGTTATCGTAACCATTCGTTAATGCCGTTGGAACAATCATGTTCATGTAGCATGAGGTCTGTAATTCGACTCCCCCCTGAGTTGCTTTGATGAAGAATTCTCCTCCGGAAATCAAGAGATTTTTCTTTCCGTCTGGCATAATTCCCATTGTTGGTTTGTTAGTCACTAACATATTTCCTTTATCAAAAAGTTCAATGTATTCAATATCCACTTGTCCGGTAACAGGATTTCCGTTTTTAGTTAAACAATCTCCGTTAATGTAAAGCTTGACACCCTTTGCGGAAGTTAAAGTTACTACTCCGTTCCCCGCTGTCATGGTAAAATTTTGAGTGTTTCTTTTTACTCCTTTTTCGTTGATGCTTTTAAAAGCGGCAGCTGTTGGAGGAGAAAGTTTAATATTATCTCCGTCTGTATCGTCGCAGCTTGCAAAAGTTGTCATTGCTAATATTAAAAGTCCGATCTTTTTAAAATTTGTTTTCATAATTTCTAGTTTTTATAAATCTGGCTTGATCGTTTCAAGTAGTTTTCAGATTTGGTTAATTAATTTTTAGTTAAATCAATTTGGGTTTGATTTTGTTACCCTTGTTTTCAAAAAATATTTTTTTATATCGTTATATCAATTGGCTTTAAAAATTGTTACCCTTTATTTTTGTTTTTTTTATATGACTATAGGCAGACTAATAATTCACTAAAGGATATATATGACGCGGATAAAACAGATTTACTTCGTAAAAACACGGATTAAGACAGATTTAGCACTTAAATTTTTTTAAATTGATTAATGAAAAAATCCGTCTTAATCCGCGTCTTCGCGATAGCGAATCTGTCTAATCCGCGTCCGATTAGACAGATCATTATGAAAGTTGGTATAATTGATACCCTGTTTTTACGAGTAATGGGTAGTCATATTTCTTATTTAAGCAGAAAGGCATTTGTCTTCAAAGAAATTTCCGTCTTCGTCAACGGCTACCAAAATGTCTCTTTTACGGGAGAAATTCAGAATGAGATAAATCCAGATAATTACCCAAAAACCTAAAGTCATGAAACTGATAAATAAATGCAGTGCATGGTTTATGGATTTTTTTTCTTTGGATAAAACCACATAAGGCAGTTTTTCATTTTGTTCTGTAATTACAAAACCATTGCGCGTTTTGGCGGCGATGATCTCATAGAATCGGTCCAGGTTTTTCTCATTTACAAATTGGTAACTTTCCATTTCTTTTAATTTTTTAAAGGTTTTTAAAAGACTTTTGTTTCGTTATATACAATTCGTTGAATTATTGTTACCCGTTGTTTTTGAAAATTTTTGAGATTCTTTTTTTAAATTAGCTGTTAAAACATTTTTTATGGATCAAAATAAAATTCATCCTGACCAAAAATATATCGACGGACTTGCCGCAAATGATTCGGTAATTATTGAAATGATATATAAGAAGTATGCGCCCAAGGTGGTTTTGTTTATCACCAATAACTCGGGAGATAAAGATCAGGCTCAGGATGTGATTCAGGAAATTATGATTTTGCTTTTTAATCAGGCCAAAGCCAATAAACTGCAGCTTACTTGTCCGTTTGACGCTTACTTTTTCTTATTGTGCAAAAGACGCTGGCTGAACGAACTGAAAAAATCATCGAACAAAGGGGTAACAATTTATGAGAACGTGGTATCTAGTAATGAATCTGCGCATGATTTAATTGCTCAAACAGAAGAATTTGACGAAAAACAACAACTTTTTGATACCATGTTTCAGAAACTCGGAGAGAAATGTCAGGAAGTTTTAAAACTCAGTTTCAGTTTAAAATCAATGGAAGAAGTAGCCGAAAAACTCAATGTGACGTATGGTTATGTTCGAAAAAAGAAATCGTTATGTGTGGGGCAGTTAACGCAGTGGATTCAGGAAGCGAAAAATTTTAACTCTTTAAAAAACAATTAATCATGAACGAAGAACGCTATATATTATTTGATCAATATCTTCAGGGCGAACTGACCGTTGATGAAAAAAACAATTTGGAGAAACAATTGACAGAAGATCCCGAACTGGCATCGTCTTTTGAGACTTTCAAAGAAATGCATTTTCAATTAGACAATAAATTCGGATTAGAAACAGAACGAGAAGCTTTTAAAGAAAACCTGGGTAGAATCTCCGATAAATATTTCAATAAAAAGCAAAGCAAAGTAGTTTCGCTTAAACCTTGGTATTTTGCTGCGGCAGCTTCCGTTGTGATTATGTTCGGATTGTTTTTCTTTGACTATAAACATTACCCTAATTTTGAAGATTATAACCATCCAGAAAGCGCTTATTTTACCGAAAGAGGTGTTTCTGAAGAAACATTAAAGCAAGCTGAAGATAATTTCAATGGAAAAAGATATGAAAAAGCAGTGCCGCTTTTTGAAGCCATTTTAAAAGAAAATAATTCACTGGAAATTCAATATTTCTATGCAATTTCGTTGTTACAAGTTGGTAAATATGTAAAGGCAGAAACTATCTTTAAAGAATTAGAGTCAGGAAATTCTGCTTACAAAGAAAAAGCAAAATGGAATCTGGCTTTATCTAAACTTAAACAAGGAAAATATAAAGAATGCCAGGAAATTCTGCAGACTATTTCGCAAGATTTTGAAGATTATGATGATGTTGAACAACTGCTAGAAGAGTTAAATTAGTTAAAATTTAGGGAGATCGATAAAAAAAATGCGGTCTTTACGTAAAACCTCAATCGAATTTGGAATTTTAGTTCTAAATTCGATTTTCTTTTTATAAGAATTGTCCCAAAACAATTTAAAACTTAACCGGATTAATTGATGCAAAAGATTATTTTATTTCTTTTTATCGTATTTTCTCAAACTGTTTTCAGTGCTGCTAAAATCACTGAAACAGAAAAACTTGTGGCAACTTGCAAAGTTTGGGGTTTCTTAAAATACTATCATCCAAAAGTAGCCAATGGAGAAATCAATTGGGACAATCAGCTTTTAGAGAAATTGCCTAAAATAGAAAAAGCACAAACCAAAGAAGAGTTTTCATTAATTCTGGAAAACTGGATTGATGATCTTGGTCCGGTAAAAGAAATTGCGCCAATAGCAGTGTCAAAAGAGGTAAAGTATTTTGATAAAAATTTCAATTTAAGCTGGTTTAACAATAAATTGTTTTCAAAGAAGCTTTCTAAGAAATTAAAATTTGTTGAAGAAAACAGGTTTCAAACCGATGAGGAAATTGGTCCGGGGTATAATCCGCTTAAAAATGGAAATTATTTTGATCTGAAGTTTGATAATCAAAATTCCCGAATCTTATGGTTTTTTATGTATTGGAATTTAGTAGAATATTATTTTCCCTATAAGTATTTAATGGATCAAAAATGGGATTTGACTTTAGAAAATGCAATTCCATTGCTTATTAAAGCGCAGAATGAAGAAGATTTCTTTAATGTAATGACAAAAGTAGCCGCAAAGCTTGATGATAGTCATGTTGAATTTGTTCCTTATAAGAGTGGCTTTTTTGATGAGAATAGGCGATTTTTTCCAGCTAGAGGCAAAATAATTGACAATAAAATAGTTGTTACTCAAATACTAGCAGATAGCCTGGCTCAAGCCGATGATATAAAAGTAGGAGATGTAATTACAAAAGTAAATGATAAAACAATCGCAGCGCTTATTGCTGAAAATAGAGATTTATGCGCAGCGTCAAATGAAGCGGTACTTTTAAACAAAGTAGTTAGAAGAATTTTAAACGGCTATTCAGACAATGTGAATGTTGAGTTTTTAAAAGACGGCAAATACACAACAAAAGCAATGAGATGGTTTAATTATCATGATTCTCATAGAAATGAATTCAAAAAAGGCGCTCAGAAAAAAAAGGAAAAGTTTAAACTCCTGGAAAATAATATTGGATATGTAGATATGGGCATTATTAAAAGTGCCAATATTCCTGCTATGATCGAAAAACTAAAGCAAACTAAAGCAATTGTTTTTGACATGCGAAATTATCCAAATGGAACCTATTATGATATTGCTAATTTCTTAAATGCACATGAAGAAAAATTTGCCATTTATACATATCCTGATTTTAGTTATCCGGGAAGATTTAAGTGGACAGAAGGATCAACTTGTGGGGCTGAAAACAAAGATCATTACAAAGGAAAAGTTATTGTATTGCTAAATGAAGAATCCCTAAGTCAGGCAGAATGGACTGCAATGTGTTTTCAGACAGCGAGCAATACAACAATTATAGGAAGTCAGACAGCCGGAGCTGACGGAAATGTAACTGAGCTTGATTTTAAAACTTTTCATACAAGATATACAGGAATCGGAGTTTATTATCCGGATGGGCGCGAAACCCAAAGAATTGGCATAGTTCCTGATATTGAAGTAAAGCCAACAATCAAAGGCATTCAGGAAGGAAAAGATGAAGTTTTAGACCGTGCTTTATTATTTATTGAAACAAACAAATAACATTTTATTAATTCAGTTTATCGTCCTGAGGAACGAAGGATCACATTAGTTGATCGTCAGAAAAAATGGGGGTTTTCTTTGCGAAACTACTTTTGAGATTCTTCGTTCCTTAAGAGGATAAAAAACGAAAGAGAATTTAGAGCGACCTTTGGCAAAGTTTCTAAACTTAGACAAAGGTTTTTCTCATTTTAAGTGTAATTTTTCAAAATGAAAATAAAGAAATCCGTTTTTATCCGCGGTTTCACGAAGTGAATCAGTCAAATCCGCGTTCCGTAATCTCTACAAAATTGGTATTCTTTTAATATTGTCGTATTTTTGACGGCTTTAAATTTATACCATTGAATTCAACACCCATTATTACCGATACCCACACGCACTTATATTCTGAAGAATTTGATCAGGATCGTGACGAAATGATTCAACGTGCTATTGATGCCGGAGTGACCCGTTTTTTTATTCCTGCTATCGATGCCGCAGCAACTCAATCCATGTACGATTTAGAGAAAAATTATCCGGATAACGTATTCTTAATGATGGGTTTGCATCCCACTTACGTGAAAGATAATTATCTGGAAGAATTGACGCACGTTGAAAATGAACTGGCAAAAAGAAAATTCTATGCTGTAGGTGAAATCGGAATCGATTTATATTGGGATAAAACACATTTAAAAGAACAACAGATTGCTTTTAAAAAACAAATTCAGCTGGCAAAACAATACAAATTACCCATTGTAATTCATTGTCGTGAAGCCTTTGATGAAATTTTCGAAGTGCTTGAAGAAGAAAAATCAGAAGATTTGTTTGGGATTTTTCATTGTTTTTCCGGAACTTTAGAACAGGCTTTGCAGGCTATTTCCTATAATATGAAATTAGGAATCGGCGGTGTTGTTACTTTTAAGAACGGGAAAATCGATCAGTTTTTGAATCAAATCGATTTAAAACATATTGTTTTGGAAACAGATTCTCCTTATTTAGCGCCAATTCCGTACCGTGGAAAACGTAATGAAAGTAGTTATTTAGTGAATGTAATTTCAAAACTGGCAACGATTTACGAAGTTTCTGAAGATGAAATAGCAACGATAACAACCCGGAATTCGAAGGACGTTTTCGGGATTTAATCTATTCGTTACTTTAATGTAATTTTTTTTTTGTTCTTTTGCCCACTTAAAATCAATATAAATAATGCAGAAATTTGATGCCATTCGACCTTTTTATGATTCTGAAATAAATGAAGCACTTCATGGTGTTGTTAATCATCCGATGATGAAAACCATGATGAACTTTACTTTTCCGGATGTAAAAGATGAGGTTTGGAAAGATCAATTAAAGAAAACACACTCTATTCGTGATTTTCAATGCAATTTTATTTACAACACAATTCAGAAGGTTTTAGAAAAAAGCTCTGAAGGCTTAACAACTTCAGGTTTTGAAAAATTAGAACCGAATACTTCTTACTTATTTATATCCAATCACAGAGATATTCTTTTAGATACGACGCTATTAAATGTATGTTTGTTTGAACATGGTTTAGTGATGACGGCATCTGCAATTGGAGATAATTTAGTAAAGAAAGCTTTCCTGGCAACTTTAGCAAAATTGAACAGAAACTTTTTGGTTTTAAGAGGATTAACACCTCGTGAAATGCTGCAAAGTTCTAAGCTTCTTTCAGAGTATATGGGACAATTATTGCTTCGCGAAAATCGTTCGGTTTGGATTGCTCAGAAAGAAGGAAGAACAAAAGACGGAAATGATGAAACCAATCCGGGAGTTTTAAAAATGATTGGAATGGGATCTGACGAAGAAAATTTAATGGATTACTTTAAGAAATTAAAAGTAGTTCCGGTTTCTATCTCCTACGAATACGATCCGACTGACGTTCTGAAAATGCCACAGTTAATGGCCGAAGCCAATAATGAAGTTTACGTAAAAGATAAAAACGAAGATTTCATGAATATCATTAGCGGTATCATGGGAACTAAAAAAAGAATACATATTTCTGTCGGAGATGTTTTAGATACAGAAATTGATCAGATTGTAGCCGAAAATGACAATGCAAACAAGCAGGTTCTGGCATTGGCACAAACGATTGATGATGTTATTATTAAGAACTATCAATTATGGCCAACTAATTTTATAGCTTACGATATTTTGAACGAAACAGACCGATTTTCTGATAAATACAAAGAGAGCGAAAAGTCTCTTTTTGAGCGTCGTTTAGAAATGCGTATCGGAAGTGATAATCCTGTGACAAGACAAGGATTTTTGGCTATGTATGCCAATCCGGTTGTCAATAAATTAAAATACCAAGATGTCATCTAAAGCTAAAATATTATTGATTTATACCGGAGGAACTATCGGTATGAGCAAAGATTTTGAAACAGGAGCTTTAAAAGCTTTTAATTTTGGCAAATTAATTCAGAAAATTCCTGAAATCAAACAATTGGATTGTGAAATAGAATCCATTTCATTCGAACATCCAATAGATTCTTCCAATATGAATCCCGAAATGTGGACAAAAATTGCCACTATTATCGAGGAAAGTTACGCTTCTTTTGACGGATTTGTGGTACTTCACGGTTCAGATACAATGTCATATTCAGCTTCAGCATTGAGTTTTATGTTGGAGAATTTGTCAAAACCAGTAGTATTTACAGGTTCGCAATTACCAATTGGAGATTTACGCACTGATGCCAAAGAAAACCTGATTACAGCGATTCAGATTGCTTCTCTTCAGGAAAACGGAAAACCTGTTATTACAGAAGTATGTTTGTATTTTGAATATAAATTATACCGCGGAAACAGAACTTCAAAAGTAAATGCAGAACATTTCAGAGCTTTTACAGCACCAAATTATCCTGAATTGGTAGAATCTGGTGTGCATTTAAAATTGAATAAACATTTATTTCTTCCAATAAACAAAGACGCAAAACTGATTGTTCATAAGAATTTAGACAATCATGTTGCGATTATAAAAATGTTCCCGGGAATGAGCGAAATCGTTTTGGCTTCAATCCTTTCCACAAAAGGTTTAAGAGGAATTATTCTGGAAACGTATGGTTCCGGAAACGCTCCAACCGAAGACTGGTTTTTGAATTTAATAGAAAAAGCCATCAAATCGGGAATGCATATTGTAAACGTAACACAATGTTCAGGCGGAAGTGTAAACATGGGACAATACGAAACCAGTACAGCTTTAAAATCGCTTGGCGTTATTTCAGGAAAAGACATTACGACAGAAGCTGCTATTACAAAATTAATGTACTTGTTAGGACATAATATTCCGCAAAACGGTTTTAAAGAGATTTTTGAGACTGCACTTAGAGGAGAGATTTCATAGTTTCAAAATTCCAATATTTAAAATTCCAAATTCCATACTTTAGTTTTGGAATTTGGGATTTTTTTTTATTGAGAAATTCGTTTAACCGTTCCAGTTTGTCATTTCGAGGAACGAGAAATCACACAAGAAACTCCGGAAAGTATGTCGCCAATCTTTGTAGAATCCCGCGTTTGATTTCTCGTTTCTCGAAATGACAAAATTGTGGATAATTGGAATTTGGGATTTTTTATTGAGAATCTTGTTTAATCGTTCCAATTTGTCATCCTGACGAAGGAAGGATCACACAAGGAGCTCGACAAAGATTGGACACTTTTACATGCGGAAATTACTAGTCTGATCCTTCCTTCGTCAGGATGACAAGATTGTGGAAAATAGGAATTTGAAATTTAATTTTTAGAGTTTTGATAAGGTACAGGACAAGTTTCTAAATCTTCTTCAGTTGATTTATGTTTTTTGTAATAAGCATAAACCAAAACAGAAAGAATACAAATAATTCCCTGAATAGCAACCGTTGCTCTTACACCAAGCGAGTGAGAAACATATCCGATAATTAAACTTCCCACAGGAATCATTCCCTGATAGGCCATCATAAAGTAGCTGATACTTCTGGAACGCATACTAACAATACTATGTGTCTGAATGTAAATATTAATAGATGAAGTTTGTCCCATCATTCCGATTCCGCTTAAAGTCATACAGATCAAAGCGACAGTGATGCTATTTGAAACCGCTAAAATAATTACACTGAAACCCAGAAGTAAACTTGCTGCGATCAATAATTTGCTCATATTTTCAGCAGATTTTAAATTGGCCAGATAAATAGCAGATAAAACAGAACCAATTCCGGCAGCACTTTCAAACCAGCTAAAAGTTTCTGCATTTCCGCTGAAGATATCTTTGGCGAAAACGGGCATAAGTGTATTGAACGAAATCACAAACAAACTGCTGCAGGTAAGCATCAAAAGCATTCTGGCCATTTCGGTTTCTTTTTTCACATAATCCAGACCTTCAATAAGATCGTCCAGCATATTTAATTTGTTTTCAGCTTTAATATGAGGTGTGATTTTCATTAATAGTAATGAAATCAAAACAGGAACGTAGCTTATGAAGTTTCCAATAAAACAGATGTCTTCTCCGTATTCGTGCAGAATGATTCCGGCGAGAGCGGGACCGGCAATACGCGCAAAGTTGTTCATTGTAGAATTAAGAGCAACCGCATTTGGAAGATCTTCTTTGTTGTCCACAATATCAATCATCATGGTTTGGCGGCAGGTCATATCAAAAGCGTTGATAATTCCCTGAATTAAACTTAATGCTAAAATGAAGTTGATATTGTATATTTTAAGATAAATCAGCAAAGCTAAAGTTCCTGCCTGAAGCATAGCAAGAGATTGCAGAAACAATAATGTTTTATGTCTGTCGTAACGTCCGATTATACTTCCTGCCAAAGGCGCCAGAAAAAGAGACGGAATCATACTTAAAAAAGTTGCCAATCCCAAGAGAAAAACAGATCCCGTTATACTGTACACCATCCAGCTCACGGCTGTTTTTTGCATCCAGGTTCCGATTACTGAAACAGATTGTCCGTAAAAGAACAACTTGAAATTTTTAGATTTTAAGGCTTTAAACATGATCTTAATTATTTGATACAAAGGTCGGGATTATGATTTCATTAGAAAAATTAATAATTTTACTGATAATAAGTAGTAAAACTTATCAATATGGAAATCTATCAATTGGAATATTTTATTAAAACGGCTGAGGTTTTGCACTTTACCAAAGCGGCGGAATTATGTTTTGTAACACAATCAGGGCTTTCGCAGCAAATAAAAAAACTCGAAGAAGAATTGGGAATGCCCTTGTTCAAGCGAATTGGAAAAAAAGTACAATTGACAGAAGCAGGTTCCGTTTTTTTAATTCACGCTAAAAAAGTGGTAGAAAATGTAGAAAACGGAAAACAAGCCATTGAAGATTTGAACGAAATGATTGGAGGCGAACTTCGAATAGGTGTTACGTATATTTTCGGATTATTGGTGCTGCCTGTTGTGAATACCTTTGCCAAAAGATATCAAAATTTAAGAATTATAGTAGATTACGGTACAACAGAATCCTTAGAACAAAAACTGATTCATAATGAATTAGACTTAGTATTGGTAATTTCATCGCATGAGATTGGTCCGCCAATTCAGAAAGTGCCTTTGTTTACATCCAATATGGTAATGGCGGTTTCAAAAAAACATTCTTTAGCTTCTTTAGAAAAAATACCCTTTAAGAAAATAGAAGAAGTGCCGCTGATTCTTCCGGGAAAAGGATCAAATTCCAGAGAATATGTAGAAATTCTTTTTGTAAAACATCATATGAAACCGAAGATTTCCATAGAATTAAATTCCATTAATGCCTTACTGCAAATGGTAGAAAACAGCGACTGGGCAACAATTGTAGCTGAAAAAGCATTAAAAGGCTGGGAGCACAGTCTAAAAGCCATTCAGATTACGGGCGTTGTAACGAAGCGGGATTCGTTTATGCTGACAATTGGGAGCTATCAAAAGAAGGCTGTAAAATTGTTTATGGAAGAATTTAGTAAAAGCATCAACGAATCTTAAAATTTACGTTGTATAACTCGATTTTTTTTTTGTTCTTTGCAGACCAAAATAGAAAGGTGTCCGAGTGGTTTAAGGAGCTAGCCTGGAAAGCTAGTATATGGGTAACTGTATCGAGGGTTCGAATCCCTTCCTTTCTGCGAATTTTAAGTAACCTGTGAATTAATTTTTGCAGGTTTTTTTTATTTATCACTTAAGATATAAGGAAACGGAATTACGGAAAACTGTAAAAATAGGGAGATTTTGTTTAAATCTCCCTATTTTTGTTTATATTTGTTTTTGTAAAATTGTTCATTATGATCGAAAATGCCCCAAAAGTGCACTTCACTACAAAGATATTTGCATTGGTAAATAAACCAGATATGGTTTTGAAAATTAAAGAGATTAATAATGAGTATTTGTACTGGGATAAACTGAAATATAAAAAAGTTCCAGATTTAGAACCAGAACAATTATGGTCTGCCGTAAAGATGGCTCGTGCAGTAAATTATAAAAACATAAATTTTGATAAGTATCAATTTAATTATGTGACTACAGATTATATTCAAAAAATTCTTCATTATTTTGATATGCATATTGGCGGTTATATGGGAGCTAAAAATGTGGTTCCAAATGCTGATAAGACAAGATATTTAGTAAGTACTATTATGGAAGAAGCAATTTCGAGCAGTCAGATCGAAGGAGCTAATACTACACGTAAAAAGGCGAAAGAAATGCTTCGTAAAGAAGTAAAGCCAAAAACAAAGTCGGAACAAATGATTGTAAATAATTATCTTACAATCAAACATATTACCCAGAATCGCAACGATGATTTAACACCTGAGAAGTTATTATATATTCATGGTTTAATATCCTGCGATACTTTAGAAGATAAAAAAGAAGAAGGAGCTTTCAGAACATCTGATGATGTTCATGTGGTGAATCATGTTGATGGAGAAGTGGTTCATACACCACCCAATAATAGTGAATTGGAAAGTTTGATTAAAGATTTATGTGATTTTTTTAATACTGATACAAAAGAAACATTTATTCATCCAATTCTAAAAGCTATTGTAATTCACTTTATGATAGGATATATACATCCTTTTACTGATGGAAACGGAAGAACTGCACGTGCTTTATTTTACTGGTATTTATTAAAAAAAGGCTATTGGTTAACAGAATATTTATCTATTTCGAAAATTATTCAGGATAGTAAAACTCAATATGAAAAAGCTTATTTATATACCGAAGCCGATGCAAATGATTTGACTTATTTTATGACATATCATTTAAAAGTAATGGATAAATCTTTTGAAGCTTTGAAAGAATATATCCAGTTAAAGCAAAAAGAAAATTTACAAATTGTAAGTTTCATTAGAATTCCCAATGTTAATGAGCGTCAGGCACAATTGTTGAAAATCATTTTTGATGAACCGGAAAGTATTTTTACAGTAAAAGAAGTAGAAAATCGTTTTCAAGTATCAAAATATACAGCAAGAACAGACTTGAATATGTTGGTAGAAATGAAATTTTTAGAGGTAATTCAAGTAAACAAGATTAAACAGAATTTTGTACGCTCCGAAAATTTTGAATCCTTATTGGTAAAATATAAGATCAAATAAATTTTACAATTTGTTTGATGTAACTAAACAAAAAAGAGATTTCAAACCTGAAATCTCTTTTTACAATAAATTATTATTTTATAAAAGGTTTTTTTACTTCCCTTCCAACAACTTCTCCAAATACTCATTTTTCTCCTTTTCAGCCTGAATCAAACGCTCGTAGAGTTTTCTGTTTTCCTCATAAACTTCAACCAATTTGTCTAAAGGATTGAATGTGCAGTGATTTGGTTGTATGTTTCCAGAGTTAGTACTATTATCATAAAAGTTTGCGAAATAATTAATCATATTTTCTTCCGTAAAATTTTGAATTGCTTCAACGCTTACACCAAGTGCTTTTGCCACTTCTTTTAATTTTTCTTCGTCTATGTTTTCGCTGTTTTCCATAGCCGAAATAGCTTGCTGATTTGTTCCTAAAGCCTGTGCAAGTGCCTCTTGTTTCATGTCTTTAAGTTCACGAATACGGCTTATTTTTCGTCCTATATGATATGGTTTTGATGTTGTGCTCATACATCAAAGATATTTAATTTTTTTGAGGAAAATACATTTTGGTAAAAAACAGGTTTATTCTGGTAAGAGAGGGTTTTTTATTTTTTCAAAAACAATGTTTTTTGACGATTTAGGAATTTTCACAATATGAAAAGGTTGTGAAACGTCATTTGTGAAGCCAACTTTTAAATTTTCTACTCTAATGATAATTTTGCCTGAGCGTATTGTGGCTTTTGTAACATCTATCGAGGTTGACATATTGCTTTGTTGTTTGTAAAAAACAGCAATAACATTGAATTTAGAAAAATCTATATCTGTTTCCTTTAAAAAAATTTCGGTAGTATTCTTATTATATTCATTCATTTTTGCTATTAAGGCTTCCCAGGTAATTTTATTCGTAATCACCATATTTGCTTTTTCGATGGTTGAAGAGGATAAACTTCCTTGTCCGACAGCTGTAATTGTAATATCTTCACTGGCTTTGTCGTCATCATTGGAACAGCCGACAAATAAAAATAAGGCTGCAATTAAAATTAGATTTTTCATTTATTTAGGTTTGATGGTTTACAAAATTAAAGAAATAATTTGCTGTATTTTAATTAGATAGCGATATTCCGAAATGGTTGCGTGGCCTTGCGAAAAATTCGGGTAAATCAATTTTTGAAAATCCGGAGGATTCGATTTTTTTAAACAAATGAGAGTTTTTGGAGTGAGTTGTTATTGAAATAAAAGAGTATCTTTAAAATTGTAAATAAACAATTCATGAGAATACTAATAGGTTTGGTGATGGTTTTGCTTTTTTCTTCCTGTGCCTCATTTTCAGACAGAGTTATTAGACAAAACAAAGTCTCATTAAAAGAAAAAGATCTGAAAAAACTGGAAGGCCGTTATGAGTTGTTTCCGGATATCAGTTATGATAAAAAAGGAAAATCGCAAACAATCAAGTCAGACGAAGCAGCGAGAAATAACCTGAATGCTTTTGTAAAATCCAGAGAATGCCGATACGATTATTCGGAAAAGTATTTTGTTGACGTTAAAATATTAAAAGATAATCGGATACAGTTTATTGCAAAAAAAGATAGTGTAAATGTAGATGGTGTAGTGGTGGGATTCAAATTAAAAAAAGGACTTTTTTACCTGGATAATAAATATCTGCAACGCAACGGCATTCCGTATATTGCCGGTGGTTATACCAATCACAAAACCAGAATCGGACTAGCAAAAGACAACGGACTTCTGGTGAATTTTGCGTATGATAATTCCGGTGCAATTATGTTTATGCTGGCGGCAGGATCTTCTTATAATCTCGGTTATCATTTCAAAAGGATTCAATAGTTTTAAGTTTAAAAGAGTAAGATGTATCAATATCACTTTCGTCCGGGATATCAGGCTGAAGAACTTTTACTGGATATTTTTATCGGCGCTGAAAATGAAACTTTTATTTCTGATTTTTTAAGTGCAATTCAGGAAATAAAACCCAAAATGATTGATATTCTCGATTTGTGGATGAATGATGAAGTGTTAATGACATATGATTCTGAAGTGGGAAAATTTACCATTTCTAAAGATATCTGGGGTTTTGCTTTTATAATAGCCGATGCGAATCAGGAGGGTTTGGTAAAGATTAATTCGATTTTGGAAAAAGCCGAACTGTTTGAAAAAGTTGAGGTTGATTTTAAAAACTACAAATAGAAACGAAAACGTCTAATCTAGCCCCGATAGGAACGGCATCCTTTTGTGGCGGGGTTCGCCACAAAAGATAGAGTGGATAGCGGGACTAAAGGTTCTTTTGAAATGAGTTTTTCTGCTTCTTAAAAAAAGAAAAAATCACAAAGATATAGTTCCAAAAAGTTATACTTAAATACGGTTTCCCACATTATTTTATTCTGGAAATATTATATATTTGGCTTTTGAGTAATATAAATAACTTGATGGATTTACCACCTTATTCGCCAGGATTGCATAAACTGGTTACTTTACATGTCGCCGAAATTTCGAAGCTTACCAACAGCGGTGGTTTTGTTTCGGTTACAAATTCCATTTTAGAAAAATACGAATTGGAGAAAGTCGGTGTGGTGGTGCATGACTTTGATAACGATAGTTTTACGATTTCGTATTGCCTTAAAGAATCGCATATTTGTATACACACCTGGCCAGAATACAATCAGTTGACTCTGGATGTTTATTTGTGTAATTATCTTCAGGATAATTCGGAGAAAGTGCGCGCTGTAATGGCCGATTATATTGCCTATTTTGATGCTGATATTATTAAAGATTTTGAAATTAACCGATAAGATATGAAGATTCCTTGTTACGATTGTAATACAGAAACCGAGTTAGAGGTTGGTTTTGAAGTAGTCAATTTTGTGTGTCCAAAATGTCATAGTTTATACGCTCGCGACAATGAAGGACATTTTCGACGAAAAAATAAATACAGTAATATACTCAAAGATTATCCGCTGGAACTTGGCGATATTGGATTTTTGAATGGAAGAGAATATAAGGTTACAGGTATACTGAAGAAAAAAGTGCATCCGGATTATACCTGGAATGAATTTATACTGCAAAATGAAGCTAAGGAATTCCTTTATCTTTCTGTTTCAAACGGGCATTGGATGATGCTTACCGAAATGGAAAAAATCGATCAACTGAAAAAGGGGGTTAAAGTCCTAAAGCATGATGATGTAAGCTACGATTTATTTGAGCATTCGGATGCTCAAATTATAGATGCCCAAGGTTTTTTTGATTTTGAACTTCCGGGCAAATTAATTCATCTGGCCGAATTTATAAATCCACCGTATATCATTTCTATTGAAAAAATGAATAATGTGGAGACGGCTTTTCATGGTGAATATATAAGGAAAAGTGTCATTAAAAAAGCATTTCCTAAACGAACAATGCCCTATCAGTCCGGAGTTGGTATGATTCAGCCGTCTCGTTTTGATCTTAGGAATACAGCCATTATTTTCTGTCTTTTTGCTTTATTAATTCTGACAGCCAATTGGTATATTTATAAAGATCAGGTAGAACAAAATGTCTTTGACAGCGTTATTAAATTCAGTGAATTTGATAATAAAGAAATGACTACCCCTTCATTTGTGCTCAATGGCGCTTCGGCTCCTATGACGATTAAGGTTTCGACAGCAGTTAATAATTCCTGGGCCAATTTAAATATCGCTTTAATTAATGAAGATAATGGTGATGAGACTTACACCAGCAAAGACATAGAATATTATCACGGCTATACTGATGGAGAATCCTGGACAGAAGGAAGTCAGTCTGAGAAATTTAATATCTGTGGTGTAAAGGCTGGAAAATATCATCTTTCTATCACACCAATGAAAGCTCCGGAAGATTTTTCTACCAGCACAATGAATGTAAGCGTAGTCTGGAATCAGCCTTCGAACCGAAATGTCTGGCTGGTTATCATCGGGATGGTTGTACTTTATTTTATAATACGATATTTTACGAATCAATTTGAAAAAAAGAGATGGGCGGACAGTTCCTACTCGACTTATGAATATGAATAGAATTTCGGATTTCTTTGCCAATAATTGGGCGCCTCTAGCAATTGGATTCTTTTGCTTTGGGGTTTATATCTATTTTGCTCTTGCAGGAAATAGAATCTGCGATTGCGAAACTACAGAAAAATACAGATCAACAACGAGCGGAAGCCGTTCATCTTATAACCATTTTTACCACAAATAAAAAAAATCAATTATGGAATTAATTCACGCTCAGCCAATAGTAAATTCTATTATCTATTCTATTTTAGGAATTGCCATTTTGTTAGTAGGCTATTTTATTATCGAAAAACTGACTCCGGAAAATACCTGGAAAGAAGTTACAGAAAAAAGTAATGTTGCTGTTGCGATTGTTTTGGCAGCGTTTATCATTGGAATTTCCATGATTATTAGTGCCGCAATTCATGGGTAAAAAGTTTCTTAGGTTTGAATTTCTTTTACTTTTTGCTGTATTTATAATTGCCACTTGCGGTCTTATTTATGAATTGGTTGCGGGAACTTTGGCGAGTTATTTATTAGGCGATTCGGTAAAACAGTTTTCATTTATTATTGGCGTGTACCTGTTTTCGATGGGTATAGGCTCGTTTTTTTCGAAGTTTTTCAATAAAAATCTGCTCAATACTTTTGTAGAAATCGAAATTCTGGTTGGACTTATTGGAGGTCTGAGTTCGGTGGTTTTGTTTCTGCTGTTTGAAAGTGTGGGTTCGTTTCAATTTATTTTATATTTATTTGTTTTCGTAACCGGTTTTTTGGTCGGATTGGAGATTCCGCTTTTAATGAATATTTTAAAAGACAGGGTTGAGTTCAAAGATCTGGTTTCGAATGTTTTTACTTTTGATTATATCGGAGCACTTTTGGCTTCCATATTATTTCCATTGGTTTTAGTGCCAAAATTGGGCATTATGGGAACGTCTCTTTTCTTCGGAATGATCAATGTCAGTATTGCTATTGCATTATGTTTTTTATTGAAAAGAGAATTAAAAAAACCTTCTTTATTAAGAGCAAAAGCCATTTTTTCTTTTGTGCTATTACTGGTCGTTTTTATTTTTTCGAATGATATTCTCGCGTATTCAGAAGGGAAATTATATGGCGAAAATATCATTTATACCAATTCGACACCGTATCAGCGTATCGTTTTAACGCATAATAAGAGCGATTACAGGCTTTATTTGAATAACAATTTACAATTTAGTTCGGCTGACGAATATCGTTATCACGAAGCTTTGGTTCATCCTGCGATGTCGATGGCAAAAAGTGTCGAAAATGTTTTAGTTTTAGGTGGCGGAGACGGGCTTGCCGTTCGTGAAATCCTGAAATATAAAGATGTTAAGAAAGTAACTTTGGTCGATTTGGATGAAGGAATGACCAAATTGTTTAAAACCAATTCAGTATTGACGAATTTCAATCAGAATTCGTTGAATAATCCTAAAGTTACCGTAATCAATACCGATGCTTATATTTGGGCGAAAAACAACAAAGAAAAATACGATGTAGCGATAATCGATTTTCCGGATCCGTCCAATTATAGTTTGGGGAAATTGTATTCGCTTAATTTTTATCAAACCATAAAAAACATTTTAAAACCTGACGCAGCCGTTGTAATACAAACTACGTCGCCTTATTTTGCGCCGAAATCTTTTTGGTGTATCAATAAAACAGTCATGCAGGTTTTTCCTCAGGTTGATGCTTATCATGCTTATGTGCCGTCGTTTGGAGAATGGGGTTATACGATTGCCATAAATGGTTTTGGAACGACTTTTAATTCCGTAAACCGAAAAGCTGACGGATTGCGATTTTACAATTATCAATTCGACCGCTTCAATTATTTTACCAACGATATGATTTCAAACGAAATCGAAATCAACCGTTTAGATAACCAGATTTTAGTACGCTATTTTGATGAAGAGTGGGGAAAACTGCAATAAATCCAGAAGGAGTTTTATAAAAATAGTAGGAACGGCTTTAATTGCGGTTCCGTTTCTGCAGTTTTGTTCCGATAAAATTGCGGTACTGATGATTCGTTTATCGGGAACAAAACACTTGCTTGGGCATCGTTTATGGATAAAGGATTTTCCTAAACCGACCAAGCAAATCCAAATTCCATATTTGATTGTTGGTGGCGGGATTTCAGGTTTAAGCGCCGCGCGTCAGTTTCATAAAAAAGGAATTTCAGATTTTTTGATCGTAGAATTAGAAAATCATTTGGGAGGAAATTCTTCCAACGGAGAAAACAAATACTCAAAATATCCTTTAGGCGCACATTATCTTCCTTTACCTAATTTTCAGGATAAAGAATTGCTTCAATTTCTGGAAGAGGAAAAAATCATTTTAAAGTATGATGAAAAAGGATTTCCTGTTTTTGATGAATTACAGCTGACTTTTGCACCAGACGAACGTTTGTTTTACAAAAATAATTGGCAGGAAGGCGTAGTTCCAAAAGAAGGAAATTTAGTTTCTGATGATTTGGAATTTGAGAAATTCTTTAAAAAAATGGATGTTTTTAGAACTGCCAAAGGAAAAGATCAAAAGTATTTGTTTGATATTCCGCTGTATCTTTCTTCTAAAGACGAAAAGACAAGAGCTTTAGATAAAATAACTATGAAACAATGGTTTACAGACAATCATTTTACGTCTGAACCTTTGTTCAATTACATTGATTATTGTTGTAAAGACGATTTTGGTTTAGGAATCGAATACGTTTCGGCCTGGGCAGGAATTCATTATTTTGCTGGAAGGAAACAAGATTGTACGCCCGAAAAGCACGACAGTGTTTTAACCTGGCCAGAAGGAAATTCACGTTTAGCCAATCATTTAAAAAAATATACGAAAGATAAATCGCTGCAAAATCATTTGGTTTATGATATCAAAGTAGAAAACAATAAAGTAATCGCAAAAGCTTTTGATGATGTAAACAAAACTTCGGTTGAAATAATTGCTGATAAAGTGATAATGGCTTCTCCGCAATTTGTAAATCAGTATTTGATTAATGATAGAAAGGCGTTTACAAAAGAGTTTCATTACACGCCCTGGCTTTTGGCAACTTTGGTTGTTAATGATTTATCGGATAATTTTAGTTTTCCGCTTTCTTGGGACAATGTGATTTATGATGCCAAAGGTTTAGGATATGTTTACGATCAGCATCAAACTGTGAATCAAATTCAGGACAAAAAGGTGATTACGTATTATTATAGTTTTTCTTCGGCTGATTTGAAGAAAACCAGAAAAGAGCTTTATAAAAAAGATAAAGAATATTGGAAACAGTTTGTGCTGGACGATTTAAAAGTGGCACATCCGGATATTGAAGAATATACAGAAGATATAGAAGTTTTTCTTTTAGGGCACGGAATGATTTCGCCTGCGCCAGGATTTATTTTTGGAGAAGCGAAGAAACAGGCCAAGCAGAATATTCAAAATAAAATATATTTCGCGCACAGCGATTTATCGGGAATTTCGATTTTTGAAGAAGCTTTTCATCAGGGAATTAATGTTGTAAATGAAATTGTAGATGGAACAACCGTGGATTCATAAAGCCAAAACCGATTTAACTTTTATCATTGGGCCGTCATTTTTTGTATTGGCGATCATCTTTTTGTTTCAGTATTATATTACTCAGATTGAAGAGCATTATTCTTTTTACACTTGGTTGTTTTTAATTGTTTTTATAGATGTGGCGCATGTTTACGCCACATTATTCAAAACTTATTTTGTCGCTGATGAATTTCAGAAACAGAAAAGAAGATTGATTCTGTTGCCCATTATTTGTTTGGTCACAGGCATTGTGCTTTTCGCTTTTGGAAGTTTAGTTTTTTGGTCGTTTCTGGCTTATGTGGCTGTTTTTCATTTTATCAGACAGCAATACGGCTTTATGAGATTGTATGCCAGAAAAGAAACAAAAACAAAAATTTCAGTTTGGATCGATAATCTGGCGATTTATGCTTCGACAGGATATCCTATGCTGTATTGGTTTTTTTCGTCAAAGCGAAAGTTCAACTGGTTCGTAGAAAATGAATTTTTCAGGTTTGAAAACCAAAGAATTCTTGAAATCCTGTTTTGGATTTATATCGGAATTTTGATTTTGTATGTAGTTTATACGGCTGTAAAATCAATTCAAAATCAGTTTTTTAATATTCCGAAAAACAGCATTATTCTGGGAACGGCTTTGTCCTGGTATTTCGGAATTGTGTATTTTAATGACGATTTGGTTTTTACTTTATTGAATGTCGTTTCGCATGGAATTCCATACATGGCTTTGGTTTATTTTAGGGAAATTGATGGAAAATCAGCCTCGGAATTAGGGCGTTTGTCTTTTTTGAAACAATACAAAGGACTTTTGATTTACATTGGAATTCTGCTTTTAATTGCTTTTTCGGAAGAGTTTCTTTGGGAGTTTTTTGTTTGGAATGAAAATATCACAATAAGCAGTTTTGATTTTTCAAGCTGGCAGATTTTGTTGGTTCCTTTGTTGAGCGTTCCGCAGTTTACACATTATTTGTTGGATGGGTTTATTTGGAAAACTAAGAAGTAAATCTAAAGTTTAATTTCAAACAAACTAAAAGAACCTTCTTTGTAATGTTCTGGTAATTCATTTGTCCATTCGATAGTGCTTATTCCTTTGTAAGTGAAACCACAACTTGTGTAGTACTTATTTATTCTTTCATTGCCGCTGTGTGTGTCAAGTCTAATATATTCTTTTTCGTTTTCTTTGGCGTATTCTTTAGTCCATTCTATAATTTTTTTGACATAAGACTGTCCTCTGAATTTTGGATTCGTAGCAATACGATGAAGATAAACTGCAGGATCTTTACTGTCTTCTTTCCAAATAATTAAATCATTAAAAGTAAGTACAAATGTACAAGCTACTTCATTTTCTTCTTTGATTATGAAATGACGATCTTCAGCAATTTCTTTTTCTATTAAGGCTCTTTCAAAACCTCTCCAGCTTTTATTGTTTACCGTTTTTTGATAGGATGTAGCTTCATTATAAATATCGAAAACGGCATCGATATCCTGAGTTGTAGTTTTAGAAATAATCATTATGTAATGCTTGTATTTTAAAGAAATTTATTCGAAGAGATTGATTAAAGCTTATTTTATCTAATCGATCTAAGCAAAATTAGGAATATTTTTTCTTAAAAGCCGATAATTTCTAATCTAGCCCCGATAGAAGCGATATCCTTTTGTTCTGGGGTTCAGAACAAAAGATATAGCGGATAGCGGGACTAAACGTGCTTTTGAAAACGAGTTTTTCTGCTTCTAAAAAAAATAAAAAACTTAATTCTGTAAAGCAATTTTAATCTTCGGCATCATTCGGTCTACAAATATTTTATAAGCAGCTTCTGAAGGATGTAAGCCGTCTGAAGCTACAAGGTTTGGATTGCTAAGTCCTAAACGCGTAATGTCTGTAATGGATACAAACGCAACCTGGTTGTTATTACAGTAGTTTTCTGCAAATGTGTTGTATTTGTCTATTTCTGTAGAAATTGTAGCGCTTTGATCACCGGAAAGTGCTTTCCCGTAAGGTGTATAGGCATAATCGGGAATAGAAATTACTACAACATTTTTTTTGTCGCTTTTTGCCAGCATAATCGCTTTGTTGACCAATTCCGGAAATTCTTTTTCGTAAACCGAAAAATTCCTGTGCTGATATTGATTGTTAACGCCAATTAAAAGTGTTACCAAATCATAATTGGATTCTGGTTTTTGAGATTCGATTGCTGAAAGTAAACTGGATGTAGTCCAGCCTGTTGTAGCAATTATTTTGAGCGAAATTGTACTGGAATACATGGTATTCAAACTCGCTTTTAGCTGTTCCGGAAAACGGCAGGTTGAGCAGACGCTTTGACCAATTGTATAGCTGTCGCCTAAGGCTAAATAATTTATAGTGCTCGCTATTGGCGGATTTGGCGTTGTTGGTGGCGTTACGACCGGTGGAGTTGTTGGAGAAGGGGCAGGAGCAGTTTCGTCTGAACTACAGCTGAGAAGAAATACTGAGAATATAATAGTAACTATTTGCTTAAAATCTGTTGTCATAATTTGTTTAATTAGATTCGAGTCTCTTTAAACAAATAGTTACGTTAAATAAGTTGTTTTGGATTTATTAAACCATTTCGGTTTTCATTACAATATCTTCTTCGATGGCGTTCCAAAGTCCGATACGTTTTTCTAAGGCAAGAATTGAAACTTCTTCTACTTCTTTCCATTTTTGTGCATCTTCTTCACATAATTCTGAAATCATTGTCATAGCCATTGGACCATGCTCATCGGCATCCAGTTCAATATGTCTTTCAAAATAGTAAAGCAATTTTGTTAGATCGGTTTCCGGAAGATTCTTTTGAAAGTTTTTCAGGATTTCTGTAAACATACTCGGAATCAAATCTTCTCTTCCGAAAGTAAATGCAGCAGCAATTTCGTGTGGTTTTCCTTCTTCAATTACTCTGAAAGTAAAGTCTAAAAAAGCTTTCACGTTAGGGTGCAGCGAACTTTGTTTGATGGCAACAAATATATTTTGAAGCGAATTTACTTCTGATAAGAAACTTAATATTCCGGTTGTATTGGCGCCACATGCTTCCATTGCTTCCAGATACATTTCGTAATGACTTTGTCTTCTTCCGTCCAATGTTAAATCGGTTTCTTCTGCCAAAACAATTTCATTGATTAAATATCTTGTTTCCGGGTTTTTTGTAGCAAACCAAGGCGTAGTCGTACAGGTAAGTTTGGCTTGTAAGGCTTTTAATAACGACATAAAATCCCAAACAGCAAAAACATGCGTTTCAAGAAAGCTGTGTAAGTCATCTATGTTTTGAATTCTATTATATAAAGAATGTTGTAAAAGTTGATCTTTTTGAGGTTGTATGCTTTTGTTTATCGCTTCGATATTCATTTCTGGAAAAATTTTGGTGCAAAGATAAAAAGCTTCTCCGTTAAGAAGAAGCTTTTCGCATTGATTTTATGTATATTTTAATAGTTGACGTTTATTTAAATGCTGGAATTCCAGTCACATCCATTCCGGTTATAAGCAAGTGTATGTCGTGAGTTCCTTCATAAGTAATTACACTTTCTAAGTTCATCATGTGACGCATAATCGAGTATTCGCCAGTAATTCCCATACCTCCAAGCATTTGTCTGGCTTCTCTTGCAATGGTTACCGCCATATTTACATTATTACGTTTTGCCATCGAAATTTGTGCCGTTGTTGCTTTGCCTTCGTTTCTCAAAACACCTAAACGCCAGGTTAATAATTGCGCTTTTGTGATTTCGGTAATCATTTCTGCCAGTTTTTTCTGTTGTAATTGTGTTCCTCCAATTGCTTTTCCAAACTGAATTCTTTCTTTAGAGTAACGTAAAGCGGTATCATAACAATCCATTGCAGCACCGATTGCACCCCAGGCAATTCCATATCGGGCAGAATCTAAACAGCCCAACGGAGCACCAAGTCCGGATTTATTTGGTAAAAGGTTTTCTTTTGGAACTTTTACATTATCAAAAATTAATTCTCCTGTTGCAGAGGCACGAAGCGACCATTTATTATGTGTTTCGGGAGTTGTAAAGCCTTCCATACCGCGTTCTACGATTAAACCATGAATTCGGCCTTCTTCATTTTTAGCCCAAACAATAGCGATATCAGCAAATGGAGCATTCGAAATCCACATTTTGGCACCATTCAAAAGATAATGATCTCCCATATCTTTAAAATTGGTAATCATACTTCCTGGATCAGAACCGTGATCTGGCTCGGTTAAACCAAAACAGCCAATATATTCTCCTGTAGCAAGTTTTGGAAGGTATTTCATTCTTTGTTCTTCGTTTCCATATTTCCAAATCGGATACATTACTAAGGAAGATTGAACAGATGAGGTTGATCTTACACCAGAATCGCCTCTTTCGATTTCCTGCATAATTAAGCCATAAGAAATTTGATCCAGTCCAGCTCCGCCATATTCTACAGGAATATAAGGTCCGAAACCACCGATTTCTCCAAGACCTTTAATAAGTTGTTTAGGAAATTCTGCTTTTTGAGCATATTCTTCTATAATAGGAGAAACTTCTTTTTTAACCCATGCACGAGCAGATTCGCGAACCAATTTATGTTCGTCAGAAAGTAAATCGTCTAGGTTATAGTAATCTGGAGATTGAAATAGGTCTGGTTTCATGTTTTTTAATTTTTAACAAAACAAATTTACGTAATAAAAATATAACAAATAACGCTTTAATTGTTATATTTTTTCAAGGTAAAAATAAAATTAATAGGAATTTGGCAAATTAATTGTAGTTTATTGATAATTTATAGACTATTTTTGAATACCAAAAATTAAATTAAATGAGGCTGATCATCTCTTTTTTATTTTTATTCCTGCTTAATACTGCTGTGGCTCAACCTACAAAAGAGTTTACTGAACAAGAGTATTTAGAACTACAGGATAAAATTCGTTTCAGTATAAATGGAAACTATGATGATGGATTAGCTTATGTTGATCAATTACTAAAGTCGAAAAATGAGGAACGTTTGACTTTTGCTTATGGTGTTAGTTCATACTTATATCAGTTAAAAGGAAATGTTGCTGAGTCTGATAAAAAGTATGCTCAGGCCTTAAAGCATTTACAGAAAATACCGGAAACAGATAATAAGGATAAACTTCAATCTTATTTAGCTAATTACAGAGGTTTAAGTTTTTGGAAAAGAGGTAATTATGCAAAAGCTCTCAGTAGCTATCAAGAAGGGATTAAATATTCGACTAAGATTAAAGATGTAATTCAAATTTTAAGGCTTAAGGCGAATATTGCTATGTTAAATGAAAGTGTTGGTAACTATCAATTGTCAATAAAGATCCTGAGACAAAATGATATTTATTTGGATAGAAATGAAAGTCTTTATGAGAAAGACTTGTTTCAGAATTCTAAAAGTAATACTTACATAAATCTTGGAAGTTCGTATGAAGGATATTATTCTAAAAACAGAGATAAAAAATACTTATTAGACTCTGCAGAATATTTTTACAAAAAGGCTATTTCATATTCGGATAAATTTATTGATAACAATATTACCGCAAAATTGAGCCTGGGAAACGTGTATGTCTTTAAAAAGGATTTTAAAAATGCAGAAAAGATTTACTATGATATCGCTTTCTATGCAAAACAGGTTAATAGTGAGTCTCTTTATCAAATAGCAAGTTTTAATCTTGGAGATCTTTACTATGCTACAAAAAAATATGATAGAGCGCTTATTTTTTTAAAAAAGGTAGATTCTCTTAGTTTTAAAAGTAAAACCATTGATAATAGTTATTTTAAGTCTAATTATTTGCAAGCCAAAATTTATAGTATTAAAAATGAACCGGAACTTGCTTACAAACACTCAAAATTGTATTTAGACTCATATGAAAAATATGAAGGTAATATGAGGGAGGAAGCTCTTGAGGTAAATTTTCAATTAGGTACCGCTGATCTTAGTGAAGAAATGCTGGATGTTCAGAAAAAATATAAATACGAAGTTTTCTGGAATAAAGCATTAAAAGTTTTTTATGTAATTCTGGTAATTGGAATTGTGTTTTTCCTGATTAAAAATATTCGGGATAAGAATAAAGCCCAGAAGAAAATGAACGCTTTAATAGAAGAGTTTAAAGCTAATCTTGAGAAAAAAGAAATAGACAAGACTGAAATCGAAAAATCAAAAATTGAAAATCCTGTAATTGAAGTCTCTGATTTGGAGGAGGTTCATTTGAAGAAAGAAAACGCTAATCTCAGTATTGATGAAGCGAAAGAAAATAAAATTGTAGAAAAATTATTAGCTCTCGAAGAAAAACTGGAATACTTAAATGCAGATTTTACGCTTTCATATGCTGCTAAGAAAATAAAAACCAATACCACCTATTTGTCTTATGTCGTAAATAAGAGATTCGGAAAATCTTTTGGAGAATATTCTAACGAATTGAAAATTAATTATGTTATCAATCAAATGATTACGAATCATTTGTATCGTAAATATTCTACTCAGGCTATTGCTGAAAGTGTCGGATTTAAAAATGCTGTTTCTTTTGCAAAATCATTTCGCAAAAGAACTGGAGTATCTCCAGCTCAGTTTGCGAATAATATATAGGAGATATATAAATTTTATCGATTTTCATTTCCGTTACTTTTTTTAGGATTGCCGGACTGCAGTATAATTTTTCAACTTCATAAATTTTAGCTGATTTTTACTAATTTGATTGAATTGAAAAGTGATAGTATTTAACTTTTGAATTTTCCGGATTGCTTAATATAATTTTCTAAACGCATTACCCGTTTCCGTTTCCTCCTTTTTTATTAGGATCAATATCTTCCCCTTCACCACCTTTAATTGTTTTTTGTTCTTTTTTAGAAATTGTTTCTGTTTGGAAATCTTTGAATGTAAATGTTGTAGTTTTCATGACTTTAAATTTTTTGGATTGCTTTTATATAATTTTTGAAATTGTATTACCCGTTTCCGTTTCCATTCTTTTTATTAGGATCAACTTCATCTCCGCCACCGCCTTTGATCGTTTTTAGCTCTTTTTTAGAGATTGTTTCTGTTTGAAAATCTTTGAATGTGAATGTTGTCGTTTTCATGTCTCTGAATTTTTTGGATTGCTTTTATATAATTTTTTGAAATTGAATTACCCGTTTCCGTTTCCTCCTTTTTTATTAGGATCAATATTTTCCCCTTCACCGCCTTTAATTGTTTTTTGTTCTTTTTTAGAAATTGTTTCTGTTTGGAAATCTTCGAATGTAAATGTTTGTTTTTTCATGTCTTTAAATTTTTTGGATTGCTTTTATATAATTTTTTAAAATTGAATTACCCGTTTCCGTTTCCTCCTTTTTTATTAGGATCAACTTCATCTCCGCCACCGCCTTTGATCGTTTTCAGCTCTTTTTTAGAGATTGTTTCTGTTTGAAAATCTTTGAATGTGAATGTTGTCGTTTTCATGTTTCTGAATTTTTTGGATTGCTTTTATATAATTTTTTAAAATTGAATTACCCGTTTCCGTTTCCTCCTTTTTTATTAGGATCAACTTCATCTCCGCCACCGCCTTTGATCGTTTTCAGCTCTTTTTTAGAGATTGTTTCTGTTTGAAAATCTTTGAATGTGAATGTTGTCGTTTTCATGTTTCTGAATTTTTTGGATTGCTTTTATATAATTTTTTAAAATTGAATTACCCGTTTCCGTTTCCTCCTTTTTTATTAGGATCAACTTCATCTCCGCCACCGCCTTTGATCGTTTTTAGCTCTTTTTTAGAGATTGTTTCTGTTTGAAAATCTTTGAATGTGAATGTTGTCGTTTTCATGTTTCTGAATTTTTTGGATTGCTTTTATATAATTTTTTAAAATTGAATTACCCGTTTCCGTTTCCTCCTTTTTTATTAGGATCAACTTCATCTCCGCCACCGCCTTTGATCGTTTTTAGCTCTTTTTTAGAGATTGTTTCTGTTTGAAAATCTTTGAATGTGAATGTTGTCGTTTTCATGTTTCTGAATTTTTTGGATTGCTTTTATATAATTTTTTAAAATTGAATTACCCGTTTCCGTTTCCTCCTTTTTTATTAGGATCAACTTCATCTCCGCCACCGCCTTTGATCGTTTTTAACTCTTTTTTAGAGATTGTTTCTGTTTGAAAATCTTTGAATGTGAATGTTGTCGTTTTCATGTTTCTGAATTTTTTGGATTGCTTTTATATAATTTTTTGAAATTGAATTACCCGTTTCCGTTTCCTCCTTTTTTATTAGGATCAACTTCATCTCCGCCACCGCCTTTGATCGTTTTTAGCTCTTTTTTAGAAATTGTTTCTGTTTGGAAATCTTTGAATGTGAATGTTGTCGTTTTCATGTTTCTGAATTTTTTGGATTGCTTTTATATAATTTTTTGAAATTGAATTACCCGTTTCCGTTTCCTCCTTTTTTATTAGGATCAACTTCATCTCCGCCACCGCCTTTGATCGTTTTTAGCTCTTTTTTAGAAATTGTTTCTGTTTGGAAATCTTTGAATGTGAATGTTGTCGTTTTCATATTTGAATATTTTTAAATTAAAATTTTAACACTATAAATCTTTCATAAATATTTTTTTGCAGTATACTTAGTTGCGTTGAAAACAGCGCTAAAAATTAGTTATGCTAAAATTTTTGGTTGTTATTCTAGTTTAAAAGCAGTGAAAAGGAGATTATTATTTGTAGGTTAAATATTATTTTTTTATTTCTTTCTGCTTTACTTTTTGGGAAGTATTTGCTTAAAATAAGAGGCTTTTTTTTTGACTTTTTTGACTTTTTTTTAACCTCTGTTTACATGATTTTTTTCTTTAAAACCATATAATTTTTAGGGCCTGTTTTTCATGTTTTTTGATGTTTGGATTATTGCTTTTCCAAAACTAGATAAAAAGTAGAGCCGTTAATCGAAAATTAGCTTTCAAATGTTTTTGTTCAAAAAAAAAGAATATAACTTGTTGTTTATCAGTAATTTGAATATTGTACTATACTTGGTATAATTTATAAATTGTATGTGGTATAATTAATAAAATGTATATATACATGCGATTTTTATCAATAAAAACTCCAATCTTTGCAGAGAAAATGTGATTTAAAATCAATCAGAAGCGATGTTAAAACTGGTCCAAAAATTTCTACAAATCAATCGATACTCAGATATAAAAAATGAGTTCAAGGACCTGTTTTTGTCCCACCCAAATTATCCAAGTTTATTTGCCATTACGGATTCGTTTGATTTGCTTTCTGTAGAGAATGCTGCAGTAAGAGTTTCAAAAGAACAAATTGTGGATTTACCATCTAATTTTTTGGCATATTTTAAAGAGGAATTAATATTGGTGGAGAAAATTAAAAATGGAGTTCGCATTACAACATTAAAAAAAGGAAGTCAAAAATTATCTTATGATAAATTTCTTTTAGACTGGAACGGAGTAATTGTAGCTATCGAACCAAATAATGTAGTAGCAAGAGAGAATTTAAATGTAGAATATAACTGGGTGAAATATTTTCTTCCATTGGTACTTCTTGCAGGATTATCTTTCTTTTATAATGGTTTTAACTTATTCAGTAGTATTTTTTTAGTAACCTCAATATTAGGCTTAATTGTGAGCATATTTATTGTTCAGGAAAAGTGGGGGGTTAAAAACACTGTGATTTCAAAATTTTGTAATTTAAGTTCTAACTCTTCTTGTCATTCTGTTATTAGTTTCAATGATGATATTGCAAACAGATGGGTAAGTTTCTCAGATTTACCATTACTTTTCTTTAGTTCAAGTATAATTGCAATTTTGGTTCAGCCATTAAGCTCAGCGATATTTGTTGGATTTTTAAGCTTACTGGCTATTCCGGTAGTGGTTTGTTCCATATGGATTCAAAAATTTGAAATTCAAAAATGGTGCGTAATGTGTTTGGCAGTATCATTTTTAATATTGGTACAAAGCATCGTTTGGTTTTCATCAGATCTTTTTACATTAAGTTTTAGTTTCACAAGTGTTTTTCCATATGTATTTTCTTTGTTGCTTTTAATCCCAATTTGGGCCGCTGTGAAAGTGATGATTAGAAAACTGCTTGATAATGAACATTCATTAAAGGAACTTAAAAAGTTTAAAAGAAATTATTCGCTGTTAAATTTCTTATCTAAAAAAGTAAAATACACAAAAGGGTTTGAAGATTTAAGAGGTCTGAATTTTGGAAACAAAAGTGCTTCAGTAAAGCTTTCTGTTATATTAAGTCCAAGTTGCGGGCACTGTTACAAAACATTTCAGGAAGCCTTTGAATTAGTAATCAAATTCCCGGATAAAATATTTTTGAACGTCCTTTTTAATATTAATCCTGAAAATAATGATAATCCTTATAAATCTGTTGTTGAAAGACTTTTGACAATCAACAGAACTACTCCGGGAAAAACGGTAGAAGCAATTTCTGATTGGTATATTAAAAGAATGACTCATAAAAAGTGGCTTAAAAAATGGCAGGTTGATTCTGTCAGCATGATGATCAGCCAGGAAATTCAAAAACAATATGATTGGTGTTCAATGAATAACTTCAATTATACACCGGTAAAAATTGTAAATGAGCGATTGTTTCCAAATGAATATGAACTGAACGAATTGAAATACTTTCTGAATGATTTTGTAGATGAAGTTCAGGTTTTAGAAAGAATAGCATAAAAATAAAAAAATAGTAACCCCAAATACCTGCAGTTATGTTAAAGAATATTTTGAAATTGAAAGGTGCAGTAGAATTGACTGCGAATGAGCAAAAAACAATAAACGGAGGAAATGCTCCTATTTGTGAAGACGGATTTAAAGCTAAAAGATGTACAGAGTTTGGAACAGTGCCGGCATACTGGAATTGTGTTCCAAATAGCTATGTCGGAAGCTGTTAAGACTGAAGATCTAAAGACTCGGTTTTCTCAGATTTGAGTCTTGCCCAAAAAAACGTAAATAACCAGTTATGTTAGAAAAGATTTTAAAAAGTAAAGAAACTAAAAAGCTGACTAAAAAAGAGCAAAAGAACATTTTGGGAGGTGAAACCTCAGAAACAAATTGTTATGATGCTGTTGCCGAAAAAAATTATGCTTGCTAATTTTAATATTTATATAGTAACAGAGGTGCGATAAAACTCTGTTACTATAAAAATTGTATTAATATGCTGAAAAAAATTTTGAATCTTAATAGTGCTCAGACTATAACAAAAAATGAGCAGAAAACGATGAGAGGAGGAATTCCGGAATGCTGGATTTATGCAATGGAAGCAGGATGCATTTTAATACCACCAGGCGAAACTTGTCCGATAAATACATCATCAGGTATATGTGATACAAGCCGTCTTTGTTGCTAATTTTTAACTTTTTTAAAAGTAATACGATATAGCCTAATTTAGAATTTAGTCATGTTTTTTTTGAATGTATAGGCGCTCGATCGTGGAACATTGAGCATTTTCTCGGTATTGATGATTGGTACTGGGATTCTTAGGAGTTGGCCGCTGTGTTTAATTTTAATTGGTTAGGGTAAAACCGCGGCCATGTCCTAAAGAAATTGTGTTGCTGGTAATTTGTTTATAAATACCCAAACAGAGAAGATTTATATCTTCTCTGTTTTTTTATGGATTACCAAGAATTTTTTTTCCTACATTAGTCTTGAATAAATCAAAAGAAATTGAAAAAATTCGCTCATTACAGACAAGCCGATCATAAAGATTGTGGGCCTACATGTTTAAAAATTATAGCTAAATATTACGGCAAAACAATCAACATTCAGGAGTTGAGGGATTTTAGCGAAACAACTCGTGAAGGGAGTAATTTGCTTTTTTTGAGTGATGCAGCCGAAAAGATTGGATTTAGGACTTTGGGAGTGAAATTGTCAGTACAAAGAATTGAAGAAGCTCCGCTGCCTTGTATTCTTCATTGGAACAAAGATCATTATGTTGTTCTTTATCAAATTAAAAAAGGAAAATATTATATCTCGGATCCTGCTTTTGGGCTTTTGGAATATGACAAAGAAGAGTTTGTAAAGTTCTGGATCGGTAATAATGCTAACGATACAACAAAAGAAGGTATCGCATTATTAATCGAGGCAACTCCAAATTTTTTTGAATCTGATTTAGATAAAGAAGAAAATTCAGGTTTAGGATTCAGATTTCTTTTTAAGTATTTGTTTCAATATAAATCGTTTCTCATTCAGCTTGCTATTGGACTGCTGGCAAGTAGTTTACTGAATTTAATCTTTCCTTTTTTAACCCAAAGTATAGTCGATGTAGGAATTCAGAACCAGAATATCCATTTTATCTATTTAATTCTCTTTGCAATGCTTTTTATTTTTGCAGGAAGAACGGGTTTAGAATTAATCAGAAGTTGGATTTTATTGCATTTGTCTACCAGAATTAATATTTCTCTTATCTCCGATTTCTTTATCAAATTAATGAATCTGCCCATTTCCTTTTTTGATGTGAGAATGACGGGAGATATTATGCAACGTATAAATGATCATCGCCGTATCGAAAGAATTCTTACGACATCATCTTTGAATGTATTATTCTCGGTAATCAATATGTTTGTTATGGGGGCGGTCCTGGCTTATTTTAATCTGCAAATCTTTTTGGTATTCTTTATTGGAAGTGTTTTGTATTTTGGATGGATTACACTTTTTTTAAAGAGAAGAGAAGTTTTAGATTATAAACGTTTTGCTGAAGTTTCAAATGAGCAAAATAAAGTAATGGAGCTGATAAACGGAATGCAGGAAATAAAGCTTCATAATGCCGAAAAGCAAAAACGCTGGGGATGGGAATATGTGCAGGCGAGACTATTCAGGGTTTCTATAAAAGGGCTTGTTTTGGAACAAACACAAACAATAGGTTCTTCCGTAATTAATGAGTTAAAAAATATATTTATTATTCTGCTTTCTGCGAAGCTGGTAATTGAAGGATCCATAACATTAGGGATGATGCTTGCCATTAGTGCCATTGTGGGGAGTTTAAACGGGCCAATTACACAATTAATAGAATTTGTAAGAGAACTGCAGGATGCCAAGATTTCGTTGGCAAGATTATCTGAAATTCATCAAAAAGAAGATGAAATACAACAGGAAGAGCATCAGACCAACGAGGTGCCTTATGATGCTGATATTGAAATCAAAAATCTTTCTTATCGTTATCTGGGTTCCGATATTCCGGTATTGGATAATTTGAATCTGGTTATTCCTGCTAATAAAGTAACAGCAATTGTGGGAGTAAGTGGAAGTGGAAAAACAACATTGATGAAGCTACTTTTAAAGTTTTATGAACCAGAAAAAGGAGAAGTAACAATTGGGAACGCCCAACTTAAAAATATTTCTCAAAAAGCCTGGAGATCCAATATAGGTGCAGTAATGCAGGAAGGGTTTATTTTTAGCGACACCATCGCTAATAATATTGCTTTTGGGGTCGATAAGGTGGATAAGGAACGATTGCTTTATGCAGCAGATGTTGCTAATATTAAAGAGTATATTGGCGGACTGCCTCTAGGGTTTAATACAAAAATTGGAGGAGAAGGATTAGGGATGAGTACAGGGCAGAAACAGCGCCTTTTAATTGCAAGAGCAGTTTATAAAAATCCCGAGATTTTGTTTTTTGATGAGGCAACTTCTGCCTTAGATGCCAATAATGAAAAAGAAATTATGAGAAAACTGGATATTTTCTTTGAAAATAAAACGGTAGTTGTCATTGCACATCGTTTAAGTACGGTTATGAATGCTGACCAGATAGTGGTTTTAGATAAAGGAAAAATTATCGAAATAGGAAATCATTCAGCATTAGTAGAGCAAAAAGGCAATTATTTTGAGTTGGTTAAAAACCAGTTGCAATTAGGAAATTAATATGGCAGAAGAAAAAGATACATTCGAATTAAGAAGCGAAGAAGTTCAGGACATTTTGACCAAAGTACCACATTGGATGATACGATGGGGAACAGTTCTGATATTTGCTATTATTGTTATGCTGTTTTTTGTATCATGGTTTGTTAAATATCCGGACGTTGTAAATGCTGAAATTGTCATTACAACTAATATTCCGCCAGAGAAAATCGTATCCAAATCATCCGGAAGGATTGAAGCAATTTTGGTTAAAGATAAAACGGTAGTGTCAAAAAACAGTACACTGGCCATTATTGAAAATACGGCGAATTATAAAGATGCCTTTTTGCTAAAAGGCATTGTAGATAATTATGATATTAATTCCGGAAAAGCATTTCCGTTCGGATTGTTAAAAAATAAACAATTGGGCGAAATAGAAAGTGCTTTTGCTGTTTTTCAAAAAGATTATCAGGCACAGGAGCTTAATGAAAGTCTGCATCCTTTCGAAGTTGAAAGCAGGGCACAAAGCTCAGAGAAGGTTCAGATTAAGGAAAGACTGGATATTTTGCAGCAGCAGAAAGTACTTAATGAAAGCGAACTGGAACTTCAGAAAAATGAAATTGCCCGATTTGAAGTTTTATTCAATAAAGGAATAATTTCGGCTCAGGAAATGGAAGTAAAAAAGTTAGGTTTTCTACAGGCACAAAAGAGTTACAGAAGCCTTCTTTCTTCTATTTCGCAGTTAAAATCGTCTTTGATTGATAATACAAAATCAAGTCAGAATTCGCAGATAAACAGTACCAGAGAAGAAGTTAATTTAGGACGCAGTATGGCACAGTCTTTTTATCAGCTAAAAAAAGTAATAAAGGACTGGGAACTGGCTTATACCCTAAAATCTTCAGTGAGTGGGGTAGTTACTTTTTTGCAGGTTTGGAATGAAAACCAAACGATAAATGTTGGTGATAATGTTTTCTCTATAATTCCGGATGCAAAAAATGGTTTTATTGGAAAAGTAAAAGCTCCAGCTTTAAATTCCGGAAAAATAAAAGTAGGACAACGTGTCAATATTCGCTTAGCCAATTATCCGGATCGTGAATTTGGTGTATTGAAAGGTGAGATCGAAAATATTTCATTAGTTCCTGATAAAGATGGGAATCTGCTTGTGGATGTCACGCTTCCAAACGGATTGAAAACGTCTTATGATAAACAAATTGTTTTTCAGCAGGAAATGAAAGGAAGTGCCGAAATTGTAACAGAAGACTTAAGATTGCTGGAAAGAATTTTATACCAGTTTAAGAGTATTTTTAAACAGGTTTAGAATTTTAAGTAAAATTCTTTCGTCAGTTCGATATATTCCGGAGTGTAAACATGTCTTTCCGTTTCAATAATTAACTCGTCAATATCTACTTCAGGAACTTCGTTACGACTAAAAGCTAATAAACTTCGCTTGATTTCCGATTTTGGAGCTCCTTTTACGCGTGTAATTTTTATTGGATATAATTCAGATTCTTTAGCCAAAGCGATAAATTTTTCTTCTTCTTTAAAAGGAATAATTAGAGCTAAAATTCCGTTTTCAGATAAAAGCAAATCAGCAGCCTCAACAATTTCTTCAAATGGCATTGCATCCTGGAATCTTGCCAAATCTCGTTGTTCATTATCTGTTTTATAATTTTCGGAATAAAAAGGCGGATTTGAAACGATTAAATCATATTCGTCTTCCGGCTCTTCAATAAATTCATCTAAACCAGCATGAAAACAAAATAACCGATCTCCCCATGGTGAATTTTCGAAATTTTCAACGGCTTGTTCGTAAGCGTCTTCATCAATTTCAAGTGCATCAATTTGTTCAGCATGAGTTCGCTGCGCCAGCATCAAAGCAATAATTCCAGTTCCCGCACCAATATCTAAAATACTAAGCGGATTGTGGGCAACAGGAGCCCAGGCACCAAGTAAAACACCATCAGTACCTACTTTCATAGCTGTTTTATCTTGTTTTACAGAAAATTGCTTGAATGAAAACATTGCAGTGAATAATTGAAATTTAAGATTTATCCAGCCAGAAAACTGAACTCTAAAAACTGAAAACTGAATACTCTTTTAAAGGTACATTTCGATCAATCCTTCAGGAAGATCCATAATGACTTTTTTGTTTTCGCGATCAATTTTTATTAAGAATTGATCGATCATTGGAACTAAGATTTCTACTTCGCCATTTAAAACTTCAAAAAGAGGTTGAGCAGAAGAATCATTAATAGAAGTAATTTTTCCAAAAATACCTAAACGTTTGTCTTCGATTTCGAAACCAATAACTTCGTGATAGTAGAATTTGTTACCTGTAAGTTTGGGTAACATAGATAAAGGAAGATAAATGCCATTTCCAACAAGTGCGTCAGCATCTTCTTCAGTATTTACATCTTCAAAACGAACTCTTAGAAAATCGTTTTTGTGTAAAGAACTTGTTTCAATAAAAAAAGGAACCAAGTGTTTGTTGTGTTCAACAAACACTGATTCCAGATTTTCGTATAACTCAGGTTCATCTGTATCTAAATAGATCAGAACTTCCCCCTTGAAACTAAATTTTTTAGCGATTTTACCTAAATAAAAACATTCTTCTTTACGCATTATCGCCAGGTAAAATTATGCTTCAGTTGTTTCGTTATTCTCTTCAGCAGCAGGAGCTTCTTCAGTAGCTTCAGCAACTTCTTCAGTAGCCTCAGCAGCTTGTACAGCGGCAGCAGCTTCAGCTTGTGCAGCAGCAGCATCAGCTACACGTTTAGCGTTAACTTCTTTTTCAGCTTTTAATGCTTTAGCTTTAGCATCAGCTTGTGCTTTAGATAAACCATCTTTTTTAGCGTCAACTTTTCCAGCTTTTGCTTCTAACCATGCAGTTAATTTAGCATCAGCTTGTTCTTGAGTTAAAGCTCCTTTACGAACTCCTCCATCAAGGTGGTGTTTCAATAAAGCACCTTTGTAAGAAAGGATAGCTCTTGCAGTATCAGTTGGTTGTGCACCATTGTGTAACCATTTAACTGCGCTGTCAAGGTTTAACTCAACAGTTGCCGGGTTAGTGTTTGGATTGTAAGTACCGATTTTTTCTAAGTATTTACCATCTCTTTTTGAGCGTGCATCTGCAGCTACTACCCAGTAAAAAGGTTTTCCTTTTTTACCGTGTCTTTGTAATCTAATTTTTACTGACATAATCTTATGATTAAATTTTGAGGTACTCGACCTCTGTTAATTAAGGGCGCAAAGATATAATTTTTTTGTCAATAATGCGTTTTAAAAAGGATTAAATATAATTGAGTTCTTTTTTTATCATTTTTTTGACTTTTTAATTTAAGTATTTAGCTCTTAATGCAATACTTTTGCATCAAATTCATTCTTAAATATGAAAAAATACTTTTACTTTTTATCACTTTTACTTATAGTTACATCTTGTACAGAAGATGTAAAGTTTAATAATCCCGCTTTTCAAACTTTAAAAAATAATATTTTTTGGAGGGCCCGTAACTATAAAGCATATTTGAATGCAAATGGGACAATGATTGTGGAAGGGAATTTGGGCTATGAAAAAGTCGTTTTGCAAACTCAGTCTTCTGCTGAACAACCTTATACTTTAGGTGTTGATGAACTTTCAAGAGCTACTTACGAAAATACGCTCCCTTCTGAACTATCTTCTTATGCTACAGGAACTAATTATGGTAATGGTCAAATTGTTATCACAGATTACGATACTGAACTTAAAACGATATCAGGAACCTTTAAATTTACAGCAGTTAACGAAGATACAGAAAATGTCGAAAATCCTCAAATTCATTTTACAGAAGGAGTTTTTTATAAAGTTCCCGTTGAAGTAAGTGAGATAGTTCATCATTTATAATTCACTGAAAGTGCCTAATTTTAAGGATTAGGGTAACAATATCCAAATAAAAACTTAAATAAACTCATAACATAGTGGATTAGATAGAAATAAGATTACATTTGCTTATTATTATAAATAAATATCTATGAATATTTTTGTTGGAAGCCTTCCATTCAGTATTGAGGAAGCAGATTTAAGAGAGTCTTTTGAGGCTTATGGAACAGTTGACTCTGTTAAAATTATTACTGATAAATTTACTGGAAGAAGTAAAGGCTTTGGTTTTGTTGAAATGCCAAATGATAGCGAAGCTCAGAAAGCTATCGACGAATTGAACGGTGCTGTGGTTGCAGGACGTACAATCGTTGTAAATAAATCTGAGCCAAAACCAGAAGGCGAAAGAAGAAGTTTTAATAACAACCGTGGAGGAGATTCTCGCGGAGGTTATGGAAACAACCGTGGAGGAAATGACCGCGGAAACAGAGGAGGATATTAATATTTTTTTTCTAGAATATAAAAGGGATCAACGAAAGTTGATCCCTTTTTTTGTTTCAAGCTTTATTTGTTTCAAGTTTCAGGTTGCTGGAACGTGAAACTTGAAACAAAAGAAACTATTATACGTTCGCAGCTAACCAGTCACCAACTTCTTTAGTGCCGTATGCTTTGCCTCCGTTAGCTAAATCTTCAGTAACTACTCCAGCTTCTAAAGCTTTGTTTACAGCATCTCTCATTGCTTTTCCTTCTTCCATCAATCCGAAATTTTCGAACATCATAGCAGCAGATAAAACAGTTGCCATTGGGTTAGCAATGTTTAATCCTGTAGCTTGCGGATAAGAACCGTGAATAGGTTCAAATAAAGATACTTCAGCTCCCATAGAGGCAGAAGGCATTAATCCCATTGAGCCTGAAATTACAGAAGCTTCGTCTGTCAGGATATCTCCAAATAAGTTTTCTGTAATTAATACGTCATAAGAGTTTGGCCATTGTACCAAACGCATTGCTACAGCATCAACAAATTCGTAGCTAACTTCAACCTCCGGATAATCTTTTTCCATTGCCTGAACCGTTTCTCTCCACAAACGTGAAGTTTCCAAAACGTTTGCTTTATCAACGCAGCATAATTTTTTAGAACGTGTCATGGCTAATTCGAAACCTTTTTTAGCTAAACGCTGTACTTCCGCTCTGGTATAAACGCAGTTATCAAAAGCAGTATCGCCGTTGTCTTTTCTTCCTTTTTCGCCAAAGTAAATTCCGCCAGTCAATTCTCTTAAGAAAACCAAATCAGTTCCTTCAATTCTTTCTCTTTTTAAAGGAGATTTGTCTAATAAAGATGGGAATGTAAAAGTTGGTCTTACATTTGCAAACAAACCTAATGCTTTACGCATTTTTAACAAACCTTGTTCTGGTCTTACAGGTGCAGAAGGGTCGTTGTCGTATTTAGGATGACCAATTGCTCCAAAAAGAACGGCATCAGCATTTTTACAAACTTCATGTGTTGCATCCGGATAAGGCTCACCTACAGCATCAATTGCAGCGGCTCCGGTTAAAGCTGGTTTCCAGGTAATTTCATGTCCAAATTTTTGTGCAATAGCATCTGATACTTTTACTGCTTGCTCAATTACTTCTGGTCCGATTCCGTCTCCGGCTAAAAGGGCTATGTTTAATTTCATTCTATATGTGTTATTAAGGTTCAAAGGTTCAGAGGAACAAAGGTTCAAAGTTTTGAAAGCAGGTAAAAACCTCTGTGCCTTTGCAACTTTGAACCTTTGTCCCTTATATTAAGTAACTATATTCAACATTTTTTGTGTTGCAATAATCGCTGCAACGGTTTGATCTGAGTCTAATCCGCGGGTTTTGAATTCTTTTCCGTTATTGATCCAGGTGATAATGGTCTCGCACAAGGCGTCAGAACTACTTCCTGGAGGGATTCTTACCGCATAATCAATCAATTTTGGAAGCGTCAATTTTTTGCTTTTGTAAATCTTCGATAAAGCATTCATAAAAGCATCAAACTGACCGTCTCCCTGTGCGTTTTCTTCGATTATTTCTCCGTTTAAATTTAAAGATAAAGTCGTAGATGGGCGCATTCCTTTAGAATGAACCAGCATATAAGAATTTATGGTAATTTTTTCTTCGTAAGTATGACTGTCCAAAACATCAGAAATAATGTATGGCAGATCTTCCTTGGTTACGGTTTCTTTTTTGTCGCCCAATTCGATAATTCTTTGGGTAACCAATTTCAAATCTTCGTTGTTTAATTTTAAACCTAATTCCTGAAGATTTTTTTCGATATTGGCTTTTCCTGAAGTTTTTCCGAGGGCGTATTTTCTTTTTCTTCCAAAACGTTCCGGAAGAAGATCATTAAAATAAAGATTGTTTTTATTGTCTCCGTCAGCGTGAATTCCTGCTGTCTGTGTGAAAACATTATCTCCAACAATTGGTTTATTAGCTGGAATTCTGTAACCAGTAAAGGTTTCTACCAGTTTGCTTACAGAGTACAAAGATGTTTCTTTGATATTGATTTTTACTTCTGGCAGATAATCATTTATGACAGCAACGGTACTTTCAAGCGGCGCATTTCCGGCGCGTTCGCCCATTCCGTTTACTGTTACGTGAAGTCCGTTTATTCCCGCTTTTATGGCTTCCATAACATTCGCAACGCTTAAATCGTAGTCGTTGTGTGCATGGAAATCAAAATGAATGTTTGGATATTTTGCTCTGATTTTTGAAATAAATTCAAAAGTTAGAGACGGAATTAAAACCCCTAAAGTGTCAGGAAGTAAAACTCTTTTAATAGGCTGCGTTGCTAAGAAATCCAGAAATTGAAAAACATAATCTTGAGAATTTCGCATTCCGTTGCTCCAGTCTTCCAGATAAACGTTGGTTTCAATATTATTTTCTTTAGCTAAAGCAATAATTTCGGCAATTTCAGAAAAATGTTGTTCCGGAGTTTTTTTTAATTGATGCGTTAAGTGATTCATTGAACCTTTGGTCAATAAATTCTGCACTTTTGCACCCGCTTTTTTCATCCAGTCAATTGAAACGCCTCCGTCAACAAACGTAAGAACTTCAATTCTGTCAATATACCCTTTTTCTTCAGCCCATGAAGTTATGCCTTTTACAGCCTGAAATTCTCCTTCGCTCACACGCGCCGAAGCAATTTCAATTCTATCAATATTTAATTCCTCTAACAACAATTGTGCAATGGTTAGTTTTTCTGCAGCAGAAAATGAGACTCCTGATGTTTGTTCGCCATCACGGAGTGTCGTATCCATTATTTCAATTTTTCTTTTTTCCATATTGATATTCTATATTTCTTAAGGGGTGGATATTTTTGATATCCTAATACTTAATTTGAACACTGATTTTACGGATTCGCTATCGCGAAGACGCTGATAAAAACGGATTTTTTATTATTTAGATAAAATAAAAATCCGCGTTAATCCGTGTTCTTGCTATAGCAAATCAGTTTCATCCGCGTCCTATTTATTCTAGAAAGACCCGAGAGGTTTTGAAGCCTGTCGGGTCTAATAGACTGAATGATATTTCTATTAGTAAGGAAGTTTATCAGCGAAAGCCTTAATGTCTTCCTTCATATCTTGTAAATAATCAATGTCGTCAAAACCATTAATCATGTTATTCTTTTTGTATCCGTTGATAGCAAAAGATTCTTGCTCGCCAGTTGACAATAAAGTAATGGTTTGGTCTGGAAGATTGATTTCTAATTCTGTTTTAGGATCAGCTTCGATAGCTTTGAAAATGTTTTCCAAAAACTCAGGGCTGATTTGTACTGGCAAAACACCAATATTCAAACAGTTTCCTTTGAAGATATCAGCAAAGAAACTAGAAACTACAGCACGAAATCCGTAATCGTAAACTGCCCAAGCAGCGTGTTCTCTTGAAGATCCTGAACCGAAGTTTTTTCCTCCAACAAGAATTTTTCCGCTGTAAGTTGAATTGTTTAAAACGAAATCTGCTTTTGGAGTATCGTCTCCATTGTATCTCCAGTCTCTAAAAAGATTGTCTCCAAAACCTTCACGTTTTGTAGCTTTTAAGAAACGAGCCGGAATGATTTGATCTGTATCTACGTTCTCAATTGGCAACGGAACTCCGCTGCTTGTAAGTATATTAAATTTATCGTATGCCATTGTTTTTTGCTTTAGGCTGTAGGCTGTAAGCTTTAGGCTTTTCCTACAGTGTGTATTATGTATTGAGTTTTTAGCTTAAAGCCAATTGCTTAAAGCTTACAGCGAGAATTAAAATAATTCTCTAGGGTCAGTTAATTTTCCAGTAACTGCTGCCGCTGCCGCCATAATTGGAGAAGCTAAAAGCGTTCTTGAACCAGGACCTTGACGACCTTCAAAGTTTCTGTTTGAAGTACTTACTGCATATTTTCCAGCAGGGACTTTGTCGTCGTTCATTGCTAAACAAGCAGAACAACCCGGCTGACGTAATACGAAACCTGCTTCAGTCAAAATATCTAAAATTCCTTCTTCTTTAATCTGCGCTTCAACAACGTGAGAACCCGGAACTAACCAAGCCGTAACATTATCTGCTTTTTTTCTTCCTTTTACAATTTCAGCAAAAGCTCTAAAATCTTCAATACGTCCGTTTGTACAACTTCCTAAGAAAACGTAATCGATTTGTTTTCCAATCATTACATCATCTTCGTTGAAGCCCATATAAGCCAAAGATTTCTTGTAAGTTTCCTCACCACCTTCAACTTGATTTGCACTTGGGATATGTTTTGTGATACCAATTCCCATTCCTGGGTTAGTACCATAAGTAATCATTGGTTCAATATCTTCCGCTTTGATGTTTAATTCAGCATCAAACACAGCATCAGCATCAGTTTTTAAAGTTTTCCAGTATTCAACAGCTTTTGTCCAGGCTTCTCCTTTTGGAGCGTATAATCTTCCTTCAAGGAAATCGAAAGTAGTTTGGTCAGGAGCAATCATACCTCCACGAGCACCCATTTCGATACTTAAATTACAAACTGTCATACGGCCTTCCATAGTCATGTTTTCAAAAACATCACCGGCATATTCAACAAAATAACCAGTACCTCCAGAAGTAGTTAATTGCGCAATAATATAAAGTGCAACGTCTTTTGGACCAACACCTTTACTAAGCTGTCCGTTTACGTTAATACGCATTTTCTTTGGTTTAGGTTGCATGATACATTGTGTAGAAAGCACCATTTCAACCTCAGATGTTCCAATACCAAAAGCAATTGCTCCAAAAGCACCGTGAGTAGACGTATGCGAATCTCCACATACAATAGTAGCACCTGGCAAAGTAATTCCGTTTTCAGGACCAACTACGTGTACAATTCCATTTTTTTGGTGACCTAATCCCCAGTGCGAAATTCCGTATTCGTTAGCATTATCTTCAAGAGCTTGAAGCTGATTTGCAGAAAGCGGATCCTGAACTGGTAAATGTTGGTTTATGGTTGGTGTATTGTGGTCGGCAGTTGCAAAAGTACGCTGTGGGTATAAAACGTTAACGCCTCTTGATTTTAATCCTAAAAAAGCAACAGGACTCGTAACTTCATGAATGAAATGGCGGTCAATAAAAAACACATCTGGCCCATCTTCAATTTTACGCACAACATGTGAATCCCATACTTTGTCAAATAATGTCTTACTCATTTTTTATTTTTTTTAATTGTAATTTCTATAACCACAGCAATTCCCTGTTCATTATAATAGCAAAACAAAAGTAAAAAAAGATAAAAAAGCGTCAATTTCGATATTTCATTATATACGATACCCAAACTAATTTACAAATTGCGAAACCGCTTTTGCAGACTAAAATTTGACAGAAAAATGATAAAGAAACTGATTTGCTTTTTCTTTTTCGGCTTTAATTTTTCTTGTTTGTTTTTTGTTTTAATAGTTTGCAAATTTACCTCTAAATCACTATAAAATACAAGGTTTTATTTGAAAAAATCTAACAAAATGTATGAAAATAGTAATAATTGTTAGTTTTTGATTTCTTTGTAATACAGCTGCTTTTTTTGTTTTTTAAAGCTTTCAAAGGAGTTTTTCGAGTGTTATTTAGATTCAATAAAAGGTCAAAATACTACGACATCCAAGAGGTGTATTTTTGTGAAATTTTATGAATTTTAAGAGAAAATCTGATGAATAAATAAGAATGCCTTTTTAAGAAATTATCCGTTTTCAATCTCCAAAAAAAGCGTAAATTTGGACTTCCTCCATTTTTTATTTCGCATTTTGTTATGTTTCATGTTATCAGTGTTTTGTAACGCAAAAGATTTAGAATTTGGACACAAGCGAAGCGAACTGGCGAAGCAATTTTAAAATTTGACTTTTTACAACTCTATGTATTTAATATTCGATACCGAAACAACCGGATTACCAAAACGCTGGGATGCCCCAATAACCGATTCTGATAACTGGCCTCGCTGTATACAAATTGCCTGGCAGTTGCATGACGAAATGGGACAGCTTATCGAACATCAGGATTATTTGGTAAAACCAGAAGGATTTAACATTCCGTATGATGCTGAACGTATTCACGGAATCTCAACTGAATTGGCTGAAGCCGATGGAATCACTTTGGCCGAAGTTTTAGAGAAATTCAATATTGCTTTAAGCAAAACCAAATTCATCGTTGGACAGAATTTAGGTTTTGACGTTAATATTATGGGAGCAGAATTCCATAGAATGGGAGTGGAGTCTCAAATGGCTTCAATGCCTGTTTTGGATACCTGTACCGAAGTTACCGCTTCGCTATTACAGCTTCCCGGAGGTCGTGGAGGAAAATTCAAATTGCCGACTCTGACCGAATTACACAGCTATCTTTTCGATCAGCCTTTCGCGGAAGCGCACAACGCAACTGCCGACGTTGAGGCAACTACGCGTTGTTTTCTTGAATTGGTTAGAAGAGAAGTTTTTACCAAAGAAGAGCTTGATGTTCCAAAAGAGTATTTTAAAGAATTTCAGGAGAGAAATTTTGAACCATTTAAGTTAATTGGTTTAAAACACATCAACTTAAAAGCGGCTTCTGATAAAATCAGAGAACAGCTTAAAGCTTTAGCTGGAGAAGATACACAAAATGTCGTTTCAGAAGAAGATAAAGCCGATTTTAAAGCGGCGAAATTTGCGCATTTGCACAATCATACGCAGTTTTCGGTTCTTCAATCGACTATCGGAATTGGGAATATTGTTGCAGCATCAGCTAAAAATGGAATGCCGGCTGTTGCGATGACGGATACTGGAAACATGATGGGAGCTTTCCATTTTGTGAGCGCCGTTATGAACCACAACAAAGCGGCGTCTGGAAAAAATAAAGCTTTGGTTGAAGCTGGAGAAGAGCCAACAGAAACTGAAGTAAAACCAATTGTAGGATGTGAATTTAATATCTGCGAAAATCACTTAGATAAATCCAAAAAAGACAACGGTTATCAGGTTGTTTTGATGGCTAAAAATAAAGCCGGTTATCACAACCTCGCTAAAATGGCTTCGATTGCGTATACAGACGGATTCTACTATGTTCCGAGGATTGACCGCAAGATTGTCGAGCAATACAAAGGCGATATTATGGTTTTGTCCGGGAATTTATATGGAGAAATTCCGAGTAAAATCCTGAACATCGGTGAAAATCAAGCCGAAGAAGCGTTGATTTGGTGGAAAGAACAGTTTGGCGAAGATTTCTATCTGGAAGTGATGCGCCACAATCAGGAAGATGAGAATCGTGTAAATAAAACCCTGATTGAGTTTTCTAGAAAACACGATGTAAAGTTAATTGCTACCAACAATACTTATTATTTAAATAAAGAAGATGCCAATGCGCACGATATTTTACTTTGCGTAAAAGATGGTGAAAAGCAGGCAACACCTATTGGACGTGGACGTGGTTACCGTTACGGACTTCCAAATCAGGAATATTATTTCAAGTCGCAAGACGAGATGAAAAAACTTTTTGCTGATTTGCCGGAAGCGATTATCAATATTCAGGAAATTATTGATAAGGTTGAAGGATATTCGCTTTATCGTGATGTATTACTTCCGAAATTCGAAATCCCCGACGAATTTATGGTTCCCGAAGATGAAGAAGACGGTGGTGTACGTGGAGAAAATAAATACTTGCGTCACCTTACAATGGAAGGGGCAAAAAGAAGATACGGCGAAATTACCGAATCGATTCAGGAACGTTTGGACTTTGAGTTAATGACGATTTCAAACTCAGGATATCCAGGGTATTTCCTAATCGTACAGGATTTCATTGCTGAAGCAAGAAAAATGGACGTATCGGTTGGTCCTGGCCGTGGATCTGCAGCGGGTTCTGCCGTTGCATACTGCCTTGGAATTACCAATATTGACCCTATTAAATACGACTTACTTTTTGAGCGTTTCCTAAATCCTGACCGTGTATCCATGCCCGATATTGATATTGACTTTGATGACGAGGGGCGTGGACGTGTAATGGAATACGTAATCAATAAATACGGTCAAAAACAGGTGGCACAGATTATCACTTATGGTAAAATGGCAACCAAATCGGCGATTCGTGATACGGCGCGTGTACTGGATTTACCATTATTTGAAGCCGATAGAATTGCCAAGCTGATTCCAGGGATGATGCCGTCCAAATGGAATTTGGCTCGTTTTATTTCAGAGAGTGAAGATGAGGTTAAAAAAGCACTTCGTTCGGACGAATTTGACAATGTAAAAGAATTGATCGCCATTGCCAATGAAGATGATTTGGCAGGAGAAACGATTCAGCAGGCAAAAATCTTGGAAGGATCGATGCGTAATACGGGAATTCACGCCTGTGGGGTAATTATTACGCCATCTGATATTACAAATTATGTTCCTGTAACCACAGCAAAAGATTCGGATTTATATGTAACACAGTTCGATAACTCGGTTGCAGAAAGTGCCGGATTGTTGAAAATGGACTTCTTGGGTCTGAAGACCCTTACGCTGATAAAAGATACTGTAAAACTGGTAAAATACAGAACGAATATTGATCTGGATCCAGATACATTTCCGATTGATGATGAAGAAACGTATGCACTTTTCCAAAGAGGTGAAACGGTTGGAATCTTCCAATACGAGTCACCTGGAATGCAGAAATACATGAAAGATCTTAAACCAACGGTTTTTGGAGATTTAATTGCCATGAATGCCCTTTATCGTCCGGGACCTTTGGAGTATATTCCTTCTTTCGTTCGAAGAAAAAACGGCGATGAGGAAATCAAATACGATTTAGATGCCTGTGCCGAATATTTATCTGAAACCTACGGAATTACGGTTTACCAAGAGCAGGTAATGCTTTTGTCTCAGTCTTTGGCTGGATTTACAAAGGGTGAGGCCGACGTTTTGCGTAAAGCAATGGGTAAGAAACAAAAAGACGTACTAGATAAAATGAAGCCGAAGTTCGTAGAACAAGCAGCGGCAAAAGGTCACGACGCAAAAGTTCTGGAGAAAATCTGGAAAGACTGGGAAGCCTTTGCGAGTTACGCCTTCAACAAATCACACTCGACTTGTTATGCCTGGATTGCGTACCAAACGGCTTATTTGAAAGCGCATTATCCTGCTGAATATATGGCTGCGGTACTTTCGAACAACATGAACGATATCAAACAGGTTTCGTTCTTCATGGAAGAATGTAAACGTATGGGATTACAAGTTTTGGGGCCAGATGTAAACGAATCGTACTATAAATTTACCGTAAACGATGATTATGCCGTTCGTTTCGGAATGGGAGCAATTAAAGGTGTTGGATCCGGAGCCGTAGAAACAATTGTAGAAAACAGAAAAGACGGAAGATATAAATCAATTTTTGATTTGGCAAAGCGAATTGATTTGCGTGCTGCCAACAAAAAAGCAATCGAAAACTTAGCGCTTGCCGGAGGTTTTGATTCTTTTGAAGGAACGACCAGAGCACAGTATTTCCACGATGATGGCGACGGAATCACTTTCTACGAAAAAGCAATGCGTTATGGATCGAAGTTTCAGGAAAATGAAAATTCATCACAAGTAAGTTTGTTTGGAGAAGCGAGTGAAGTACAGATTGCAGAACCTGTTGTTCCTCCATGCGAAGACTGGAGTACAATGGAAAAACTGGCCAAAGAAAAGGAAGTTGTCGGAATCTATATTTCCGGACATCCACTTGACGATTTTAGGTTCGAAATGAAATATTTCTGCAATGCTCGTTTAGAATCTTTAAAGAGCATGAATGAATATGTTGGAAAGAATTTGCACTTTGCCGGAATTATCAATAATGTTCAGCATCGTGTTGCTAAAAACGGAAAAGGCTGGGCGGCATTCAATTTAGAAGGTTATGATGAAAGTTATGAGTTTAAGATTTTTGGTGAAGAATATCTGAAATTCCGCCATTTCTTAATTCAGAACAATTTTGCCTTTTTGAAAATTTTGATAAAAGATGGATGGGTAAACCATGATACAGGTAAAAAGTCGGATCCGAGAATGCAGTTTGTAGAGATTCGTCAGTTGCAGGATATTTTAGAAGCTTTCGCTAAAAAATTAATCTTGTTGCTGAACATCAAGGATCTTCATCCGGAGTTTATTCATAAATTGAGTCATTTATTTGCTGAAAATAAAGGAGATAATTCTGTGACTTTTGAAATCATGGAGTTGGAAAAAATAAAGAAACTCGTTGAGGTAGAAACGCCAACCGATTTTGAAGCAGAAGATGCCGTTTTTGAAGCTGAAAATGAAGATAGTACGATGGAAGATACTAAGATTCAAGAAGTAAATGAAGTTGAGGAAATAAAAGTAGTAACCAAATTAACGATGCCGAGTCGTCGTATAAAGGTCAAAATTTCAGCTGAATTATTGCAGGAACTGGAGAAAATGCAGATTAATTTTAAATTGAACTAAAAAATTAACAGTTAAAATTTAAACACATGTTAATTTTTTATGTTAAAAATATGCATGCATAATAGTTTTTTAGTAATATTGCCCGAAATTACAACGATTTCGTTCCAAGTCTAACTTTACAAATTGTAAGAATGTGTTTAATGTTCTAAGTTTGTATAAATTAATTAAATCAGAATTATGAAAAAGAACCTATTTTTATTGGGATTATTAGTTTGCTCAATGACCATGATGGCGCAAACAGAAAAAGCAGACAAACCAGAAAGCTGGTATTTTAAATTAGGTGGATCTTATTTTATTCAAACAGCCGCTACAGAGTTTCCAATTGTAAATGGTGCATTACCTAATACAGATGTTTACGGTTCTAATGGAACTACATTAATTTCTAGAAAAACAAATCACGGTTCATTTGGAGAAGGTTTCCGTTCAGGATTAACTGCAGGTTACCGTTTTACAACTCGATTAGGAGTTGAGATGGGAATTAACTATTATTCTAGTGCTGATAAATTAATGGTTGAAACTACAAATCGTTTAGTTGCTACTACTCCAGCAAATATTTTCGTAACTGGTGATGCTGTAGGGAAAATAAGAGCTTGGGATTTATCTCCTTCATTAGTATTATTTTTAGGAGAGGCTAAAGGGTTTGAGCCGTATACAAAAGTAGGAGTTATTGTTCCTATTCATGGTGATTTAACTATTGAGACAAATCGCGAGTATTATGCTGCAACACCAAATGGGCCATCAACAGTAGCAAAAACATATTCAGAAGATGTTGTAAAACCTAATCCAACAATTGGTTTTATGGCGGCAGTAGGAACGTCTTATAAAATAGGTAAAAAAATAGCTTTATTTGCTGAGATTGAATACAGAAATTTTACTGTTCATGGTAAAACTAAAGAAACAACTGTATTTACTGAAAATGGAGTTGACAAATTACATACACCTACTACTTTTAGACAAGATGCTTCTTATTCTGCAATCCACACTAATTATGTAAGTCAATTGACTACAAGTTCTAATAGCAAAGTAACTAATGCTGCAGGCTTTGATGATACAAGAGCTACAGATGATATTAGTTCGTTTGTTGGAATTTCAGGTATTGGTTTAACATTTGGTTTAAAATACAGTCTGTAATTTTATTCCATATTATAGTTTACAAGAAGAGGATATTCTTTCGAATATCCTCTTCTTGTATTTTGTCATTTCGACCGCAGGGAGAAATCACACGCGGGATTCGACAAAGATTGGAGACGTTCTGTACGGAGTTGCTAGTGTGATTTCTTCCTGCGGTCGAAATGACAAAACTGCGTAAATATTATTTAGAAACCTCTCTAAACTCCTTTAAAACCTGATCAATGACCCAAGTAGTTCTTGAACCAGAAACTCCTTTTGATGGAGACGAATTTTCTTTTCTTAATAATTCAGAAATAACAGTTTCTATAAACGGCTGTTGAATGTGTAACGGATTTTCGATTGTAATACTTTCTTTTTCTCCATTTGCATATTGAATATGTATTGGGTCATTTCCGAAAGTCGAAAAAGAGATTTTTCCTTTATCACCCACAATCTCGGTGTTATCATAACGTTCAAAACTCGCAAAATTCCATATTCCGGAACCGTGAATTCCGTTTTCAAATAAAAAAGACATCGAGACTGCATCTTCTGCAGGATATGCCTTTAGTTGTGAAGTTGCATGTCCGCGAACTGATTTTATTGGACCTAAAACAAAATCAAGGAAATCTAAAGTATGACAAGCCAGATCAACAAAAATTCCGCCTCCTGAGATATGAGGCAGCACTGTCCACGGAAGATTGATTTCGTCATCGTAACGAGCTTCAAAAGGATGATACAAAACACAATTTACATGTCTTATTGTTCCAAGTTTGCCTTTGTCAATCAATTCTTTTATTTTTAAAAAACGAGGTAAAGCTCTTCTGTAATAAGCAACAAACAAAGGAACATTGTTTTCTTTGCAGACGCTGATCATTTCGTTACACTCTTCAAAAGTTAAGGCCATTGGTTTTTCTACATAAACAGGTTTTCCTGCTTTGGCACATAAAATAGTATATTCTTTATGAGAGGATGGAGGAGTAGCGATATAAACTGCATCAACTTCCGGATCGTTTATTAAATCAATTGCATTGGAATACCATTTCGGAACGTTATGACGTTTGGCATAATCTTCTGCTAAGGCAGCATCTCGGCGCATAACAGCAACTAAAGCAGAATTTGGTGCTTTCTGAAAAGCTGGTCCGCTTTTAACTTCAGTTACGTTTCCACAGCCAATAATTCCCCATTTTATAATTTCCATTGATTAAGTTTTTAGTTTCTCAAATTTAAAAAAAGGTTTGCCACGAATTGCACTAATTTCCACGAATTCTTTTTTTTGCCACATATTAAAAGAATTTTCACAGTATTACTAAAGTAAACGCATAGATATTAAAATCATTTTAGTCCTTTTAATCTGTGGCAAAAAATATATAAATGGGATTTTCCTCAATTTAAATTAGTGGAAATTAGAGTAATTAGTGGCAAAATAAAAAGCCACAAATTCACAAAAATAATTTGTGAATTACGTGGCTAAAAAAAATCAGTTTAAAGTCTTATTTTGAAGGCAAAGCTTTAAAACCCATATTGTAAAGCGTGAAAGCCTGAATGTCTACATTTTCCTGAATTGTAGCCGCAACAGATTTTCCTGCACCGTGTCCTGCTTTAACATCAATTCTAATTAAAACCGGATTATCTCCTGTTTGTTTTTCCTGTAATTCAGAAGCAAATTTAAAACTGTGTGCCGGAACTACACGATCATCATGATCTCCTGTTGTTACCATTGTTGCAGGGTAATTTGTTCCTTTTTTAACGTTATGAACAGGAGAATATCCTTTTAAATATTCGAACATTTCTTTGTTATCCTGAGCCGTTCCGTAATCAAAAGCCCATCCTGCACCTGCTGTAAAAGCATTGTAACGAAGCATATCCATAACCCCAACTGCTGGCAATGCTACTTTCATCAAATCAGGACGTTGTGTCATTGTTGCTCCTACTAATAATCCTCCGTTAGATCCTCCGCGAATAGCTAAATAATCTGAGGAAGTATATTTCTGAGCAATTAGATATTCGGCAGCAGCGATAAAATCATCAAATACATTTTGTTTTTGAAGTTTAGTTCCTGCATTGTGCCATTTCTTTCCGTATTCGCCACCACCTCTCAAGTTGGCAACAGCATAAACCCCTCCGTTTTCCATCCAAACTGCATTTGCAATGCTGAAACTTGGTGTTAAACTAATATTGAACCCACCGTAACCGTATAAGATTGTTGGATTTTTGCCATCCAGTTTTGTTCCTTTTTTATAAGTAATAATCATAGGAACTTTTGTACCGTCTTTTGAAGTGTAGAAAACCTGTTTTGATTCATAATCTTCACTTTTGAAATCCACTTTTGGTTTCTGATAAATTTCAGATTTACCTGATTTTGGTTCAAAAGAATAAATGCTTCCCGGAGTTGTGTAATTTGTAAAACTGTAATACAAGATCTTTTCTTCTTTTTTTCCGCCAAAACCTCCGGCAGTTCCCACAGCAGGAAGTTTGATTTCACGAATTAATTTTCCGTTGTAATCATATTGTTGCACAAACGAAACAGCATCTTTTGTGTAATTAGCAAAGAAATATCCTGCACCAGTTGAAGGCGATAAAACATTCTCTGTTTCTTTGATAAAATCTTTCCAGTTTTCTACTTTAGGATTATTAGCATCTACAGTAACCACACGAACATTAGGAGCGTTTAGGTCAGTTTCTATAAATAACTTGCTGCCTTCGTTTTCAATAATAGAATTGGAACTGTTGAAATTATCTACAATTGTAACGATTGGACTATTCGGTTTCGTCAGATCTTTAATATATAATTCATTCCCATAAGTTGAATTAGCCGCAGTAATAATTAAATAACGATCATCTTCTGTAACATAACCGCCAACATATCTTCTTTTCTGATCGGCACCAAAAATCACTTTATCGTCTTTTTGAGAAGTTCCCAATTTATGGAAATACAATTTGTGCTGATCTGTTTTGGCAGATAATTCACTTCCTTTAGGTTTGTCATAGCTAGAGTAGTAAAAACCTTCATTTTTGTACCACGACACGCCACTGAATTTTACATCGACTAAAGTATCTTCTAAAACTTTTTTAGACAAAGCATCAATAAGGATTACTTTTCTCCAGTCACTTCCACCTTCAGAAATAGAATAAGCGGCTTTGTTTCCATCTTTCGAAAAATTTAAACCACCAAGAGAAGTAGTTCCATCTTTAGAGAAAGTATTTGGATCAAGGAAAACTTCATCTTTACCGTCTTTTCCTTTTCTGTATACTACCGATTGATTCTGAAGTCCGTTGTTTTTAGAATAATAAGTAAATTTTCCTTCTGTAAACGGAGCGCCAATTTTTTCGTAGTTCCAGAGTTGTTCCATTCGTTCTTTAAGTGCTGAACGAAATGGAATTTTATCTAAATAAGCGTAAGTTACTTCGTTTTCAGCTTTTACCCAGGCTCCGGTTTCGGCAGATTTGTCATCTTCAAGCCAACGGTAAGGATCGCTTACTTTAGTGTCAAAATATACATCTACAGTTTCCCCTTTTTTAGTTTCGGGATATTTGATTTTGTTTTGTGCAAATGAAATTCCTGCAGTTGTGATTGCCATTAATAAAAAAGTTTTTTTCATAGTTAGTTTTTATCTGTTGTAACAAAAATAGTACTTTTTGTGAGATTGTTGTGTTATTAACCGGAAAGTACGCTAAGTATTACGCAAAGCAGGAAAAATTAATCTCGCAAAGACGCAGAGACGCAAAGTTTTAAAATTTCTTTGCGACTTCGAGTCTTTGCGAGATTCTTTTAAGCGTTACTAATTAAAATAAAACTTAGCGTGCTTTGCGGTTAAATAAAGATTATAAATTAAAATTGACTCCCAAAACGATGTTTCTTCCAATGTTTGGAATACCGTCTGTTTTCAATCTAGAAAGGTGCGCAATGTATTTTTTATCAAATAAATTGTTTCCGTTTAAGTTAATGTCAAAAGCTGTTTTTCCTAATTTAACAGTTCCTCCAAAACCTAAATTTACCAAAGTATAACCTTTAGAAGCCGTTTCAAATCCGCTTACATTATCCTGGCTGAAAGTTGAAGAAACATTCAGGGAGGCAAAACCTTCGCTTAACCAGTTTTTGATATTGAATTCAGTTCTAAGTGTATTATTCCAGTTGTTAGCAGGAATCAAAGGAAGATAATCTTTGTTTTCTTTTTTACCTGTAACCGTTTCAAAACTAGTTTCAAAATGCAACCAGTCTAAAGGATGTGGATGAAAGTGTAAACCAACTTCACCACCATACAATTGTGCATTATCCTGAACATAAGCAAACACATCATTGTCGTCCAGAACTTCTCCGGTTGGTGAAGTGTAGATATAATTGTTTACGTGATTGTAAAATCCGTTAACGAAGAACTCAAAATGGGTGTTTTTATATTCTAAATTTAAATCGGTCTGAACGTTTTGTTCTGTTTTTAGATTTGCATTTCCAATTTCGTAACGATTTGTTCCTTCATGAACACCATTTGAAGTTAACTCAGCTAAGTTTGGCGCTCTAAATCCTGTTGCAACATTCAAACGTAGCGTTAGTGGTTCAGCCAGTTTTGTTTTATATCCCAAAGAAGCATTAAAACTGTCAAAAGATTTATCAAGAGGTAAAAAATATCCTTCTTCACCTTCTGTTCCGTGCGCAATTGAAGAAACGTTTCTGTTGTCAAAACGCAATCCGGCTTGTAGAACGTTGTTGTTCCATTCGTAATTTGCTGTTCCAAAAACTCCAAAATCATTTGTGGTTGCATCCGGAATTAAATATTCTTCACCAGAATTTTTATTCGTTTGGTGCATTCCCTGAACTCCTACAATAGTTTCGATTTTTCCGAATTTAGGGAAATGATATTTTGCATTGTAATTGAAAGTGTTCAGTTTCATGTGAAGCGAAGCTTCGTTACTGTCTTCAAATTCACTTCTGTCATTAGCGATGTAACCTAAATCAACATCCAGTTTAGAGTTTTCAAAAAAGATAACATTGTTCAAACTTAATAAATGATTGAAAATTCCCTGTCTCGGAAACTGAGTGTCTTTGCTTGAAGATTGTTCTGCAATTCCATCTTCGGGAATTCCGATATCCAGTTTGTTGTAGTTGTATCTTAAAACACTAGAAAAAGTGGAGTTGCTGTATCCAATTCCGGTTTTAAAATCAGTTTCATTATAACGTGAATTCGTTACACGATCGCCGTCAGCAATTTTGTAATCAGAATGCGTATTGTAACTTCCGCGAGCTAAGAATTTCCAGTTGTCTGTAGAAGTTTTTAATCCGATAGAAGAATTGCTTCCTTGTGTATTGGTAAAATATTTTTGACTGAAATTAGCTTTAAAATCACCGGCATCAGCAAATTTTTCAGGATTAAAATATAAAACTCCACCCAAAGCATCAGAACCATATAATAAAGAAGCAGGTCCTTTAATGACTTCAACACTTTCGATTCCGGCATCATTTAAACCTAAACCATGTTCGTCCCCAAATTGCTGATTTTCGATACGAACACCTTGTGAATAAACTAAAACACGATTTCCGCTTAAACCACGAATTACAGGTTTTCCAATAGAAGTTCCGGTCGAAATCTGAGAAACCCCAGGAATTGTTGCTAAACCTTCGATTAAAGTTGAGGTTCCTTTTTGTTGTAATGTTTTGATACTCTCGTGCTCAATTTTCATTACGTTTTGTGATTGTAATTTATTAAAAGGAGTAGAAACGACAACCTCGTCCATTTCTAAAATAGATTCTTCAAGCGTAACGTCTAAAGTATTTTGCTTCAGTAATTTTACAATAGTTTTATTTTGATTGGCATATCCAACATAAGTAAAAGCTAGTCTGAGACTTCCGTTTGGAAGATTGTTTAATTCGTACTTTCCGTTTGCATCTGTAGTAGTTCCTTTGTGAACTTCGGGGGCATAAACAGAAACACCGGGCAATGGATTATTTTGTGTGTCGGTCACAATTCCGGAAACCGAATTTTGGGCAGTAAGAACGCCCGAAAACCCTAAAATAAGGGCAATTATAAATTTTTTCATTTGAAAATGATGCTATAGTTAAATGATTTTTTTCTTTTTAAATAAAAACCAAAACAAACAGCAAAGCATTCTGATCCCGATTATAGAAACAGGATTAGAAAACTCATTGTTGTATGAATTTAAATTTAAAAAAGAATGTGTTTTTTCTTGAAAAACGAAAACTTAAGAAACTATAACAGCAGGAGGCCCGCGTAAGAAATATGAAGTAATTGAAACCGAAAAAATCTTCTCTGAAACAGGAAAGAAATAGGGAGTTTCTCTGTCATAAGAATGAAATTGAAAAGAGAAATCCTGCGGGATAATAAACGATTCAAAAGCAAAATGACAAACAAAACAAACATCGTAATCATGATGTTGGTGCGTTATTTCGCCATTAGGATCATTATAATTATGATGACACTGTTTTTCTGAAAGCTGTTTTACGATATGCTCATAACTGTGTACAGACTGAAACAATATAGAGAACAATATTGTCACAGCAAAAGATAAACTTAATATGAGCTGTTTTTTCTTCATTTCCTGCAAAGGTATAAAACATAAAAAGAAAATTCGTTTATTTTTTACCTCTGTCAGACGATTTATTGAAAAATATGCAACGATTAATTTTATTTGTAATCAAAATAAGAATATTTATACATCTTATCGTCGCCAGAAAAAGCATTATGTTATATTTGTATATGAAATAAATGAGTGTACAAAAACGTTTATTTTAGAAATCCTTATAAAAACAAACTTACGATATGCGAATTATTTTTAGCTGCTTTTTTTTACTCACTTTTTTTAGCTCTTTTGCACAAGAAGAAGTTAAACCAGAGGTAAAGCCTGTAGTAAAAATAGATTCTTTGTATCGGGAAGATCAGTTTTATTTTTCGGTTACTTATAATATGTTTACCGATATTCCAATTGCTTTTAAACAGAATAAATTTTCTTTGGGACTTTCAGGTGGTTTTTTGCGTGATATGCCAATTAATAAATCAAGAACTGTTGCAATAGCAGCTGGTTTAGGATTAAGTTACCAAAACTATTTTCAAAATTTGAATATTTCAAGAGATGGTGATGGTAATATTATTTACGGTGTAAACGATTACGGACAATTTGTTTCCAATCGTTACAGGCAATATTCTGTAGATCTTCCTATAGAATTCAGATGGCGAAACTCAACTTATGAGAGTACTAAATTTTGGCGTATTTACGGCGGTGTTAAATTGAGTTATGTATTCTCCAATTCTTCAATTTTGGATGATGGGGAAAAAACATATAGAATAAATAATAATGCATCCATCAATAAATTTCAGTACGGTCCTTATTTAGCGGCAGGATATAATACCTGGAATGTTTATTTGTATTATGGATTAAGTCCGTTATTTGATTCTGCAACTACATTGTCGGGAGAAAAAATCAATATGAAAACCTTAAATGCAGGATTGATATTTTATATTTTATAACCACAAGTATAAAAATAAAAGCTGCGGCATTATTCCAACAAACAGTCCAATTAATATTTCCCTCGAAGTATGCGCATTCATTTCTAATCGGGATGAAGCCACAATTCCTGATAATAAAATCAGTAAAGCAGGCCAATACGGATTATGCATTTGAAGGTGAATGTTTAAACCAATTACAAAAATGGCAAAACCGCAGATGGCAACCATATGCAAACTTGCTTTTATTTTAAAAAGAGCAAATACCAAAGCCAGAATCGCACTGAACAAAGCTCCCAGAAAAAAGAAATGAAGCTCCGGATAACGGGTAATAACGATACTTCGTTTTACAAGTAAAATATACAAAAAACATTGTAAAATTAACGGAATGGTGCGTTCTGAAGTCTGACTGAGCATAATTGATTTTACATGTCCGGTTGATTTCAGTAACAAATAAAACAAGATTGGTACAATTACATTAATGACTAAAATCTGCAATAAAACAAAGTATTTTTCTTGTGTACTAAAAAGGTCTCCTTTAAAGAACAAATAGAACAAAGTGGCATATAGCGATATAAAAATCGGATGTAATATATAGGAGAAAAGAGGGAGTATTTTTTTCAAAACGTGCAAATTTGTGTGTAAAAACAAATATACTCAATAAATGTTTTCTGCCACGAATTACACAAATTTTCACTAATTCATTTGTAATTTATTTTAACTAAAAAGCAGTTTGTTAAAATTTAAAAATCAATTTAATCCTTTATCCCGATAGCTATCGGGAGTGGCTAAACTTCAAAAAATAATTCGTGAAAATTTGTGTAATTCGTGGCAACATTTTTAATTACAGCGGCACTTTTTTTTAAGAAAATCACAACTCTTTTCTGTCTTTAATATCTTAATTTTGAAAAAAAGATATTTCTAAATGAGCCTAAATTTAAAAAGCCTGATTTCAGTTCTTAACGCCAAATGCGAGGGGTTAAAAACTGATGTTTTTATTGACCATATTTCAATAGACAGCCGTTCACTTCAAAACGGATCTCAAACCTTGTTTTTTGCTCTGGCCGGAGTTAATAACGATGCTCATTTATTTATTCCCGATTTAATAGAAAAAGGAGTCCAGAATTTTGTTGTGCAGTACATTCCGGAAGGCCTGTCTGATAAAGCTAATTTTCTTGTTGTAGAAAACACCCTTGTAGCCTTACAGGAATTTGCCGCCTATTACAGAAATCTTTTTCATTTTCCCGTAATCGGATTAACAGGAAGTAACGGAAAAACCATTGTAAAAGAATGGCTTAATTTTTTATTGAGCCCGGATTATAATATTATAAGAAGTCCAAAAAGCTACAATTCGCAGGTTGGTGTACCGCTTTCAGTAATTGCCATTAATGAAAAACACAATTTGGGAATTTTTGAAGCAGGAATTTCTACAGTTAATGAAATGGCAAAACTGGAAAAAATCATTAAACCCAATATTGGTGTTTTAACCAATATTGGTTCTGCGCACGATGAAGGATTTTTGAATTTAGTGCAGAAGATCGATGAAAAATTGCTTTTGTTTAAAGATTGTCCGATCATTATTTATCAAAAAAACGAAGTTGTCGATTCTTGCTTGACGCAATTTGTTGCAGAATATATGATGCATCCGCGAAAGCTTTTTTCATGGAGTTTTACCGATAAAACGGCAGACGTTTTTATTCTGAAAAAAGAAAGTAAAAATGATCACACGTTTATTCAATATCAATATCAAAATGAAATTTTTGATTTAGAAATTCCGTTTAGCGATTCGGCTTCTCTGGAAAATGCTATTTCGTGCTTGTTGGTTTTATTGCATTTTAATTACGATCAGGCAACAATTCAAAGCCGAATTGAGATGCTTTATCCCGTTAGAATGCGTTTGGAAGTGAAGAACGGAATTAATAATTGCAGTATCATTGATGATAGTTACAGCTCCGATTTTCAGTCCCTAAAAATTGCGTTGGACTTCCTGGAAAGCCAGAAAAAAAACGCTTCTAAAACAGTTATTTTATCAGATATTTTCCAAAGCGGCTTTTCAAATGAAGAATTATATTCTAAAGTAGCGCAGTTAATTTCAGATAATAAAATCAATCGTGTAATTGGCATTGGAAGCACGATTTCTTCGTTTGCAGCTAAATTCCCTAACAGCATCATGTTTCAAAATACAGCTGATTTTATTGAATCGATTGAAAATCTGAATTTTCAAAACGAAACGATTTTGATAAAAGGAGCAAGATCTTTTGAATTTGAAGAAATTGTGTCGCTTCTGGAAGAGAAAACACACGAAACAGTTTTGGAAATAAATCTGGATGCAATCAGTCACAACTTTAATTATTTTAAATCAAAACTGGCTCCAAATGTCAAAATGATGGTAATGGTAAAAGCTTTTGGTTATGGAAATGGCGGACTGGAAATTGCTAAATTATTAGAACATCATAAAGTAGATTATTTAGGTGTGGCTTTCGCCGATGAAGGAATATCATTGAAAAATGGAGGTATAAAATTGCCGATTATGGTTCTGAATCCGGAATCGACCAGTTTCCCTTCAATTATTCAATATCAGTTAGAACCTGAAATTTACAGCATAAAGGGCTTAAATGCGTTTTTAAAAATCGCCCGGGAGAAGAAACTCAAAGATTTTCCGATTCACATTAAAATCGATACCGGAATGCATCGTTTAGGTTTTGAAGAAAATACAATTGAAGAATTGATTGAAACCTTAAAAGGAAATTCAGCCGTTCGGGTTCAAAGTATTCTTTCGCATTTAGCTACCAGTGATGATCCAAAACATTATGATTTTGTAAATAAACAAATTGCATTATTTGAGGAATTGTCTTCCCGATTAATGAACGAATTAAATATAAATCCGATTCGACATATTTTAAATACTTCCGGAATTAGTAATTTTCCGAATTCACAATACAATATGGTGCGTTTAGGAATTGGTTTGTACGGTGTTTCCAACGATCCGGGAGAACAAAAATATTTGGAAAACGTAGGGACTTTAAAATCCATAATTTCGCAGGTTCGTGTTATTCCTGCGGGAGACAGCGTAGGTTACGGACGCCGTTTTATGGCTCAAAAAGAAACAAAAATTGCCACAATCCCGATTGGTTATGCAGACGGAATTTCCAGATTATGGGGAAATGAAGTTGGATTTGTAACGATAAAGAATCAAAAAGCACCAATTGTAGGCAGTGTCTGTATGGATATGTTAATGGTAAATGTTTCAGAAATTGACTGCAAAGAAGGCGATCCGGTAATTATTTTTGGCGAAAGTCCAACCGTTATTGAGATGGCAGAAGCTTTAAAAACAATTCCGTACGAGATTATGACCAGTATTTCACAAAGAGTGAAACGGGTATTTTTTAGATAATTTTAAGAAATTTCAAGAAAATTGCGTATTTTCGGGATTCACTTATTATAAATATAAATAGATACGATATGGGATTTTTTTCAGAATTTAAGGAATTTGCAATGAAAGGCAACGTAGTCGATTTGGCTGTCGGTGTAATTATTGGAGCAGCTTTTGGTAAAATCGTCAGCTCATTTATTGAAGATGTAATTACGCCATTGTTGTTGAAACCGGCTTTAGATGCTGCGAACTTGTCGACAATTGAACAATTAACCGCTTTTGGAGGTGTAAAGTACGGATTGTTTCTATCGGCAGTAATTAACTTTATTATCGTTGCTTTTGTTTTATTTCTGATCATTAAAGCGATGAACCACGCTAAAAAGAAAGATGTTGCGCCACCGCCTCCAGCAGGACCAACTCAGGAAGAATTATTGATACAAATTAGAGATTTATTGAAAAATAAATAAAAATATAATACCGCTACACTAAGTCTAACTTAACCGCCTTCTAAAGAGGCGGTTTTTTTTACAAAATGTTTGTTTTATAACATTTTGTTATTTTTTGTGAATCGCCTTGCAGAGACTTTTATTATACTTACTTTTGCCTTACTAAATTAGATTATTGAATTATTTAAAAATATAAAAATGAGAATTGCAGTCGTTGGTGCTACCGGAATGGTTGGCGAAGTAATGCTTAAAGTTTTAGCGGAAAGAAATTTTCCTGTTACAGAATTAATTCCTGTTGCTTCTGAAAGATCAGTAGGAAAAGAAATTGAATATAAAGGAACAAAATATAAAGTAGTTGGTTTACAGACAGCAGTAGATATGAAAGCAGATATTGCCGTTTTCTCTGCCGGAGGAGATACTTCTTTAGAATGGGCTCCAAAATTTGCTGCTGCAGGAACTACTGTAATTGATAATTCATCTGCATGGAGAATGGATCCAACTAAAAAATTAGTAGTTCCGGAAATCAATGCTTCTGTTTTAACTAAAGAAGATAAAATCATTGCAAATCCAAACTGTTCTACTATTCAAATGGTATTGGCCTTGGCTCCTTTGCATAAAAAATACAATATCAAAAGAATTATTGTTTCTACTTACCAGTCAATTACCGGAACTGGTGTAAAAGCGGTAAAACAATTAGAAAATGAGTATGCGGGAATTCAGGGTGAGATGGCTTATAAATATCCAATTCATAGAAATGCAATTCCTCACTGCGACAGTTTTGAAGATAACGGATACACTAAAGAAGAAATGAAATTAGTTCGCGAAACTCAAAAAATTCTTGGTGATAACACAATCAGAGTTACTGCTACTGCCGTTCGTGTTCCTGTTGTAGGTGGACATAGTGAAGCGGTAAACGTTGAGTTTACAAATGATTTTGAAGTGAATGAAGTTCGTGAAATCTTACACAATACCGATGGAGTAACGGTACAGGATAATTTAGATACATTTACTTACCCAATGCCATTATATGCTGAAGGTAAAAATGATGTTTTTGTTGGAAGAATCCGTCGTGACGAAAGCCAGCCAAATACTCTAAACCTTTGGATTGTTGCTGATAACTTAAGAAAAGGTGCTGCGACAAACACCATCCAAATTGCTGAATACTTAATTCAGGCTGGTTTGGTATAATCTGAGATTAAATAAAATTGTTATAAAGAAAAAACCGTGATTGCAGGAATGTAATTACGGTTTTTTTGATTAATTAAAGCTGTATAATTTACGAAAGAAACTCGATAGATTTTTAAAACCTGTCGGGTTTAAAAATGGTAGTTAATCAATTTAAAGTTATTTTTGCTAAATTAAAGTAAATTAAAAATTTATGCCGTTTCCGATAGATGCCAAATACATAATTGAAACAGAACAGCAATTAGAAATTCAATTTCCGCCTTTATTCAAACAAAAAATGATGGAAGAGAATGGAGGAGAAGCTTCAACAGAATATGATGATTGGAATTTGTATCCATTTTTTGATCAGAGCGATAAAAAAAGAATAAGCAGAACCTGTAACCATATTGTTTTAGAAACGAAACAGGCGAGAAAATGGAATAACTTTCCTTTAACTGCAATTGCTATTGCGAGCAATGGCTGTGGAGATCAATTAATTCTTATTCCATTAGATAATGACAAGAAGAAGCTAAGTGAAACAATTTATTTTTGGTATCACGAAACCGGAGCATTAGAGAAAGTGGCAGAAAATATTAATGAATTAATAGAGCAATAAAGTGATTTTTCATAAGAAACCCGACAGATTTTAAAACTGTCGGGTTTAGTATATTAATGAAAAAGCGAGAATCAACAATTCTCGCTTTTTATATTTTTAGTATTCTGGAGCCAATTCTAGTTCCAGGCCTTCTAATTCTGTAGTAATTGGAATCTGGCATCCTAAACGGCTATTAGACTTCACGTAAAACGCCTCAGAAAGCATCGCTTCTTCATCGTCTCCCATTTCCGGTAATGCAACATCATTCAGAACATAACATTGGCAGGAAGCGCACATAGCCATTCCTCCGCAAGTTCCTTCAACAGGAAGTTCGTATGCTTTGCATAACTCCATTATATTCATTGCCATATCAGTAGGAGCCTGTAATTCGTGTATAACTCCTTCTCGATCTTTAATCTTTATTAATACATCCATTTTAGTATTGGAATTTTATTTTGAAACTTGAAAACGTGTTCAAGTCCTTTATTAATTTTAACTTTTGTCTTTTAAACTAAAAGCATATTCTTTTCGATTACTGTCTTTTAGGCGCATTTTGACACCAATTATATTGCCTCCCTTTTCTAATATGGTAACAACCGAGATGACAGAATAATAATCCTTATCTGATTGGAAAATTAATGTTCCCTCATAAGTAGAATTTAAAACACCTTGTTTGTCTGTCTGTGCGCTGAGTTTTCTCGGATGAGAAAAATCTGCAGAACTGTAAGTTGTTTTATTTGAAAACTTTGCTTTTCCATCGCAAAGGTCATATAAAAAATCATAGTTGCCAATTCTTAAAGCGCCTTCTTCAGTTTTTCCATTCGTAGAAAAAATAATTTGTCCCGAATATTGAAAATCCGACCATTCTTCAGATTCATTTACCCAAGCTTTGTAAGCAAGTAGCGTTTGGCCCTGTTGTGCATTTACAGCGCTTATAGAAAACAATAAAAAAAGAGCGTAAAAGTTTCTCATAAGTTTAAGATTTAGGGTTAGTTTACAAATTTAAGTTAAAAATGTAATAATAATGTAACCAAAACTCTTAAAACTTTAAGTTGTTTTTTGTTAATATCGCAAAAACAAACGGTTTTTTAAGCTTTTTTTGTTATTTCTTTAAACAAAATATAATAAGGCTTATTATTCTTGTTAAATGCCAAAAATATGCTTTCAAAAAACAATTCAGTTTGTTACATAATGTTTACCACAGTTTCAATTTGTGGTGCATATTTTTTTATTGTGGTTTCAACTCCTGCTTTTAGTGTCATTTGATTTACACTACAGCTAATACATGCTCCTTCAAGACGAACTTTTACATGTTTATCATCTTCGATAGAAATTAATGAAATGTCTCCGCCGTCGGATTTTAAAAATGGCCTAATCTCGTCTAAAGCCAATAAAACATTATTTGTTAATTCTTCTGTTGTCATAATATGAATGTGTCAATTAGAAAATGTGTCAATTAGAAAATTCTTTAAGATTATCTAATTGTCACATTATCTCAATTATCTAATTATTTTTTTACTGCCGAGCAACCAGCCATTGTTGTAATTTTAATAGCTTCTGTTGCAGGTAAACTTTCGTTTCTGTTTACGGTTTCCTGTACCACATTACGGGTAATTTCTTCAAATACTTTTTCTATTGGAGAAGCTGTTTGTAATGCTGCCGGACGACCATAATCTCCTGCTTCACGAATAGATTGTACAATTGGAACTTCTCCTAAAAACGGAACTTCTAAATCCTGAGCAAGGTTTTTAGCACCTTCCTGTCCAAAGATATAATATTTATTTTCAGGTAATTCTTCTGGTGTAAAGTATGCCATGTTTTCAATAATTCCTAAAACCGGAACATTGATGTTATCCTGCATAAACATTGCGACACCTTTTTTAGCATCGGCTAAAGCTACAGCTTGCGGAGTACTTACTACTACAGCTCCTGTAATAGGAAGTGACTGCATGATAGATAAGTGAATATCGCCGGTTCCCGGAGGTAAGTCAAGTAACATGAAATCTAATTCTCCCCAGTCTGCATCAAAAATCATTTGGTTCAATGCTTTTGCAGCCATTGGTCCTCTCCAGATTACGGCTTGGCTTGGAGCTGTAAAGAAGCCAATAGAAAGCATTTTGATTTCGTAGCTTTCGATAGGTTTCATTTTTGATTTTCCGTCAACTGTGATAGAAACTGGTTTTTCATTTTCAACGTCGAACATAATCGGCATCGAAGGACCGTAAATATCAGCGTCCAAAACACCAACTTTAAAACCCATTTTAGCAAGCGTTACTGCTAAATTTGCTGTTACAGTAGATTTTCCTACTCCTCCTTTTCCGGAAGCAACTGCAATAATATTTTTGATTCCCGGAATAGCACGACCTTTAATTTCAGGTTTTTCCGGACTTTCTACTTTGATGTTTACTTTAACTTTTGCATCAGGAGATATTAATTCGTGAATTGTTTTTCTAATATCATCTTCCGCTCTTTTTTTGATATGCATAGCAGGAGTATGCAATACAAGGTCAACAACAGCTTCATCACCAAAAGTAATTACGTTGGTTACAGCGCCGCTTTCAACCATATTTTTTCCTTCTCCGGCAATAGTAATAGTTTCTAATGCCTTAAGAATTTCTTTTCTATCTAGTTTCATTGTAATTGGGCTATTTTTCTATTCGCAGAATCCTGTTTTTAAAGATAATACTTATTTAAACTGAATTCAGGGTGCAAAGATAACAGATTAAGTTCGGAATTATGCGATTTTGAATTGTAATTATTGATATAGAGATTATTCAAAATTATGCAGAAATATTTTTCAGGGTGTTTTTTAGTAAATATTAATTCTAAAAAATAGCATTTTGGCCTTAATTCGATTGCTTTTTTGTCTAATTTTTCTTCTTTTTAGAAGTAGATTCTCATAAAACTTCGTTATATTTGAGTGCCCAAATCGATGATTTTCAGTTATAAAAAAGTATGTGAAAACTTATTTTTTCAGGACAGCTTATTGGGTTTTCCGTATTTTTTTTCAAAAGTTATTTTCTATCATTTAAACTTTAAAAATATGCGAAATTTTACTTTTTCTACAATTATTATTGCGGTCAGCTTTTTTGCATTTTCATTTTATTCTTTCACTCGTAAAACAGAAAGCAAAGAAGCTTTGACATACAATAAATATGTTTCTGCAATTACAATAGATGCAGCATCTATAAATGCTTTCTTTAAAAAATATCCTAAACTGAAAAAATATCAGAAAGATGTTGAGGATCTTTACAAAAACAAGCAATACAAATCGATTTGGTATGATGATAATAAAATCACAGAGTTTGCCGCATTGTTGTACCAGAAAGTAAATGTTTTAAAAGATCAGGGAATCAATACCGAAATGCCTTATAAGGAAGTAATCGATCAGGCATTTAATGAAAGTGATAATATCGAGCCTCCGCAATTGGATACAGAATTACTTCTAACCAATATGTATATTTTTTATGCCAGTAATGTTTATTCTGGCGTAGATCCCGCCACTTTAAAGAAAATAGGATGGTATTTACCGGCGAAAAGTATTTCGTATTCTAAAATTTTAGATTCTTTACTTGTCGATACCAATCGATTAAATGAAGATGATAATCTTATGTTTAGTCAATATTATAAACTGAAAGATGCCTTAAAGAAATTCCGTAAAATTGAAACCGACAATCTTTGGCAGAAAATTACAATTGACAGCCTTAACTATAAAGACTTAAGACCGGATGATACCGCTGTTGCGATAAAACAAATTAGAAATCGTTTGTTTGTGGAGGGAGATCTTAAACGTGATTCTCAAAGTAATGTTTATGATGAGGAATTGATGGCGGGAGTTTTGAATTATAAAAAAAGATACAATCTTAAAATAAACTATGCCATAACACGAGACCATATCAACCAAATGAATGAGCCAATCGGCAAAAGAATTAAAACGATCATGCTGAACATGGAGAGATGCCGATGGATTCCGACCAATTTGTCTAAAGCAAGTGAATATGTAATGGTGAATATTCCGTCTTTCAGAATGTTTTATGTCAAAGACGGAAAATATGCGCTTGTTTCAGATATTTTTGTGGGTAACAGACTGAGTGAAACTGTGATTTTTAGTGGCAATATGGATCGAATCGTTTTTAGTCCGTATTGGTATGTTCCGAACAGTATTATACAAAACGAATTAAAACTTCAGATGGCAAGGGATAAAAACTATCTGGCAGATCATAATATGGAATGGAACGGAGGAAGAGTAAGACAAAAGCCAGGGCCTAAAAACTCTTTAGGATTAGTGAAATTTATGTTTCCAAATCCGAATGACATTTACATGCACGATACACCGGCAAAAAGTTTGTTTGAATTTGAAAACCGCACTTTCAGTCACGGTTGCATTAATGTGAAAGAAGCAAAAAATCTTGCACTGGCTATTTTAAAAGATGATCCGGACTGGCCAGTAGATAAAATCGATAAAGCAATGAGTGGTGAAAAAGAAACTACTTGTATGCTCAAACGCAAAATTCCGGTTTATATAGGATATTTTACAGCCTGGGTTCAGGATAATGGTGAAATTAATTTTTTCCCGGATGTGTACAGTCGTGATGAAAGTCTTGATAAACTCCTTTATTCTGATGCTGTAAGTATGAAATAAATAAAAAACCCGGCAGATTTAAAAATACAATCTGTCGGGTTCTAAAAAAAATGGTCTACAAGCTTATTCGTATTTTAAATATTTTAAAACGTCTATTTTGGTTACCTGAAACGCTTTTGTTAAGACAATTAATAATGTCAGGAACAAAAGTGAAATCAATGCAATTCCAAAAGGAACGGATGATATTCCAATTCTAAAAGCAAAATCTTCAAGCCATTTTTGTAATAAGATGTAAGCAGGAACAATTCCAATTCCAAAGCCTATTAAACAAAAAACAATATATTGTTTTGATAATTCTTTTAATAAAACATCAGTTTCTGCTCCTAATGTTTTTCTAATGGCGATTTCTTTCAGCCTTCTCTCCATCGAAAATGATGCCAAAGCGAACAATCCAAAGATTGCAATTACAATTACGACCAAATTTAAGATAAAAAACAGGTTTTTTTGCTTTACTTGCTCTTCATAAGTCTTTGCAAAACCTTTGTTAACAAATTCGTAATCAAAAGGATAGTCCGGGTTTACGTTTTTCTCCCAATATAATTTCAATTTTTCTAACGTTTCTGTTAAATTATTTGGAGAGACCTTTACATAGACGTTTTGAAAGTTATTCCATTTCAAAGCTCTCATGTTCAGGAAGACCATTGGAGGTACTTTATTTTGTAATCCGGTAATATTAAAATCTTTTACAATCCCGACAATTTTAAATTTCATATTTCCTTTATCGTTACCCCAGCCTGAGGATATAATGGTGTTTATTGGATTTTTAAGTCCCAAAGTTTTAGCCAGTGTTTCATTGATAAGCCAATTGTCAATTGTGTCTGAAGCAAATTTTGGAGACAAATCACGTCCTTCCACGATTTTGATTTTCATCATATCCAAAAATCCAAAATCCATATCTACATTTCTGGGTTGTACGAAAACGCCATTATGCGTAAAACCGGAACTCGAATTAGTACCATTTCCAAAAGTACCTGCAAAAGTAGAAACTTGCTGAACTCCTGATATTTTAAGGATTTCCTGTTTTGTAGTTTGGTATTTTTGCCCTTTTGTTTTGTAATCCTGATAATTAAATGGAATACGGATAACCTGATTACCATTAAACCCAAGATCTTTGTTCATCATATAATCAACCTGAGAATTTACAATTAAAGCTCCAATGATAAAAAAGGCTGCAATTCCGAATTGAAAAATAAGCATGGAGTTACGAACCCAGATGCCGCTTTTACTTCTTGAAAAATTACCTTTAAGGACTTTTAAGGTTTCAAAATTTGAAATATAAATAGCTGGAAAAATACCTGCAAGAATGATTACTAATCCAAAAATCAAAATGAGTTGCAGGTAAAATTCAGCGCCATTGATTGTTAAGTTCTTTTTTAGGAAAGCGTTGTAAAATGGTAACGAAAGCTCTACAATTGCCAAAGCAAACAAAATGGCAAGAGTTACAATTATTGCTGTTTCAAATATAAATTGAGTAATAATTTGTTTTTTGGAAGCGCCCACAATCTTACGAACACCAACTTCTTTGGCACGTTTAATGGCTGATGCAGTTGCCAGATTAATATAGTTAACCAAAGACAGGATTAAAATTAAAAGCGATAGACCTGCCATAATGTAAAGAAGTTTCAAATTTCCTGTTCCTTCCGGAGACGCTGATCCAGCAGATTTTGTACCGTGTAAGTACCGTGTTTTTAGCTGATCCAGGATAATTTTAATCTCTCCATTTTCTTTTACATATTGCTCGACAGTTTGTCCGCTTGCTTTGGCATCTTTCACCGTTCTGTTTACAAAATTGACATTATGCATTTTCTTTAAAACGGTGGCAATATCAGAACCTTTTTTCGTTTTAATCATCAATCCGTAATTGAAATTCCCCCATTGATTAAGATCATTTTCGCGAATAATTCCGCCAAAAACGTAATTTGGTTCGACAGACGAAGGTCTAATTATACGATAAACCGCTTTTACAGTATAAGACTGATCTTTGTAAGTAATAGATTTTCCGATTGGATCTTCGTCTCCGAAAAGTAATTTAGCCTGATCTTCAGAAATAGCAGCGCTGTTTTTTTCTTTAAGAATGTCTTTTTTTGCTCCTTTAATGATAGGAAAAGGATAAAAATCAAAAAAGTTATTATCCGTTACAGTTATTTTTTTATCGATTAATTTTTTGTTCTGATATTTAATAACCGATTCATCATACCAGTCATTTACGAAGCAAATTTGTTCAATTTCGGGTACCGTTGCCGCACAGGTTTGTCCAAAAGGAATCGAACTCGTTGTCCAGGTGTCTCCGGTTCTTCCTATTTGATTCAGGACCTGATATACATTTTCTTTTTCCGGATTCCATTGATTGTAAGCATGCTCGTTATTCCAGTATAAGATGGCGAAAATGACACCGGAAATACCGATACTTAATCCTAAAACATTTAAAAACGAAAACAATTTGTTTTGCTTTAAATGATAAATAAATATTTTAAACCAGTTAAAAATCATTTTGTTATATATTTTTATAGTTGATATGGTAGTTTTTTAGAAACCGTTTTGGTTTTAAATCATAGTAAATATTTTGCAGACAAGTTCTACCAGAACCACGAGTGCTGTAACGATAATTTTGATCATCATTTTATTATTTAGCGTCCATAAAAACATCAACATTACGTTGATTTAACTTTTCAGAAAATATAACTCCGTCTTTCATATGAATGGTTTTTTGAGAAAAAGAAGCATCATAATCAGAGTGGGTAACCATCAATATTGTAGCGCCTTTAGCGTGTAAATCGGTTAAAAGTTCCATTACTTCATTACCATTTTTACTGTCTAAGTTTCCAGTCGGCTCATCGGCCAGAATAATTTTTGGGTCATTAACCAAAGCTCTCGCAACGGCAACTCTCTGTTGTTGTCCACCCGAAAGTTGTTGTGGAAAATGTCTTAAACGATGTGATATATTCAGCTTTTCTGCAATCGCTTCGATTTTTTGTTTTCTTTCAGAAGCTTTTACATTGTTGTAAAGAAGTGGTAATTCGATATTGTCGTAAACGGAAAGCTCATCGATCAGGTTGAAGTTTTGGAAAATAAAACCAATATTTTCCTTTCTCACTTTGGCTCTTCCTTTTTCTTTAAGACCAATCATTTCCTGATCTAGCAATTTGTAACTTCCGTCATTTGCGCTGTCCAAAAGCCCGATGATATTTAATAAAGTTGATTTTCCACAACCCGAAGGTCCCATAATGGTTAAAAAATCTCCTTTTTTTATTTCTAAATTGATACCGCTCAAAGCAGCAGTTTCTATTTCTTCTGTTCTAAAAACTTTGGTTAAATTCTGAATTGTGATCATAATTTTTAAGGTTTTGAAATGTTATTAAAAACGTTTTTTGATTGATGATTGAAATGATGATTGTTTTTATTTTTTGTTTCAGGTTTCAAGTTTCAGGTTTCAGGTTTTAGCGCGGTAACTTGAAACCTGAAACTTGAAACAAAATAAACTATTCCTTATTTAGCGAAAGCTCTTCAATGTCTTTATAATCCGAGTAAGAAGACGTAATAACAGATTCGCCTTCTTTTAAGCCTTCCAGAACTTCATAATACGAAGGATTTTCGCGTCCTAGTTTTATGTTTCTTCTTTCGGCTTTGTTTCCTTTTACGATAAAAATCCATTTTCCTGCCGCTTCCTGATTAAAACTTCCTTTTGGAATAACCAGTGTTTTGTTCTTTTCAGATAAAATCAATTTTACGCCAAAACTAAGTCCGTCCTGTAAAGCAATATTTTCTTTTGAGGTAAATACCAGTTCGACTGTAAAATGTCCGTTTTTTACTTCCGGAATTACTTTGGTAACCAAAACCTCAAGATTTTGTCCTTTAAATTCAACCTGACCTTTCAAACCTTCTCTGATTTTTTCCAGATAAAATTCATCTACGTCGGCAGAAAGTTTGTAGCCTTTTTTAGAATCGATTTTCCCGATGCTTTGACCTGCCTGAAAGTTTTGACCCAAAACAGCTTCAAAAGAAGTTAATCTTCCGGTTTCCGGCGCTGTAATCAAGAAATTCTTTTTGTTGTTTCTAAGGATTTCAAGACTTTTTTCCATCGTCTGAATAGAACGGTTGATTTGAGAAATCTGAACCTGATTACTTTGTTTTTCTTTTTGAATGCTCTGCTGAATGGTTTTTTTGCGTTCTTCCTGAAAACGAAGACTTTCCTTAAAAGTATTCCAGTCGTTTTTTGAGATTACGTCTTTGGCAAACAGTTTAGCGTTTACATCGTATAGTCGTTTGGCATCGTTATAATCATGTTCGATCAAAACGAAATCTTTGGTTAAGTTTAATTCCTGGTTTCTAATATTTAGTTTCCCTGTATTTAAATTGTTGATTTGCTCAATGATAGCGGTTTCCTGAGTTAAATAATTTAACTCTGTATTCGGATTGTATAAACGGGCAAGAGATTGGCCTTTGGTAACCATTGCGCCGTTTTCTACAAAAATTTCTTTAACAGAACCACCTTCTGTAACGTTTACCAACATTACGTTCAAAGGCTCGACTTTTGCCTGAAAAACAACGAAATCTTCAAAAAATGCTTTTTCTGCTTTTTGTATTACCAGTTCATCAGTTTTAACATTCAAAGTTCTTTTGGTATTAAATGCAAAAACGACGATAACCACTACAACTAAAAAAACAGCGATTGCTATTGTGAGATATCTAAATTTTTTATTTTTACGAGGAATTATCTTGTCCATTTTTTTTAATATTTTGCTGATAATCAATAGGTAAATACTGTGCCATAAAATTTATTATTTGTAAAGTATTGATTTTAAAGAGTGTTTTAAAATCCCTTCAAAAAAGTAGTGTTCGATAATGAACAGTTGACCGTTCGGAAGCGGACAGAAAAAATATCTTATGCGAAAAAAACAAGCCCATATATTAATAGTTGACGATCAGGAAGAAATTCTTTTTTCTGCAAAAATGATTCTCAAAAAGCATTTTGAAACGATTTTTACAGAAAATAACCCTAAAAAAATCATTTCGATTTTAGCCGAAAATGAAATAAATGTGGTTTTGCTGGATATGAATTACCGAATTGGTTTTGAAGACGGGCGCGAAGGAATTCATTGGCTGAAAGAAATTAAAACGCTTTCGCCAAATACAATTGTAATTTTAATGACGGCTTTTGGTAAAATAGAAACCGCAGTGGAAAGCATTAAAATTGGCGCTTTTGATTATGTTTTAAAGCCATGGAATAACGAAAAATTACTGGAAACGATTGATAAAGCAGTTGTCGAAAGCAGAAAAAACAGTAAAAAAACAACTGTCGAAAATGGAGACAAATCTGAAAAGAAATATTTTGTCGGAACTTCTGCCAAAATTAAACAAGCTTATTCTATTGCCGAAAAAGTAGCCAGAACCGATGCAAACGTTTTGATTTTGGGTGAAAATGGAACAGGAAAATATGTTTTTGCTGAGTTTATTCACCAGCATTCGGACAGAAAAAATCAGCCTTTTGTACATGTCGATTTGGGTTCATTAAGTGATAATTTGTTTGAAAGCGAACTTTTTGGTTATGCCAAAGGTGCTTTTACAGATGCAAAAACAGATACGGCAGGACGTTTTGAAAATACCTCAAACGGAACTATTTTTTTAGATGAAATCGGAAATATTCCGTTGCATCTTCAGGCTAAATTGCTTCATGTTTTACAAACCAAAACCGTAACGCGTTTGGGAGAAAGCAAACCAAGACCACTTAATGTACGTGTTATTGCAGCAACAAACAGCGATATAAAAGCTGAAGTAAAGAATAAAACGTTTCGTGAAGATTTGTTATACAGAATAAATACAATGGAAATTAATCTGCCTTCTTTAAGAGAAAGAAAAGATGATATTGTTCCGATGGCAAATTTTATTCTGGAACAGATTGCCGCAAAATACAATCAGGAGAATTGGCATTTTGAGGACAATGCGGCGTCTTATTTAGAACGTTATCCATGGAAAGGAAATGTTCGTGAAATGGAAAACAAAATCGAACGCGCTTTAATTTTGGCTGAAAACAATACTATTTCGGTGCTGGATCTGGATATTCTGGATTTTGAAGAAATTCAGGAAAACGATGAAAATCCGTTGTCTGAAATGGAAAAAAGCGCAATTGAAAAAGCGTTATTCAAACACAACGGAAATATTAGCAAAACGGCAGAAGAATTGGGTTTATCCCGAGCTGCATTATATCGCAGAATTGAAAAATACGATTTGAAGAATTAAGGAGAAATGAATAGCGTCCAGCTTTGGCTGGATGTAAATAATAAGAAGATATTGGAGGCTTTAGCCAAACACAGCTTTTTGGTTAAAGCCCTGATTGAATTAATAATTTTATTCCTCCAGCTAAAGCTGGAGGCAATTCAAGTAAAATAAATGAAAAACTGGAAGTTTTATAACGCACTATTTGTGAGAGTTTTGTTTGTCATGACTCTTTTTCTATGCAGTGTTTTATTGTTATACAAAGGCTTTCGATTCAATGCGCTTTTAGTTGGTTTCTTTGTTTTAGTCTTTTTGTTTGAAATGTATTTTTTCGTCAAAAACCAATTGTTGTTTTATGATAAAACAATCAATTCAATATTGCATGATGATTTTTCAGCTCATTTTCCGGAAGAACATAAAAAGGGTAATTTCAACAGTTTGTATCATTTGTATGATACATTGAAAATCCAGAGACAGGAACAAACTTCCAAAGAATTAATTTATCGTTCGATATTAAACAGTATTGATACCGCAGCTTTGATTTTGGAAAAAGAAAATGATTCGTGGTCAATCTTTATTATGAATGATTGTTTTTCTAATCTGTTCAAAGTGCCAAAAGTAGGTCATTGGAAATACCTTAAAAATTATCTTCCAGCACTGTGTAACGAAATAGAAAATGTAGATTTTGCTGAACTTAAGACCGCGATTTCGATTAAAATAGAAGATCAGGATCTGCAGACTTTTATGCTTCAGACTTCACGAACACAGACTTATAATAAAGAATATTTTATCATTCTGTTAGACAGTATTCAGCGTGTAATTGAGAAAAAAGAAAAAGAGGCGTGGATCAATTTAATGAAAATCATTTCGCATGAATTAATGAATTCGCTAACGCCAATTCGTGCGCTTTCGCAGAATCTTCTTCATATTGTGGATCAGGAAAAGTTAGAAGAAGACGATTTTGAAGACATTAAAAGTAGTATTTCGACCATTATAAACAGAAGCGATCATTTACAGGTTTTTGTTGAAAATTACAGAAAGTTGGCCATGCTTCCAACGCCAAACAAACAAATGACTCAGATTAATGCTTTGTTTGAAGATTGTTTGCGTATTATGAACCCGATTTTAAAAGCAGAAGGAATCGAATTGATTAATGAAATCAATAGTTCGCGTTCGATTTTAATTGATAAAAATCAAATGGAGCAGGTGATTATAAATTTGATTACCAATAGTATTCATGCTTTAAAAGAGAAAACAGAAAAACAATTGATTCTTTCCAGTTATAGTGAAAACAATCGCTTTTTTATTGTGATTTCCGATAATGGAAGAGGAGTCGATCCTGAAATTCGTGATAAAGTCTTCCTTCCGTTTTTTACCACGAGAAAAGATGGTGCCGGAATTGGGCTTACACTTTCTAAAAACATCATCGAGGCTCACGGAGGTTACTTGAGTTATCAGACCGATGCTGAAAAAACCGATTTTGTAATTTGCCTCATTTAAGTGGTTTTGCCACAAAGTCACAAAGTAGCAAAGGTATTTAATATAGAGACGCGTTGCAGTGCGTCTACTCAAAGTTAGGTTAGATCAAGAGAGATTTGATTTTACCCCCTCTTGCAAGGTTTTTAAAACCTTGCAGGAAGAGCTGCGGAATTCTTAAGATTCAACTTCAGGCTTCCAAAAGTGTTTTTCTAAATCGACAATTTGATTGTCTACAACTTTGATTCCTTCGTTTTCTAAAAGTTGCTGCATTAAATTAGTTCCGTCAAAATGGTGTTTTCCAGTCAAAAGTCCTTTTTGGTTTACTACTCTATGCGCCGGAACATCATCCATATTATGACAGGCATTCATGGCCCAACCGACCATTCTTGCTGATCTTGCAGCACCTAAAGCTTTTGCAATTGCACCATAAGAAGTTACTTTCCCGTAAGGAATTTGTCTTGCAATTACATAAACTCTTTCGAAAAAATTTTCTTCAGCCATTTTTTAAATATTTTACCATTAACCTATGAAGTTAAATTAAGATAAAAAACTTCATTTCTCTTAATTTCTTAATGGTTTAATTTTCTAACCGAAATAGTAATTTAAAATATTAAAAAGTGTTGCAAGTGCAATCAAACCAGTAATGCTTCCGATGATTTTATTCATATTTCGCATTAAGTAATCGGTTTTCTTTTCTATTCTTCCAAAGAAAGCAATATAGCTATACAAAGCAGCAAACGATCCTAAAACAGACCCTAATACAAACGTTAAGATAATATTGTTTTCGAATACAAAAAGATGGTATGAAGCCAAAGTAACACTTACCACAACATAATATGGAATCGGAAAGAAATTCAATCCCGAAAGCAGCATTCCAAGAAAAAAACGACTTTTTTTACTACTCTTTTTAATTTTCGCTTTTTTCTTAGTCTTGGGGTCTTTGGCAATAAATAAAAAGTAAATCGTCAGGATAGAAAAGATTCCAAAACCAGCCTCTCTCAGCAAAGTTACCACATCTGGCCTGTTGTCTATAACTCTGGCAAAAAGAACCGAAACATAAACCTGAAAAAAAATAACGAGAACCGCGCCAATAACAAACCATAAGGCATTCTTTTTTCCTTCTTTCAGGTTTATTTTGGCTGCTGTCATATTGATTAATCCAGGAGGAATAATCCCAATTGCGGCGGCAATAAATCCAGAAATAAAAGGAGTAAATAAGGCCATTAAGTTGATTTGTAAGTTGTAAATTCAGTTTTAAATATCAGACTAATCTTTAATTTTGAAACGAATATACGTAATTGCCTTGTTAATTTCTAAATATTGTTTTTCATAAAACGTCTGAATCGAAGTTACAACTTCCGGGCTTCCCTCGTTTTTGTAAACATTATGATTCGCATACAAAACCTCGTGTCCTTCTCCATGAAGTAAACCAAGTGTATAGCCGTGCATAAATTCGCTGTCGGTTTTTAAGTTTACGACACCGTCTTTTTTAAGGATCTTTTTGTATAATTTCAGGAACTCAGAATTGGTCATTCTGTGTTTTGTTCTTTTGTATTTGATCTGCGGATCCGGGAAAGTAATCCAGATTTCGTCTACTTCGCCTTCAGCAAAAATATGATTGATCAACTCGATTTGTGTACGAACGAAAGCCACATTATGAAGACCGTTTTCAACAGCAGTTTTAGCACCACGCCAGAAACGGGCACCTTTAATATCAATTCCGATAAAATTTTTGTCCGGGTATTTTTCAGCTAATCCAACAGAATATTCTCCTTTTCCACATCCTAATTCTAAAACTAAAGGATTATCATTTTTAAAGAAATCAGAGTTCCATTTTCCTCTTAGAGGCATTAAATTGCCTACAACTTCTTCTCTTGTTGGTTGAAAAACGTTTTGAAATGTTTCGTTTTCTCTGAATCTTTTAAGTTTATTTTTACTTCCCACTTTTACTAAAAATTTTTGGCAAAATTAAGCAATATAAACGAATGAAAATAGCGTAACTAGCTTTAAAAGTTTTCAGCCACGAATTCACGAATTTTATTTTTTTAATAATCCGTGAATTCGTGGCTGAAAAAAGAAATATTTTTTAACCGTAATGAGGTTCAGTAATGGGTTGTGCTTTTGGATCAAGAGATTCATCGTGTTGTGATAAATCCAGTCCCATTTGTTCTGATTCTTCAGAAACTCTCAAAGGAATAATGAAATTGGTTACTTTAAATAAGAAATAAGCACCAAAGAAAGTAAAGATAGAAACTAGAACTAACGCCATCATATGATGTCCGAAAACGCTCCATCCTCCGTGTAGCAAGCTTGCATTTTCACCATGAGCAAAAATCGCAGTCAGAATCATTCCCATGATTCCGCCAACACCGTGACAGGCAAAAACGTCAAGTGTATCGTCGAATCTTTTCGAATATTTACAATTTACAGCGGTGTTAGAAACCAAAGCAGTTATGAATCCGAAGAACATACTTTCTGGAACAGAAACAAATCCTGCAGCTGGTGTAATGGCAACAAGTCCCACAACAGCCCCAATACAAGCGCCTAAAGCAGAAACTTTTCTTCCGTTCATTCTGTCAAAGAAAATCCAGGTTAACATCGCTGCTGCAGATGAAGTTGTAGTCGTAGCAAACGCCATGGCAGCTGTTCCGTTGGCAGCAAGAGCAGATCCGGCATTGAATCCGAACCAGCCAAACCAAAGCATTCCGGTTCCTAATAATACAAACGGAATATTAGTTGGAATATGCTGACTGTTTTTTCTTTTTCCTAAAACAATAACACCCGCCAAAGCTGCAAAACCAGAACTCATGTGAACCACAGTTCCTCCGGCAAAATCTTTAACACCAAAATAACTTCCTAAAACACCCGTTGGATACCAAACGGCGTGACATAAAGGAGCATATATGAAAATGGTAAATAAACTAATGAAAACTAAGTAAGAGATAAAACGAACGCGTTCTGCAAATGAACCTGTAATAATTGCAGGACAGATAATCGCAAATTTCATTTGAAACAAAGCAAAAAGCATAAACGGAATCGTATTTGCCAATTGTTTATGAGGCAGAACGCCTACATAATCCATAAAAGCAAAAGTGGTCGGATTTCCGAAAAAGCTGTAAAAATGATCTCCGGAACCAAAACCAACCGGCTCGCCAAACGCTAAGCTAAAAGCCACTACAACCCATAAAAGTGTTACCACTCCTAAACAGATAAAACTCTGCAACATAGTCGAAATGACGTTTTTCTTTCCTACCATTCCGCCGTAAAAGAAAGATAATCCCGGCGTCATGATTAAAACTAAACAGCTTGAAGTAAGCATCCAGGCAACATCGGCAGGAACAATATGATCGGTTGTTCCGAATTCTGATAAAACATAACTATTTTCTGTTACTGTTGGCCAAAATGCACCAATTGTGCAAACGACACTGATCATAATAAAGGAAATAATCCAGCGTTTTTCTATTTTCATTTTAAAATACTTTGTTTAACCCTATTTTTTTTGGGGTCAAAGTTAAAAAAAAATAAAGATTATCGTTTTGAAGGCTGTTAAAATAGAGGTGTGGGTTTTATTTTGATTGATTTTGTAAAATACAGATCATTTTTTTGACAGTATCTTATTTTAAAGTTACAAAAAAGCACCGTTTTTGCCGAATTTATTAAAATTAATTTCTTAATTCGGCAGGTAAGGTGCTAGAAAAGTTATGTTTATAAAAAGAAATAGCTGAAATGTTTTATTTCTTTTGAAGCTTCGCGATCAAAGCGTCTTCAATTGGGGCTTTTATTTTAGTTATCGCATCCACCTCATCATTCGGAATGGTCATCGATAAAACATAATGCTGAATTTTCCATTCGTTCCCCACTTTAACTAAAACGCCCGAACCGCGGCAAATTTTCATCTGAGTATCTAGCAATTCATCAAACCAGGCTATTTTTCCGCTTTTATCAAAAAAGATATGACGTTCCAGCGCTTTGAAATTCCAGGTTGTTCCTTTGTCAAAATAAGGTTTTGCCCAGATTGCAAATTCTTTTTTGGTCCAGTTTTCTGTTGCATCTGTTCCTATGTAGATAGCATCGTCTGCCAGTGTATTGAAATACGCATCATATTTTACTTCGCCGGCTGCTTTATGCCACGCATCTAAAGTTTGATTGATTTTGTTTTTGTCTGCCTGAGCATTCGCTAAAGAAACGACGAATAAAAGAAGTAAAAGTGTTTTTTTCATGAGATATACTATTTGAGTTTAAAGGTATAAATTTTTTTAAATCCTAATAAATGATATAAAAGAATGGAAGCTTTTTTAATCTGTTTGGATTTCGAAATCAAAACAATTTAAAATCCTGTGTTTAATTATCATTAACATTCCTCATGTAATTTAATTTCTCAAAAACCACTATATTTGATTTTCAATAAAAATACCACCCCCGATGAATCCAAAACTACTTATAACTTCATTTGCCATAACGTCTCTACTATTTGTTTCGTGCAAAAAGGAATTAGAGCCGCAAGCAAGTACATCGACTTCTGAACTGGTAAGATTAGGACTTGCAAAAGATACTACTAAGGTCGCTGCTGCGCCAGCAACGCAAACTTCAATGAGCAATCCAAATACTGTTTTAGGAGAAACAAAAGGAATCAATCCGGCGCACGGGCAACCGGGGCATCGTTGCGATATTGCAGTTGGAGCGCCTTTAAACTCTGCACCAACACAACAAGTACAGGCAACTCAGGGACAAACCGTTCAGGTAAACCCAACACAACAAAAAGTGGTTACTACAACGGCTACTCCTGTTAAAGTTGCAAAAGGAATGAATCCGCCACACGGACAGCCGGGACACAGATGTGATATTCCTGTAGGGGCACCGTTAAATTCACCTGCGCCAAAAACAACTGCAACTGCAAACGCAGCACAAAGCGGAACAGCAACTCAGAGTTTTACGGTTACACCTCCGCCAGCGGCAAATCCGGTTCCTGCTTTGTTGAGTACGGAAGGCACAGAAGCTACAGTGGCAGACGGAATGAACCCTCCGCATGGAAAACCGGGACACAGATGCGATATTGCAGTAGGAGCGCCACTGCCAAAATCGTAAAGTAACAGAAAAATAAACCATATAAGTGATATAAGAAAATTTAAGATTCACTTGTTGTTAATAAAAAGAGAAGCCGAAAAGTAAATTACTTTTCGGCTTCTCTTTTTTGTGATATTAATTCTTTTCAGCAAGCTAAAATGAACTTATATCACTTATATGGTTTAAAAAAATTAATGTTCTTTTATTTTTTCGAAAGTTGTAGTCAACGACTTTTTTGCCTTTGCCAAAGCACCGCTAAATGCTTTTTCAAGACTTTCGGCATGTTCTGTCACAGTGATTGGCTGTAATTTTACAGGGCGAACCTCGATTACGCATTTTTTGTCATGCAAGCTGAATTTTTCTCCATTTTCGTCTCCAAAATGAATTTCTACGCGAGTAATTTTATCCTGAAAACGATCTAAGCTTTTTTCTGTTTCTGCAGCAAAATAGCTTTCTAATCTTGCACTTCCTTCAATGTTTTTGTCGGTGTTGATTTGTACTTTCATAATGCATAATATTTTAATGATTCATTCTCAAACTTATTTATTTTCGAGCTAAAAGACAAGTGAGTTAAGGAAATATTATGAAATCTTTTACAAATTTATTTTTCCTTGAAAAAAAATAAAAAATAATAATTTCTTGCCTGAAATTTTAATTAAGATTTTATATATATCTGTTAAAACCCGACTATACTCCGTTGTTTTAAAGTCTACATTTTCCAACTTTTGTTAGTATGGACATTAAACAAAGATTTGGGCTTAAAATTAAAGAACTGAGAAAACTTAATGGTTTATCTCAAGAAAAGCTCGCGAATTTAGCAGAGATTGATAGAACGTACTTACCAACAATTGAGAAAGGTGAAAGAAACGTTTCTATTGAGGTTGTAGAAAGGTTGGCAAAAGCTTTAAAGGTAAAGATAGCAGATCTCTTTAATGAATAATTATTGTAATTACTCAAATTTAAAATATGAGCACAGAAAAGATAGAAAAAATTAGGCAATTTATTAAACAGAAAGCCGAAGAATTTGGAGCAAAAAATGACAAAGAGTATAACAAATCTTATGTAGAAAGAAATAATACAAAACCAGATACTTTAAATGATAATAAAGCTTTTTTTGGATTTATTCATCCAAATGAAGAATTAACAGGAGCCTTTCATGATTTTTCTTTAACTATTTTTCCATGTGCTGAAGATAAATCTTGGCTAGTTTGTCTAGGTGTTGGTTCTGGTGGTTTCAAAAATGATTATGAGCTCGCTACATATCCTGGCTTAAGAAGGCTTTTTTCGAAACTTATTGATGAAAGAGGTTTTTGTAAAACAGATTTTACTGATATAGAAACAACTCTCCCGAATACTATTACAAATAGTGAAGAGCTTGCACATATTAAAAGAACTATAAACACTTACTCAAAAGTTTTGCCAGTCTGTCAGATTGTTGAAAAACCTGATAGTGAAGAAGGACGAAAAATAATATCTGCTTTTGTTGCAGGATATGCAAAACTTAGAAACTGGCCATCGAACAATGATCACCGTAAGGCAATATCAAAAGCTTTAAATTCATTTATCACAAATAAAAATACGAATGAAGTTGAAGAAATAGAGCGTTTATTGAATGATCGAAAGTATGTTGTTCTTCAAGGGGCTCCGGGAACTGGAAAAACTAGAACGACTAAAGAAATAGCTGAAAAAATCAATGCAAAAACTTTTTTTACTCAATTTCATGCTGAAACAAGTTTTTCAGACTTCATTTTTGGTATACAACCAAATTTAAATAACGAACAACTTAGTTATAAACAAAATTTAGGAATTTTCACTGAAGCTGTGAAATATGCTACTGAACATACAGATAAAGATGTACTTCTGATAATTGATGAAATAAATAGAGCTAATCTTTCTAATGTTTTAGGACCAATTTTTTATTTATTTGAACATAAAATGGACAAAATGAATGTAGAAATTGAGATTTCGCCTGATTTTAAACTAAATAATCTCCCAAGTAATTTTTATGTAATAGCTTCAATGAATACAGCTGATAGAAGTTTATCAGTAGTTGATTTTGCGTTAAGAAGAAGGTTTGCATGGTTTGATTTAAAACCAACACCGATCGAGGGTAAAGAAGAGGATTTAGGAAATTTAAAAGTGAATAAAATAAATGATTCAAATGAATATTTTTTCATTGAAGATTTTCTTAAAATAAATCAAATTTTTGACTGGTATGCTTCAAGTTCTGAACTTTCATTACAACCTGGTCAAGGTTATTTTATTGCAAAGAGTGAAGAAGAAATGAAAAGCAGAATTCAATATGAAATATTTCCATTAATAAAAGAATATTTACAAGAAGGATTAGTTAGAAGTGCCAAAGAAGAATTTAATAATTATTTTAATAAACGTATAAATAAATCACTTTTTGAATGAGTAAATCAATAGCTGTTTTTTTTGAAATGCCTTGCTTAACTGAACAATCGGCACAGTTAAATTGGGTTTATATGCAAAAAAAAGGTCTTAAATTAGATAAAAGATTTATTGGTCAAAGCCTTCAAAAGTTTGTAGAATATAATACACCACTATTCAAATTTATAGGTATTCAGCCTATTATAATTGGCACCGATCAAAATACATCATTAATTTTTCGCTCAAATGGTTACATTGGGACTATACCATTAAGAGAACCTGAAACAGGTAAACAAATTGGCGATTTTGTAGTTATGCCTAGATTTTCAGGTAATGATCGTTTTGAAGATTATATTGAAATTTTAGATTTACTTGGTTCGGAAATAAGCCCTGAAATAATTGATAGTTTGACTTTGGCTTCGGGTAAAATTTTTAGACCGCCATTATATTTGGAAGCTGTAAAATTTATTGCTTCACTTGAAATATTATTATCAAAACCTTGGAGTAAATTTGATAACATCGAAAAAAAATCTAATCAACCATCAGGACAAATAAATTGGAATAAATATTTTAGAAGTGAATATAAAGTGGAAAGTCGATTGAATTTTCCTGTTCGAAAAAATATTTTAAGTGAATTACATAGTGAATATTCTGAAGTACGTTATGTATTTGATATATGTAGGAGTGAGTTACTTTCTTCAAATACCCCAAACAGAATTAAAAGTATAATGAAGACAAGAATTAATTCTATTGAAGAAAAGTTATATTTCCATAAACCTAAAAAGACTAATAATATCTTAGTAAGATCATCTGACAGTATAGATGTGAAATCTTGTAAAGAACAGGCAAATAAAATATTAGATTTTAAACTAATTAGTTCTACAGCTTGGCGTGTTGATTTTTGTGATGTTTTTGAAAAATTTGTTCAATATATCTTTAAAGAAGTTGCAAAAGAATCAGGTGGGAAGTTATTTTCTAATTTTAAATTTCATTCAAAAACTTCAAAATATTATTCTTGGGAACTTAAACATGTAGAGCCAGATGCAATTTATCAAAAAGAGAATTTTCTAATATTCATTGATGCTAAATATAAATCGAATCTTTACAATAAGTTTGTTAATAGTACAATTTTAAAAGATGATTTTAGACATGATTTACATCAGATAATGAGTTATTCTTCTTTTAGTAAGACAGAATTAAAATATGGATTTTTATGTTATCCATCTGATCAATTAGAAATAAAAAAAATAGAGTATAAAAACAGGATTAACGAAGTTGTAAATATGGTTTTTGTGCTTGGTTTGCCATTAAAAAAAGATAATATTAATGAAGCAAAACAATTATTAAAAAGAGAACTTAGCAAAATCCAAATTATTTAAAGTCATTAGAACTGCAGAAATCTAAATTATAATTTTAGATTCAACTTTATTTATGAAAGATCTTCAGGAAAAACAATATTAAAGTAATTTTCAAAAGCCTTGCAAAGTAATTCTTTGTCAACCTCAAATAGTTCGTTCCTGATATTCCAATTTTTTATGTATTCTTCGTCTTGTTCGCAAATCTCTTCTCCAAAAAGTTTTCTAGTTAATATGTCACTCAGTAAAACATTATCACAGTGAGAGTAATTCGGGTAGTATTTTTCTATAAACAACCAATAATCAAATTTATCTTCGTCTTCTTTTTCTTCAGTAATTCTTTCTTCAGATTCCTTAATAATTTCAAATTCAAGCCAACCCATTACTTCTCCAATTCCTATATAAAATGCATTTCTTTCCTCACGAGATTTAAAATTGTATTTTTTCAAATTGATTATTTTCTCATAATCATTTAAAGGTTCGTTATTATGAAACTTTCTTACTTGCTCTTTTCCAAAAATTATCTCTGCTAAATATTTCATTTTTTTGATAGATGAGTTTTACTCTTTACGATTAAGCAAATGTAATTTAGTAAGTAAAAGTGACCCGCTTACAATTGGCCTCATTTAGAAAAAAAGATATTTTTAAACTACGATTTTCCCCTCTTCCCCCACTTAACCTTAATCTTCCCCTCATTATCATAAGCAATCAAATGCAGGACAATTCCACGTTCGCGAACGGCTTTACGTTCTGCTTTAGTTGCCAGTTGAGCATCATTTTTAGAATTTCGAAGCGGAATCGTAAGTGCGAGATTCGTGCCCCGGCCGAAAGAGTAAATTCCGTCTATGTCGAAGTTCAGGACGCTGGAACTTATGGTGAGTTTATTAATATCGATCTGTTCTCCGCGCAGATTCAGCGAACCGGATAAATCGCTGAACGTAATATTCTCGACATCGCGAAGCGGAAAAGCAAACTTGCCAATTTTCATAATCGGTTCAAAGTTAAGCAGGGCGCCCTGGTTGACGGTAAAGTCTAATTTTCCTCTCATCGAATTCACAATTAAATCACCTTTGCTGCTCATTAAACCGGTAACATTAGCGTTGCTGCTTAGTCGTCCTTTGATGTTTTTTGGACTGAAAGATTTGATTCCGAAATTGTTGAAAGACCGTAAAAAACTTGCAATATCTACGCGGTTTACCTGAGCTGTTGAGCTAAAAATATACTGGTTACCACTGGGCAGAATCGCTCCGTTGAAAGCAATGCTTCCGCCGGAAGTTTGTAATGTTCCGTTTTTGAGCAATAATTTAGAATTCAGCATTTGTAAGGTTGCTTTTGTATTAGTTGCTGTAAGCGAACCGTAAGTGATTTTATCAGCTTTAAGATTGATCACAGCGGTGCATTTCTCGATTACTGATTTCAGCTGATTTGTAAAATTGACATTCTTCTTTTTAACTGTTTTTTTCTGAATCGTTTTCTGTGCCGGAGAATTCTTCAGAACACCTAAGAATTGTTTCACATCGATATTCGGACAATAAATATTCCAGTTTACGACCATTTTTTCCGGTGCATCGTAATATAAATTCAGGAAATTATCAATTTTTCCGTCAATGCGAATGATATTGTTTTTGTGTTTATAGGCTATTTTTTTAATGTAAAGCGCCTGTTCTGTAAACGATAATTGTACAGCTGTTTTTTCGGCATGAATGTTTTTGGGAAGATAATCAAATGTGGCATTATCGATATCGACTTCACCTGTGAAACGGGGTTTGTTGATGTATAAATCGACAATATCAAACTGAAAATTTAAATTGGCTTTGGCGTGTCCGCTTTCAAAATGAAGGATTTTTTCATTTACCATTCCGTTTAGTTTTGAAATATCAAAATCAGCATTTACGATTCCGGTGGCGATTGGTTTTTCGAGATTGTTGATAACGGCTTGTGCAATAGTCAGCGGAATAGTCGCGTATTCGGCTTTGAAATGTTTTAGAATGATTGCAGAATTCGGATCATTAAAACCTTTTTCGGGTTTAAAATTATTGGTAAAAATGCCTTTGAAACTGCAGTTGGTAAACAAACCGTCGGGAATCGTTAATTCGTTATTTCGAATATCAGCCTGAACCACAATTTTCGGATCGCCTTCAACATTCAAATCGCCTTTAATGTCACAGTTGACTTCAATTGGTTTTTTCAAATCAAACTGATTGAGTTTAGAACTGATATTCGCAGAAAGCAAATTAGAAGCGCTTCGCCATAAAATATGGGTTTCGATATTGATTCCGAAAAGTGAATTTTGTTTTCCGATATTAAAGAAAGCCTTAATATCAAAAGCATCAGAACCAATTTTAAGCTTCTGGGTTTTAATATCAATTTTTTGACTAGCTTCAGCATACGAAATATCAAAATTTCCTTCCAATACTTTTTCTTTGGCAAAACTTCCATGAACCGTATTAAAAGCGAGGCTGTTTATTTTGGTTTTCAAATATAAATTAGTCTGCCAGTTTTCGCCGTCATAATTCACTTTCGAGTCTAAATTGGCTACAGCAAAATCAAATAATTTGTGCCCGAGATGATTGTCTATCGTAACATGAACATTGTTGAGGTTTACTTCGTCAATAGTCGTTTCGGGTTTTTCTTTATTGGTTTCCGTTTTCTTCTTTTTGGGCTTAAAGATGTTTACGTTCGAATATCCGTTTTCAGCTTTATAAATATAAATCTCGGCATCATTAATTAAGATTTTATGAATGTTGATTTCTTTCTTTAGTAAACTTAAAATGTTTAAACGCGCTTCTATTTCTTTGGCTTTTAATAAAGTATGTTTGTGACTTTGCCATTGATTGTCTTTCAGTTCTACTTCATTTAAGGCTAAAGTAAAATTTGGAAAACCAGTCAGAAACTTATAATGGAAATCGGTTATGTGAAATTTCCCGTTGATATTTTCATTGATTTTATGGTTGACTTTCGCAATAATTTCCGCTTTGTTCTGATTGAAATAAATGGATAAAGCACCACAGGCAAGAAGGAGCAATGCTATTAATCCCAGAATAAAAAATCCAAAACGTTTGGCATATTTTTTAAACGGATCAGATTGAAGAAAGGTTTTTATTTGAAGTAAAGTGTGCTGCATTTTAAATTAAATCTTTGGAGTATTAAAGATACTACAAAAAAGATTAACATTTTATTAGGTTGGTTTTCAGTTGAATATGTTGTAAATTGAAATCTAAAAAAGTTTCATATAGTTGATAATTAATGACAATACATTTATAATGAAAACTAATTTAGTAATCGTGTTTGATTTGTTTTAAATTTTTAAATTTGTACTGTAGTTTGAAAGTTAATCATTCAAACCTAATTTTAATCTAAATATATTATGGCATTAGCAATAACAGATGCTACTTTTGATGAAGTAGTTTTAAAATCAGATAAACCAGTAATGGTAGATTTTTGGGCAGCATGGTGTGGTCCTTGTAGAATGGTTGGTCCAATCATTGACCAATTAAGCGAAGAGTACGCTGGTAAAGTAGTTGTTGGTAAAGTAGATGTAGATGCTAACCAGGAATTTGCTGCAAAATATGGTGTGCGTAACATACCAACCGTTTTGGTGTTTCAAAATGGTGAAGTAGTAGGAAAACAAGTAGGAGTAGCTCCGAAACAAGCCTACGCAGATAGCTTAGACGCTTTATTGTAATCTTTTAAGGTTGCAATTTATATAAAAGAGGTTTGACGAAAGTCAAGCCTTTTTTATTGGGATATTTTTTTAAACACATAGAAACATAGCTTTTAGAGACTTGGTAGAAGGCATTTCATTTGTTTAAAAAAGCATAGAATTAGGTTTGGTTAGATCTTGTGCGTAAAGCTATGTGCATTTAAGTTAAGTGAAACGCCTTTTACGCACAAAGAAATACTATGTTTCTATGTGTTTAAAATAAACTTATGCGTTAAAAATTATAGTAAAAGTAGCTCCTGCATCGGGTTTCGAGCAAACTTCGATTTTGCAATTAATAGCTGTTGCAAGATCCCGAATTAAATGAAGACCCAAACCAGATTTGATTCCGATAACTTCAGATTGATCGTACAAGGCTTTAAATTTTTCCTGCGTTCCACCAGGGCCATTATCGGTAATAGAAAGATATTTTTTCTGATTTTCCTCCCAGGCTTTCCAGACGATTTTGGCATTTGGTGTTTTGTCCAGAGCTTTAATTGCATTTCCGGTAAGGTTTCGGATGATGGTTTTTAGATAGTTTTCGTCTGTTTCTAGAATGATTTTTTCAGGGTTTTCAAATACAATTTCGATATTTTCTATATTCGAAAAATGTTTTTCGGTTTCTTCAAACAAAACGGATACTTCAGTTTTTCTGGGTTGCGGTTTAAAATTTTCCATTTGTCCTTTGCTCCAAAGCAAAATATCTTCCATTGAAGACAATAAGTTTTCGGCACCGGTTGTAATTTTTTGCTGCATTCGTAGAGCAGTTTCTTCGTCTATCAGGTCTGGATTTTCTTTTTGAAGATGCAGAAAATGAATTAGATTCGAAATCGGACTTCTTAAATCATGGTTTAAAATACTAAAAAAACGGGCTTTAATTTTATTGGCTTCATCCAGTTCCTGATTTAAAGCCTGAAGTTTGAGATTGGTTTTCTTTCTGTTCTGACTTTGTTTCAGTAACAACAATCCGATAATGCAGACCAAAGTAATTCCCGAAATTAAAAAAATACGTTGCTGTTTTGCTTCTTCAATCTGAATGTTTTTAATAGCATTTTCTGTCGAAAGATTTTTAATTTTCTGTTGTTTGGTCTTGTTCTGAAAACGGGCTTCGGCATTAGCAATATTTTTTTTAGCCGATTGCTCCATCATTTCATCATTATTTTTGCTGTAAATTTCATTATAATAATAAGCTTCTTTCCATTGCCCGAGAGCGGCAAAACTTTCGGAAAGTTTTTTATTAATCATCACAAAAGATTCCTTGTCGTATTTTAAAGCTTTTGTTGATGCTTTTTTTAATACTTCAATTGCTTTTTTATGTTCTCCTTTTTCGTTTAAAACCTTTCCATAATTGGTATTGGCTTCCATTATAATGTCCGGATCATTTGACTTTTCGGCAAACGAAACAGATTTTCTGGCAAAATCATACGCTTTGTTAATATTACCCTGGTCCGTAAAATATTCTGACATGCTTCTATTGGCAAAACTTAAATTGATATAAAGGGAATCTTTTGCCGTCGGATAAGTATAAACGAGATTGTAATACTTATGAATACTGTCTTTTTGTTTTAATGCCACATAACTGTGTAGGTAATAATTGCACAAATATGCTCGTACATAAGGTGAGTTTTTTAAATAGGGTCTTACTTCATTAAAGTATTCAATAGCTTTTTTAAACTGCTTCATTTTGGTGTATGCGCTTCCAATCTGAAGATAAGAGATGCCAATATTTTCTTCATTGGCTAAACTTTTCCGGAGTAGTTTTTTATACGAAATCGCTTTTAATTGATAATTGATAAAGGTTTCATATTCGGCGTTATTCTGATAATATTCCGCTAAACTTCCGTTTAAGACCGCTTTTGTATAAGTGCTTTTTGTAGTATCAACAACCTGTTTGATATATTTTATTAAAGATTTACCTTTTAATGTATCCTGAACCGAATAGTAAACATAATTAAGACGCATTAAAGCGGTTGTTTCATTTTTAAGATGTCGACTTTTTTGGGCATATTTCCAGGCTGTTTCAAAATTTACTAAAGCTTTTTGATATTGATTATTAGTAAACTCGTAGCCCATTCCTTTTAAAAGGTAAAATCGGCTTAAGTATGCTTGTTTATTTTGAGAAATTGCAATTCCTTTTTCGGCAGCAGGTATGAGTTTAGAATAATCTTCGGCTTCTAAAATCTTATTTGTGTATTGTAACCAGACTTTTAGTTTTTCGTCTGTAGTTTTATAACGCGCTAAATTAGGTTCCTGCTGTGCAAAAGAATTCAAACTTATAAAGAATAACAGCAAGAACTTGAAGATTCTCATGCGATTAGATTTAAGTTTTCCTTGTAACTTCTTCCAATCGGAATTACAGCATCATTATTCAATACAATTTCGTTCGAATTGATTTTCTGCACGTATTGTTTCTGTACCGCATAACTTCTGTGAATACGAACAAACGATTGAAAATGATCTTCCTTTAAAAGATTTCCGATACTCGAAAGTACACAATGTCTTTTGCGTTCTGTAACGACCAAAGTGTAATCTTTTAAAGCTTCGAGATATAGAATTTCATGAAGTTTTACTTTGGTTTGTTCGTGACCTTCTTTAATATAAATGGTGTCGCCGCCAATACTGGCTTCAAACAAAGAAGCTTTTAGTTTGATTTCCATAAACTCTTCGATGCGGTTTATGGTTTGTGTAAAACGATCCAATTTTAATGGTTTTACAATAAAATCGAGTGTTTCAATCTGAAAACTTTCTACGGCATGTTCCGGATGTGCAGTTATAAATACGCAGACAGGAACTTCGAGTGCTTGTTTTCTAAATTCAATACCGTTTAAACCTGGCATATCGATATCGAGAAACAGTATATCAATTTTTTGTTTTTCTAAAAATGGGACAGCTTGTTCAGCCGATTCAAAAACACCTAAGATATCCAGAACAGGAAATTTCCTGGCATAAGAAACCACCGTAAGTCTGTCAATTTCGTCATCGTCAACAATAATACAAGAGTATTTTTTCATCATTCAAACTGAATTTAGGTTGTCTGTCTATTTAAAATGTTGTTCGTCTATTGGCTGTTTTTAGCTTGAACTTATTGACGCAAATTTGTTTTGAAATAAAATCATAAGGAAAAAAATGCCCTTACTGATTTTTGCAAAAGTAAAGCTATTGAATTAAAAAAGAAGTATTTAATCAAATTTTTAAAACCAAATATGTTATGAAATTTTCAAAAACCATTATTACCATTTTTTTATTAGCCATTTCAACAATTTCATGCAGCGGCGATGACGGAGCAGACGGAACAAATGGAACAGACGGTGCGCCAGGGGCAACAGGAACTGCAAATGTAATTTACAGTGCATGGATGACAGCTCCTGCAGCAGTTGCAGAAACTATAGACGGAACTTCAGGATTATCAACTACTATTAATGCTCCGGAACTATCAGCAGATATTTTAGCAAAAGGAACTGTACTTGTTTATATGTCTTTTGGAAGTGGAACTTATCAGCTTCCGTACACATCAACTGCAGGAGGAGCGGTAAATACGGTTACACCTATTTTAAGCCTTCAGAAAATTAAATTGTTCCGATTTAAACATGTTGGAGACGGAACTACAGTAGGGCTTCCTACAACTTTAAACTGGCGTTACATCTTGATTCCGGGAGGTGTTCAGGCGGCGACTTCCAAAACGGCTAAAGTAGATTATTCTAAAATGAGCTACGAAGAAGTTTGTGCTTATTTGAAAATTCAGCCTTAATTATTTCAAACGAAACCAATAAAAATCAATACTAAATATCATGAGAGCTTTTAAAACCATATTTACGATTTTACTAACTGCCGCTTTAGCCATTTCGTGCAGTAGTGATGATAAAGATAATACTCCAAAATTTGAAACCGAAAACCCGTTAACGGCTTATTATACAGCAACAGGCTTTAGCACTGTAACCAATTTTGTAAACTCTGGAGATTACGAATTCGGATTAGCATTTACGCCAACTGTAAAAGGAAAAATAAAGGCGATTACGCTAAAACTGCCCGCGACAAATTCCAGTGTTCGTGTCACGATCTGGGACTATACGGCAAAAACAGTATTGCGTTCTGAGACTTTAAATGTTGCAACGGCTGATGTTGAAGTGAAGAAAGAAATCAGCGAACTCGCTTTAGATAAAGATAAAAAATACATGATTACCATGAACTCAAATGACTGGTACAAAAAGAACAAAGCAGATCTTACCAATGTTACGTACCCAATAACTGCCGGAAACATTAGGATTGATGAATACAGATGGATTTCTGGTACTGCACAAATTTTCCCAACAAATGTTTCGGCAAATTACAACGCAGGAGATTTAAGCTTTGATTTTCAACAAACAGAATAATTCTTTTTTTGGATAGCTTTGAATTAGTAAAGGAAAAGGTTTGACAATTGTCAGGCCTTTTTCGTTTTATAAAAGTAAAACAACTCTTTTTTAAACTTCGGAGTTCGCTAAGCGTTTTTGAAATTAATTATAACACAAAGCCCGCTAAGATTTACGCAAAGGAAACAAAGTTTTGTGGAGTAAATCTTTAGATTAAAAGTTCGCAAAGCTTTGTCTGGATAAAGCTTCGCGAACTTAATATTTAGATATTGCCTGCGCTTCAGATTAAAATGTCTTAGCGCACTTTGCGTTAAAAAACTGCTTGTTGTCTAACCGCAAAGCCCGCTAAGATTTACGCAAAGCCCGCAAAGTTTTGTGGAGTAAATCTTTAGATTAAAAGTTCGCAAAGCTTTATCCAGACAAAGCTTCGCGAACTTAATATTTAGATATTGCCTGCGCTTCAGATTAAAATGCCTTAGCGCGCTTTGCGTTAATAAAACTACTTGTTGACTAACCGCAAAGCCCGCTAAGATTTACGCAAAGGAAACAAAGTTTTGTGGAGTAAATCTTTAGATTAAAAGTTCGCAAAGCTTTGTCTGGATAAAGCTTCGCGAACTTAATATTTAGATATTGCTTGCGCTCCAGATTAAAATGTCTTAGCGCGCTTTGCGTTAAAAAACTACTTGCAAAGAAGCTGTCTTTTGGGACAACCTCTTTTCTCCAAAAATTAATTAATGACTATGGCTTTCGCTGTTTTCATACCCGATAACGGTAATCATATAAGGCGTTGCAGAAACCTTTGTCTTTTTAATTTCAGATGAAGAAAGATTTACCTGCAATAATTCTCCGGTTGTTGGCGAAGTGATGTAAGCAAATTTGTCTGTAACGGCCATTTGAGGTTTTAATGTTGCATCTGTTGCCGTAGCAGTTGTTGCTTTAATTTCTTTTTCTACTTGCTGACTATTGATGTTGAAAATTTTAAGATCTCCTGAATGCAAAAGAACAGCCAGTTTTTTAAGATCATAACTTACTTTACACTGCATAATAGTCGTGTTGGCAATAATTGGTTTTACTGTGCCGGCAACAACATCGATTAAATAAGCGCCTTTTGCTGCAGTATATCCAATAAACTTTCCAGCAGAAGCCGTTTCTAAAATACTTCCAAACCAAGCCGCTCCAAAATCTTCTGGATGATTGATTAACTTCTGGTTTCCGTTGCTTTCCACAACCAAAATGCCACTTGAAGAACCAAAAACAGCATAAACACCGTCTGAAGCATTTCCGTGAATTCCTTTGGTTTGAATTTTAGCATCAAAAAGTGTTTTTCCGGTGTTGTCAATGATTTTTACTTTTTCAGGAAGTGTTCCTGTAACCGAATTATCTTTTTCAGTAATAGCATAAGTTCCGTTTGTAAAAGTCGCCATTGCACCGTGATGTGCCAATAAACCAGCATTTACAGTTTTGAAAACCGCACCAGATTTATTGATCTCAGATTCTTTTCCAACAGAAAGCGTTCCGTCTCCGTCGTTGAATGTCAGAACTTCGCCAATTTTACTTTTAAAGTGTGTTGGTTTTTGAGCACTTCCAGTTAAGAAACCAAATTTCGGAACATCATCTACGTCAATATGGTCGCCGTGCATTTCAAGTCCGCTGTCGAAAGTTTCGATTAAATTATTATCTCTGTGAATGATTCCCGCAAAACGTCCCGATTCTGTAGTGTACAAAGAGGATTTTGGAAATTTAGCCGTAAAAGAACTGATTTTATCTTCTGAGGGATCAAAAAGCGTTAACTCTGTTGTTTTTTCATCAGAAAGTAAAATTCTAACATAAGTATGTTCTGCCGAATCATGGTCGTGATCGTGATCATCATGATTATCATCGTCATTGCTACACGAAACCGCAAAAAGCGACAGTGTGAATAAAAAAAGTGCTTTGTAAAAATTGTTTTTCATTGTAATAAAGGATTAAAAATTTGTAAATATTTGAGTTTTGAATTGCCGGATTTATCGCGAAACCAAAAACGGAATCTTCATAGAAACAATAATGTTTCTTCCCGCTTCAGGAAGTTCGATAAGTCGGTAAAAGCTGGTGTGATTTAAATATCTTGTATTAAATAAATTCTGGATCTGAATATTGATACTGATATCCTGTTTTCCTGTTTTAACTTTTGAGCCAAAGGCCAGATTAAAAACATGACTTTCCTCGGTCTTTTTTTCTGGCGGAACGATATTATTTTGTTCTGCTGTAAAACGATAATCAACAGAAAAATAAGGTTCTTTTAAAAAGGAGATTTGAGGTTCATAATTCAATCCGAACAAGATAGAAGGCGGTGGCGAAAACGGAAGTGTGTAACCTTTTTTGCTTCCTGATTTTTGTTCCGAATAAAGATATTCGGCACCGATTTCTGCGCTCAGAGATTTCAGGAAATAATATCTTGTCTGCAATTCTGCACCGTAACGAAAGACTTTACTTTGTTCGTATTCAAAAACCTGATTTCCTGCGCCATAATAAATATCATGAACCGAGGTTGGATTTAAATAAATGAAATTTGGAAAATAGTTCACAAACGGAGTAAACTGAAAAGAGAAGTTCTGGTCTTTCCATTCCATTCCCAAATCCAGTTGATAGGAACGCTCTGCATCCAAATTCGGATTTCCTTTTTCGAATCGGAAATAATGATAATTTACGCCGTTTGAAGCCAGTTCTTTGGCAATCGGCATTCTAAAACTGGAACCCAAATTGGCTTTCAGCGAAAGTTTTCCCGGATTGTAATTTGCCCCAATCGACCATGTAAAACTCTTGAAATTTTTAGTCAAATCCTGAGAACGCTGTAAATATTCCATTTCCGTCTGATTGTTTTCAGAAACGGGACTTTGAAACCAGTCGTAATAGGATTTCATGTTGATTTTTCCGTAATCGTAACGAACAGCGCCGTTTAAAAACCATTTTTCATTCAGTTCCATTTTGTCATAAGCAAATAAACCTGCGTTGAATTGTGTGAAAGACGGAATTAAAAAACTCCATCCGCCAATTTCATTTTGCTGGAAAACCACATTCGAACCAACCGTAATTTGATGATTATTCATTCTGAATTCATCTTTGGCAGAAAACGACCATACATCTTTATCATATTGACGTTCCAAATCTTGCGGGGCGTACATATCTTCAGGATAAATTGGAGGCATATAACCATGATTAACATAATGGCTATATTCTCTTCTAAAATTATTTTGAAAACCTATCTGTGTTTCAAAAGCATGATTTCCAAACTGAAAAGAAGTGGTGTTACTCAGCTTTAAATGATTCACCTGTTGATACGGCATCAAAATATCACGACTCGATTTATCGTGTAATTCCAGATCTACATTTCTAGGTTCGAGTCCGTGCGCATTCGCAAAAAATCCGCTTTTGGTATGCACGTTACTGAAATAGAAAACCGATTTAAAATGCTCTCCCGAATAACCAGTACTCAAATGAAAATCAAGTTCACGTCCAGCCGTATTTCGCAGATGATTTTTGTATAACGGAACAGCGTAAATATAGACATGAACCACATCGGTCGGAACACGATAATCGCCATAATCCATTGTGGTCACACGGGAATCAAAGAACCAGTTTTCGTTTCTTCCGAATAAATTGATTGAACTTCCAAATTGCGCATTGTTGCTTTTTCCGGTAAGATCAACGCTTCCGCCAAAAGTGTTTTGAGACGGAAGAGGAAGCGGTTTAATATTGATTGCACCGCCTACAGCATCAGATCCATAGATAAATGAAGAAGGGCCTTTTATAATTTCTACCCGATTAACCGCATATTGATCGATTTCCAGTCCGTGATCCGCACCCCATTGCTGGCCTTCGTGTTTCAAACCGTTCTCCACTACAATAACCTGATTGAAACTCAAACCACGAATAAGCGGTTTAGAACCTCCCGAACCAATCGAAATGGTTTTAACGCCCGGCAATTTCTGCAAAGACTGCATCAGACTTCCGCCAAGATTACGCTGAATGAAACTATTGTTTACCGTTTCGACATTCAGCGATTCTTCTTTTTTCCGTTTTTCGGCAGAATTTCCATTAATCAAAACTTCTTCAAGCTCCTTGATTTCCGGTTTTTTTTCAGAAGGCTGATTTTGAGAAAAAGCTCCCGCTGAAACCAATAAACTGATAAGTAAAAAATAATATTTCCAATACATGGATAAGGCATTCTTCATTAATCTGATCTTATAAAATTTTAATACTTAAGCCTTTCAGCGTTTGCCAACCTTCTTTATCCGTCAGGCGAATCATAAAATGGTAATCTCCGGGATCAACATCTGCAGGAATGGTAATTTGTGCCGTTGCTTCGTAGCTTTTTACACCATTTGGAATTGTGTAATTGTTGATGAAAAGCATTGGTTTTACAGGCTTTTTTACCGCTTCCATTTCACAGCTCGTCACTTCTGTACTGTGTGTGTGATGATCGAAATTGTGATGAATGTCAAGGCTGTAAGAACCCAAAGCAACATTGTCATTAAAAGTGGCTTTAAATGTGATCGTTTGACCGCGTTCAATTGTACTGCATTGAATAGGAAAAGCATTCGCTCCGGTAATATCAATTACAGGATATTCCGTATCGATTTCTGCATTATCGCTGGAGCAGGATGAAATAAAAGCAAGAGCCAAAACACCAAAGAGAAACTTTATTTTTTTCATATTTTTTGATTGGAATTAAAGTGCAAACGGAAGCTCAAGAGATTGCGAAAAATTGATGTTGTAAGTCGTATTTTTATACAAAACCAAGAAAGTGTAATTGCCGGAAGCCCAAGATTTATTGGCAACCAAATCCTGCGGAACAGGTAAATTATTGTCTTTAGATGCGCCGATTGTAAATTTTGGTGTTTCTCTCAAAAACTTTGTCCCGTCCCACGGAATGTTGGAAAACTGACCAGCTTCCGTCATATTTTTATGTTCAAAAACATCGTATACAATCACTTTGCTAAAATCAATCTGATCCACACTTTCCGGATTGTGTTTGGTGTTTTTATTAATCAAAAGCAAATACATAATTCCGTCGCCTTTTACGCCTTCAAGCGTTACCTGCGAACTGAAAATATCGTTGTTTTTGTATTTAACAGTCTCATCAGAAAACTTGCCTTTTCTGTACATAAAAGAATCGTTTATAAAAAGCGTAAATACCGAAGCCACTGGATTTACGGGAATGTTTTCTAATTTATAAATCGTTAGGTTTTTCTTGATTTCCAGTTTCGTTCCGTTTTGATCGTTTATGATGATGATGAAATCGTATTTTCCCTCTACAGCATCTTCTGGAATGTCAAAATGTTTATGAACTGTTGCATTTTTTGCTCCTGCATATTGTGTCCAGGTAATTTCATGCGACCAGGGTTTTGAATACGTTTCGGTACTTCTTTGTACGATTTTAACCTGAACATTTTCGATTTTATCTGAAGCTGTGATTTCAGCATTAAAATGAAAATCTTGTCCGATAGTAGCCGTTTCGTTGTTGCCAAGACCCAGTTCAATTTTGTCAATAGCTGGAATGGCTTGTTCTTTTTCTGAATCGTCGTTGCTACAGCTTGTAAAAGCAATGGAAGCAAAAAGCGAAGCCAGAATGAGTTTTGTTGTTTTCATTTTTTCTGATTTGATTTTGATCATTTTATAAGGAGTATTTGGGTTACAAAAGGGTATATTGATTTCAATATTCAAGTCCCAACGGGACGAAATAGTGATAGGAAATTCGCCATTTAACTAAGTCCCAGAGTGATGAAATATTTATAGAAAAAAGATTTACGACCTGAGAAAAGCCTCAGAGAGGCGACATATTTCTTTTCTCTGATTAAATAGCACAGCCGTAACTAAAAACCTGAATTAGGATTTAGTTCTGAATGCGTTGATCGATAAAATGTTGAGGTTTTTGTGTAGAAAAGCTATTTCAATATCAATATCAATACATTTTATTAAATGCTTAAAACGAATAAAATAGCTGTTAACTGTTTTAAGATTTTGAAATCATAAAAACAACTAAATAACCGAGTTGCAAAACAATCGGGAACACAAAAAAGACTAAAATGTAAAAGGCGGGGCTCGAAGGGAAAATAAGGAGCCCTTAAAAAATGCAAAATGCGGTTTGTTGTAAAAAGTAAGGTGTTTTACAACAGGATTATTTTTGAAAAACTGAAAAACACTAAATTCAAACGTACCAACCGCGCTGAACTTAAAATCACAAATCGAACATTTATGAAACGAATGCAGTTTGGCCTTAAATTGCGGTTTTTCGGAAACAGAAAATTCTAATTTTTCTTTTGACGAATGAGTATCTAAAATATGCTCGTACGAATGGACTGCCGGAAAAAGTATTGCAAACAATACAATTAAAGGCATTAAGAGATTAATAATTTTAAATTTCTTTTTCATTCGTTGAGATTATTTCCGACTCATTTAAAACCAGAATTAATGCAATAGTGTTGCAAATATAGAAATCTTATTTTTAAATGCAATGTTGTTGCAGTAATTGTTTGCGAAAAATCAATGCTTTTGCTACTTTTAGCAAATCTTATATTCCTTAAAAATGAAAATTTTCTACAGCCTTGTTTGTTTTGTCATCTTGATTTCCAATGGTTTTTCGCAGTCAAAAGAAAATGAATTATTTGAAAATGGTGTTTCAGAGCAGTTGGCGCACTTTCGTAAAAAACAAATTTCAGATCTTCAGTACACTTTGTTTTTCGAAATTCCGAATCAGAAAGTGGAGAATATCAATTCTCAGTTATTCGTAAATCTGAATTTATCTGATTTAAGTCAGCCCTTACTTTTTGATTTTAAAGAAAAAACTACTAACATAAAAATGGTTGAAGCCAACGGGAAAAAGCTTTCGATTGTTCATGAAAACGGTCATATCGTAATTCCGGTTTCAGCATTGGTTTCAGGAAAAAATACGGTTTCCATTTCATTTATCGCCGGTAATTTATCCTTAAACAGAAATGACGATTTCTTATATACTTTGTTAGTTCCGGATCGCGCGAGTACATTGTTTCCGTGTTTCGATCAGCCCGATTTAAAAGCAACTTATAAATTAAGACTTTCTGTGCCAAAAGACTGGTCGGTTTTGGCTGGAGCCGATGTTGTAGAAAAACTCGAAAAAGGAGATTTTACAGCTTATACCTTTGGAGAATCAGACAAAATGAGTACTTATTTATTTTCTTTCGTAGCCGGAAAATTTAAAAGCGCGACCCAAAAACCAGGTTTAGAAATGACGATGTTATATCGTGAAAACAGCCCGGAGAAATTTCGCGTAAGCGCTGATACTATTTTTAATTTACATCAGCAATCGTTAGACTTTTTAGAAAAATATACCGATCGTAAATTTCCGTTTCAGAAATTAGATTTCGCTTCAATTCCGGTTTTCCAATATGGAGGAATGGAGCATGTCGGCGCAATTCAATACAGAGAATCAACTTTGTTTTTGGATAACAGCGCAACCGACAGCGAAAAACTAAATCGTGCAAAATTAATCGCGCACGAAACTTCACACATGTGGTTTGGCGATTTGGTAACTATGAAATGGTTTGACGATGTTTGGATGAAAGAGGTTTTTGCTAACTTCATGGCGGATAAAATTATGAACCCAATTTTTCCGAAAGTCAATCACAATCTGCAGTTTTTCACTGCGCATTATCCTAGCGCTTTTGCGGAAGACCGATCTTTGGGAACGCATCCGATCAAACAGCATTTGGCGAATTTAAAAAATGCGGGTTCGCTTTATGGTGCGATTATTTATAACAAAGCGCCCATTATGATGCGTCAGTTAGAAGCTTCAATGGGAAAAGAAGCTTTTCAGAAAGGAATTCAAAAATACATTCAGAAATATGCCAACGACAACGCTGATTGGAATAATCTAGTAGAACTTCTCGATGCCGAAACTCCGCTTGATATGAAAAAATGGAGCGAGGTTTGGGTAAACAAATCCGGAAGAGCCATTTTTACAGATAAAGTCGAATACGATTCTAAAAACCGAATTAAAAGTTTTGAAATTCAACAACAAGCCGAGGATAAATCAGAGAATATCTGGCCTCAGGTTTTTCAGATTGGTTTAGTTTATGCTAAAGAGGTAAAGATTTTATCGGTCAATATTAATGACAAAAATACCCTTGTAAAAGAAGCTGTCGGACTTGAAAAACCGCTTGCCGTTGTGTACAATTATAACGGTTTTGGATACGGAGTTTTTCCGCTTGACGGGAATAATTTAAATTATATTGCTACGCTGAAAGATGAGGTTGCAAGAGCTTCGAGTTACAGCAATCTTTATGAAAACACATTAATTGGAAATGTTTCTCCAAATCAGGCTTTTGATTGTTTTTTAAAGGCGATTGAAACAGAACAAAACGAATTGGTTTTAAGAATTGCCTCAAATAGTCTGAATACAATTTACTGGAGATTTTTTACCGAAAAACAACAGAATAAAGTTCAGAAACAGCTTGAAGGTATTTTGAATGAACGTTTGCAGGCTAATTTATCTGCGAATATCAAAAAGACATTATTCGGATTATTTAGTTCGATTGCGTATTCCAATTCGGCGAAAGCCAGTTTGTATAAAGTTTGGAACAGAGAAATCTCGATTCCGAATTTGAAATTAAACGAAGACGATTATACCAATATGGCGATGAATCTGGCGATTTTTAAACATCCAAAAGCCGATGAGATTTTGGAGAAAACCAGAACATCTTTTACCAATCCGGATAAACAAAAGCGTTTTGAATTCTTGCTTCCTTCTTTGTCAAAAGACGAATCGGTTCGAAATGCTTTTATGGAATCTTTAAAAGACGATGCAAACCGTGAAAAAGAATCTTGGGTTTCGGTTGGGTTGGCGAATATTCATCATCCGCTTCGTCAGGAAAGTGCACAAAAGTATATTAGATTTTCATTAGATTTGGTTGATGAAATTCAGCGTACGGGAGATATTTTCTTCCCGAAAGACTGGCTGGATAATACGGTTGGGAAATATTCGTCGAAATTTGCTTTTGATGAAGTACAGCGATTCTTAAAAGAAAACCCTAATTTTAGTCCGATCTTGAAACGCAAATTGTTTCAGGCGACAGATTTGCTTTATAAAGCACAAAATATTAAAAAGGAAACCGAATGAAAATTGAATCGGAAATAGAGAAAGTCTCCAGTTTTCAGCATCTCGAAATGCTGGCAAACCAGGTTGTGGAAGGTTTTATATCGGGAATGCACAAGAGTCCGTTTCATGGATTTTCGGCTGAATTTGCGGAGCATAAAGTCTATAATGCAGGCGAAAGTACCAAACATATCGATTGGAAATTGTTTGCCAAAACCGATCGTTTGTACACAAAACGTTTTGAGGAAGAAACCAATTTACGCTGTCATCTGATTGTCGATAATTCATCGTCAATGCATTATCCGGAATTGAAATCGAATCAGCCTTTTTATGAAAAGAAGATTGGTTTTGCGGTTTTGGCTTCGGCAGTTTTAATGAATATTTTAAAGAAACAGCGCGACGCAGTTGGTTTAAGTGTTTTCTCCGATAAATACGAATATTACGCTCCAGAAAAAGGAAGCGATCGCCATCATAGAATGCTTTTGAACAAACTGGAAGAATTATTGGTTCAGCCAAAAGTCAAAAAAACGACCGATACGATTACCTATTTGCATCAGATTGCAGAGAAAATGCACCGTCGTTCGATGATTATTTTGTTTACCGATATGTTTCAGACGGAAGACGATGAAAAGCTTTTCAACGCTTTACAGCATCTTAAACACAACAAACATAAAGTAGTTTTATTTCACGTAGTGGATAATGAAACCGAATTGAAGTTTGATTTTGATAATGCTCCAAGAAAATTCATTGACTTAGAATCGGGAGATGAGGTTTCCATTTTTGCTGATAATGTAAAACAGGAATACGAAAAAAGGGTAGAAGCATACTTTAAAAATCTGGCTTTAACCTGTGCGAAGAACCAAATTAAGTACGTTCCGGTAAATGTTGGCGATAATTTTGAAAAAATATTGACCACATATTTGGTTGAAAAACAAAACTTTGGATAATAGTTTGAAAAATAATTTCATTTTTTTTATAAAAACGCTTGCAGAAACGAAATTCTGTTATATCTTTGCAACCGCAATAACGCAGAGGTTTGGTAGTTCAGTTGGTTAGAATACATGCCTGTCACGCATGGGGTCGCGGGTTCGAGTCCCGTCCAGACCGCAATATTGGGAGAAGCCTTTCTTAACAGAAAGGCTTTTTTGCCCAAATACGGTATCTAAGATTAGTTGTGTTGTTTTGCTACGACTTTGTAACTCGTAGCTGGTTTAGTAGTTAGACCAATGAAAAGCTTTCCACTTTTGTGGATGGCTTTTTTGATTTAAGACACTTTTGGTTTTGCTTAGGCATGATGAAAATTTTACCGCAAAGAGCGCTAAGATTTACGCAAAGTTCGCAAAGATATTTTTTAAAGAATGCAAAGGTCACAAAGCTTACGATTGAGAAAGTTTTATGATTTTTTTTTTGCTTAATTCTGATTTCAACGAACCATTTGTCATTTCGACGAAGGAGAAATCTCCGCAAGTAACTTCACAAAGATTGTCCACCATGTATTAAGATATAGTCCGTGGCTTCAGCCACGGGGGCATAATGTGTATAAATACGTTTCCTGTGGTTTCAACCCACAGTTTGTCATTCTGAGGAACGAAGAATCACACTAGAGATTCGACAAAGATTTTCCATTTATATATTAAAATATAGCCCGTGGTTGAAACCACGGGGACACAATCTATATCAATCAATACGTTTCCTGTGGTTGAAACCACAGGCTATGTTTAAAAACGGGATAAATGATGCTACGTGAAAAACCTTTGCGAACTTTGCGTAGCTCTTTGCTCCCGATAGCTATCGGGATTGCTGTTAAGAAAAAGAAAGAAACTTCTTCTTTTTTGCTTTTAAAGTAAATTTTTAAAATATTGGAATTTAACCCATTAAAAATTTTTCAAAATTTTATTTAAAAAAACGCTTGCAGAAACGAAAATCTGTTGTATTTTTGCACTCGCAATAACGCAGGGTTTGGTAGTTCAGTTGGTTAGAATACATGCCTGTCACGCATGGGGTCGCGGGTTCGAGTCCCGTCCAGACCGCCTAAGTTGTTAAAAGCCTTTCCTTAACGGAAAGGCTTTTTTTTTGGGCTTAACCGCAATCCCGATAGCTATCGGGAGCAAGGTTTCTTTCTTAAGATCATGTTTATAAACGCAAAGTTCGCAAAGCTTTTTGGAAACAGCTTTGCGAACTTTTATAAATCTTGCTTTAAAAAAAACTTGCGATCTTTGCGTAGACCTTAGCTTACTTTGCGGTTAAATTTACAATCCAATTTTCTTCTTATCTTTAAATATCACAAAAAGTGCTATATTAAACACCAATGGAACATTCTGGTCAGAAACTCGATAAATACTACATCCGGAAAGTAGATGCCGATAAAAAAAGCATTTATTGCCACCACGATTTGATGGGGGAATTGTTTATTCCGCCGCACAGACATGTTAAAGCACAATTGCTTTATGCAGAAGGTGATGTTGTTTTTGTGACTACAGAAACCAAAACGTATTTTTTGCCAGCTAGACATTTTATCTGGATTCCGGGTGGAGTGGAACACAGCATCGAGCCGAAATCGGAAAGTGTTACGATGCGAAATCTATATTTTCCGGTTGAAAAAGACGAGGATGACTTTTATAAAGTAGAAGGAATTTATCCTGTCAATAATTTGTTATTGCAAATGATGCTTTTTACGAATCGCTGGAATGGTGATCTTAAAAAAGGAACTCCAAACTTTACAATTGCCAAGGCTATAAAAGCGATTCTTCCACAAATTTGCACCAACAATCTGCCTTTAGAATTACCACAGCCAAAAGACAAACGATTGGGAAAAATCCTTCGTCATGTTGAAAATAACCTTGGAGAAACGATTCTGTTTGCTGATGTGGCACATGAATTTGGTTACAGCGAACGCTCGTTGTATCGCTTGTTTCAAAAAGATCTTGGCATGTCGTTTATTCAATATTATACCATCCGTAGAATTTTAAAAGCAATCGAACTTTTATTAGAGAGAAAACTTTCAGTAAAAGAGGTAGCCGAAGAAGTTGGTTATAATAGTGTTCCAACTTTCAGTAATACATTCTTCAAGATTTTGGGACAAAGACCTTCTGATTACTTAAACGGGGAAGAGATTTTGGAAAGAAAATGATTTGTTTTCTCTCGCAGATTTGGCAGATCAAGCAGATAATTAAAATAAAAAATCTGCACAATCTGCCAAATCTGCTAGAGAATATGAAAAATAATCACAATCAAAATCTATTTTGTAATAAATTGTTTTCCAGTGTTTTAATATAACGTTTTCGGAAAATAGAATTTTAACATTTGTCCGAAATGAATATGTTCTTGGCTTTTTAGAATTATCAGTCAAGAGAAAAATGAAGGAACTTTGCACCATCAAATATTAAAGTATTCATGTTCCTTAAAACAACAAATTCTACAGACGATTGTTTTCCCAGAATCCTGCTGTTATTCGTAATGATATTAGCATTCAATGGCTTACAAGCGCAGGAAGTTCATTCGGTTTCATTACAAGAAGCTTTGAAACTGGCGAAAGAAAACAACAAAAAAATTCTTAGATCTCAACTGGAGGTCACGCTCTCGGAGCAAAACATTAAAGAAAGAAAAGAACTTCGACTGCCAGACGTACAACTAAACGGCATGTATTCCAGAATTACGAATATTACGGAATTCAAAGGAAGCGGATTCTTAAATGGTAAAGAAGTTACAAAGGCGATTCCTGAAATTTATGAGGTCAACTCTACCTTTAAAATGCCAATTTATGCTGGGAATAAGATTAACAATGCCATCAAAATTGCGAATCAGGAAAACGAAATCGCTAAAATAAAAACGGAAAAAACCGAAAATGATATCGAACTGGAAGTGGTAGCCAACTATCTGGCGATTTATAAAATGATGGAACTTCAGAAGATTTTTGAAGAAAACATCAAAGAAGAAAAAAGCCGACTGAAAGAAGTGCAATCGCTTCAAAAACATGGAACGGTTACGAAAAACGAAGTTATTCGTGCCGAATTACAGCTTTCAGATCGTGAATTGAATGCGTTAACTAACTCCAAAAACATTAAAATCGCACTTCACGATCTGAAAACGCTGATCCAGATTCCGGAAAACGAGGAAATCGCGATTGATACAACGTCAAATCTGGACGAAATGAACGGCCTAGATCCGTATGATTATTATATGACTAAAGCTTTGCAAAACGAAGAAATGCGAATTGCAAGCCAGGAATTGGATATCAGCAAAACGGAATTGAAAATGGTTAAAGGAAATTATCTGCCAAGCGTTCACTTCTTTGGTAATTACGGTTTTTATTATCCGAATTACAAATTTTTTCCGCCCAATCCGTATTTGTACACTTTAGGTCAAGTGGGAATTGAAGCGACTTTTGATCTTTCTTCTTTGTATAAAAACAAAACCAAAATGGATCAGGCGAATACGAAAATCGAATGGCAGAAAATGCAGAATGAAATTGTAAAAGAAGAAATTCAGGACAAACTGTATAAAGAACATACGCAATATCAGGAGATCCTTGAAAAGTTTGTGGTTGTTGACAAAGCGTTGGATTTAGCCAATGAAAATTACCGAATCGTAAAGCTGAAATACTTGAATCAACTCGTTTTAATTACCGAAATGGTCGATGCTGATAACGCTTTGCTTCAGGCGAAATACAATAAAATTTCTACCCGACTGGATGCGGTTTTAAAACATTACGAATTGCTTCATACGGCGGGGATGATGCCTAATGAGATTTAGATTAGAGCATAGAAAATAGAATATAGAGAATAGACTAAAAAAATATAGAGTTTATGGTTAAGATAAAAAATGAAACTAGAAGAAATAAAACGTTTCATATACTAATAACAATTATTGCGTGTGTGCTTGTTATAAGCGGTGTTATTTTAGGAATTTGGTTTTATGTGTTCAACAGAAACCACGAAGAAACCAATGACGCGCAGGTCGAACAATACGTAACACCAATTATGTCGAGAATTACGGGTTATGTACAGGAAGTTCGTTTTAACGAAAATCAGTTTGTGCATAAAGGAGATACTTTGGTTGTGATTGACAATCGTGAATATAAATCAAAATTGAATGTGGCTCTTGCTGATGTTCAAAACGCACAGCAAAACAGTGTTGTGGCGCAGAAAAATGCTATAAATACGGCAAGTGCAACAGCAATTAACGAAGCACAATTAGATGCGGCAAAATCAAATCTTTGGAAAACCAAACTGGAATACGAAAGATATAAAGCTTTGGTTAGCGAAGAAGCGGCGACTTCTCAGCAATTAGAAAAAGTCCGCGCTGATTACGAAGCTGCTCAGGCGCATTTTCAGGAAATGAAAAACAGAATTCATTCGGCTACTTTAAGTACTTCTGTTGCTGAAGCGAACGTTCCGACAACACAGACGAATATTGCATCCAAACAAGCCGTGGCTGATAATGCGGCATTATTTCTTTCGTATACAATTATTACAGCGCCTTATGATGGCTGGGTTGGAAAACGAACTTTACAGCCAGGTCAATTGGTAAAAGAAGGACAATCTCTATTGTCAATTGTAAGCAAAGAAAAATGGATTACAGCCAATTTTAAAGAAACACAATTACAATATTTAACCGTTGGGCAGGATGTTGAAATTAAAGCTGATGCTGTAAGTGATAAAATTTTCATGGGTACAATTGCTTCTTTATCGCCTGCGAGTGGGGCAAGATTTTCATTGCTTCCTCCGGATAATGCAACGGGTAACTTCGTAAAAATTGAGCAAAGAATTCCAGTTCGAATTCAGTTAAAAGACAACGACAAACAAACCGATTTTTTAAGAGCGGGAATGAATATCACTGTGATCGCAGCACACTAAAATGGAAGATAAAAGTATTTTTAAATCCTGGGTTCCAAGATGGGCAATCATTATTATTTTGTTTGTCTGCCTTTTGCATTCCATGATTTTATTGGGAGTTTACACGTCAAACGTAACGTATGCGGCAAGTTTTTTGGATATCGAGCCCGAAGATTTGCAGTTTGCAATGTGCGTGACGTACGGAACTTTGCTGGCAACGATTTTAATAGAAAGCCGATTTTCGAGTTTTTTCCCTGCAAAAAATTACCTGATGGCTGTTTATTCCTTAATTGGAATTACGATTGTTTCCTCGGCGTATATTACTAATTTCTATCTTTTTTTAATGCTTAGAATTGCCGAGGGAATCTTAATGGCGCTTCCTGTAATTACTATTAGACAATTATTGATCGAACAGTTTAATTCTAAAAATGCCATTATCATTGGTTTTTCGTTTTATTACGGTTCACTGTTATTGTCAACGCCTTTTATCATGAACATTGCGGTTTGGTTTCTGGATCATTACGACTGGAAATACATGCTTTATGTTTCGGGCGGATTGCAGGTTTTGAATGTCTTTTTAATCTTAGTTACTTTTCGTGGGCACCGAATCACAAAGAAAATTCCGTTGTATCAAATCGACTGGATGAGCTACTTTTTGGTTTTAACAGCCATTCTTTGCGGTGCTTACTTTTTTGTTTATGCCGAGAAAAAATATTGGTTTGACTCTTCTCAAATGGTTTTAGCCTTAATGATTGCTTTAATTACAGGAGGTCTGTTCATCTTTAAAGAGCTTTTGGTAAAAAGACCCACTTTTGATTTTGAAGTTTTTAAATACGCCAATCTGCGAATTGGATTTTTATTGTTTTTTCTTTTCTATATCAGTAGAGCAACGTTGAGTCTTTGTCATTCGGCAATGTTCTCCATTTGGAATTGGGATCCGTCGCGCGTTGCAGGTGTGCAATACATCAACGGACTAGGAAATGTAATCGGTTTAGTTTTAGCTGCTTTTTTCCTGATGAAATCGGTTTCAACTAAAATCATTTTTATGATTGGTTTTACGCTTATTGCCATTTTTCATTTTTGGTTTACATTTCTGTTTGTGCCCGATGTAGCTTTATCAGATATTATTGTTCCATATATTTTGCAAGGAATCGGAGTAGGGTTTTTATTTGTTCCGTTGATTCTGTTTACCACCTCTTCGGTTCCTGCAAATATGGCGGTTTCTTCGGGAATTGTAGGGGTTTCGGGACGTTTTTGGGGAAGTACAATTGGTTTTTGTGTGATGCAGAATGCGACCGTATTTTTAAATAAAAAACACTTTTTTAAACTAAGTCAGTTTGTAACAGGAGAAAATCCGGAAGCACAGCAAACCATCGCTTCAACAGCACAGAGTTTTATGGCAAAAGGATATTCTGCAGATAACGCGAATACTTTGGCGTTAAAAAAAGTATTCGGGACAGTTGCCAAACAAGCTACTTTATTGGCTGATATGGAAATTTATACCATTGTAGGTTATGGTTTAGTGGTTTTGATTATTCTGATTGCCTGTAATCAACATTTGAGACAGACAATGACTTTGGTAAAAAGTAAGATTTGGATTGGGTAAAGATTTTGTTTCAAGTTTAATGTTTCAAGTTTTTGCACAAAGTTTGTCATCCTGAGGAACGAAGGATCACACGCGGGATTCGACACAGATTGGCAACTTACTTTACGGAATTACTTTGCGGAGCTTTTAGTGTGATCCTTCTTCCCTCAGGATGACAAACAGTACGTTTATTTGTTGTGGTAAACAGCAGATATCAGTATCTTGCAACCGTTAAAACAACAAAACAAATATATGAGCCAGCAATGTGTAATTTTTGATATGGATGGCGTGATTTGTCACACCAATCCGCATCATGTAGTCGCTTTTGAGGAGTTTTTCAAAAAATATAATATTCCGTACACACAGGAAGAATTCGAAGAGCATATGTATGGAAAACACAATAGTTATATCATGACGCATTTCTTCAAACGTCCAATTGCGGGAGAAGAACTTCTAAAATTGGAAGACGAAAAAGAAGGCATGTTCCGTGAGATTTACAAAGATAAAGTCGAGACGATTCCACATTATATGGAATTTTTAAATGAGTTAAAATCCCGCGGATTCAAAACAGCTGTTGGAACATCGGCACCTCGTGCAAATCTGGATTTGATTGCTAATTTTCTGAAACTAGGCGAAAAAATGGATTCGATGATGTCGAGCGAAGATGTTACGTTTCATAAGCCAAATCCGGAAGTATATCTAAAATCGGCAGAAAGGGTTGGAGTTTCTCCTTCTGATTGTGTGGTTTTCGAAGATTCTTTTTCGGGTGTTACGGCAGGATTAAATGCCGGAATGAAAGTGGTTGGTGTTTTGAGCACACATACCAAAGAAGAACTTCCACCATGCGATTTTTATATTAATGATTATAGTGAAGTTAATGTAGATAAGATTATTGAAATATTGCGTAAATAAACTCCAATTTTTTAAAATCCCAAATTCCAAGTGATACGAGACCTTTGTCAAAGTTTTAAACTTTGACAAAGGTTTTTTTAGTGTAATTCAGTTACCACAAAGTAATTGTCATTCTGAGGAACGAAGAATTACACTAGAAATTCCGTAAAGTGAATTTCCAATCTGTGTCGAGTCCCGCGTGAGATTCTTCGTTCCTCAGAATGACAAACTAGATGTTTGAAATTATAAACCTAATACTTCTCCTCCAAAAAAGCCATCCAGCCTTTTTCAAATTCTTCACGACTTACATTCAATGTTTTTTCGATGTTGCCGAAAGACGCGATTAATTTAGGCAGAATGTCTTTTCCCCATTTTTGAGTCATATATTCGATAATCGTGTAGCCGATATTATAAATCTGATTGCCATGATTTAAATCTTCTAAAGTTAGGTTTTTGCTTTTGGCATATTTCACGCTTATGGAATTGACTTCTTTCGCTTCATAAATACTAATCGATTCCCAAAGCCAGCGCGGATATTCGGCTTTAAACTTTTTGTCAAATTCCCTTTCAAAAGTCAGCCGGTCTTGAGTGATAATTGTGTCTTTGGCTTTATATATTAATATGTTGAGCTGAACACAATGCGTAAATTCATGCAATGCAGTCTTTAGCGGATCATCCGGAAAAATAGAATTAAACCAATTTGTCCATACAAAATGAAACTCATTTGGGCCACGGCTTGTGCCTTTAGTATCTTCTTTTAAACCTGTAGCATCATTAAACTTGAATTGTGAGCCGTAAACAAAAACCTTTATCAAGTCGTGCTCAATGTCTTTTAAATTTCCTCTTATTGTCGAATAATTATCTTCGAGATGTTTGCTGACTTTTTCAGCTTCACTTTTATAAATGCCACTGTAAGAAACAATAAAATGTTCCGATTTAAGAGTTCGGGTTTCCTGTTTAACGGTAAAGTTTCGAACCGTTCTTGCGAAATAAAAAATTGCAATAATTGCTAAAAAAATGACTAATAATCTGTATTTCTTCATGTTCTAAATGATTTTTGAAATTTAAAAACAAAATAAAATATGCAGATTTAGGTTTTTGGTATTTTAAAAATAAGAATATTTAAACACTAAAGCGTAAAATAATTAAAGAAATTTCTGAATTTCTAATATTTGAGGGTTTTAACCTCGCAAAGCCACAAAGTAGGAGCGTTTTTTTAAGCCACAGATTATTAAGATTAAAAGGATTTTATCATACTGTAACCACATAGTATTGTTATTCTGACGAAGGAAGAAGGATATGTTTTATAGAATAAGAAAGTTTAATAAATTACCTTCTGTTTCACCTGAAGGTTTAATGCTTGAAAAGAAAAAGACTTTAGCCCAAAATATAAAGTTTTATTCTTTCGAAATATTCTTAATTCTAATGTTTTTAAAATCAATTGGAGAGCGTTCATAGTTTAAAGAAATTTTACCTTCAACAGTAGAAGCTTCCGTGCATTCGTTTACTAATTTTCCGTTCAAATACTGCGTGATTTTTCCGTTGAAAGATTTAATAACTACACTATTCCATTCGCCAAACGGATTTTCATTGGCTAAAAACTTTGGAGAAACCACACTTGCGCCGGCTTCAACAAGTTTTCCGTTTACTTTTGCCGTTACTTGGTCTAAAAATATAAAGTCGCCCGTAACGTTTTCTTTTATTTGAAACTGAATTCCTTTTGGCCAGATTTTATCCGATGCCTCTAATGGAATATTATACATAACGCCACTGTTTTTCGTGCCTTTCATTTTGTATTGTTCTTCCATATTCCATCGGTATTCTAAGGTAAGCTCAAAGTTTTTATAGCTTTTTTTGGTCATTAAGCAACCAAGATCTTCTCCGTACATACGAATCATTCCGTCCTTAAATTCATAAACTTTTGATGGTTCCTGCTGTGCTGTATTTGATTTTGTAAAAGCATACCAATCGCTCATCTCCAGTGTTTTCTGCTGAACGGCACAGGAACTTAAAATAAAAAGAAGGAAAATAGCAAAAGTTGATTTCTGGAACATAGCGATAAGTTTAAAACAAAGACGATTAAGCCGATTGAAGATTTTTTTTAAAGTAAAATTAGTAATACGAACTAATATAAAAAACTGGCAATTCTGGCTTTTTTGTTTTTTATCAGAAAATAATGATTTAAATAAAAACACTTATTCTTCTCCATTAAAATTAATGATATATTAGCGACATTATCAAATGTCGTAGAAATGCCGTAAGAAAACCGTTATCAAAATAGGCTTTTCGAAATAATTTTGGATTGAAATTTAAAAACATAAACCATGAGTTATATTGGCAAAAAAATTAGCGAAGCGAGAAAATTAAAAGGCTTTACACAAGAAGAACTGGCAGAATTGTCCAAAGTTAATTTGAGAACAATTCAAAGAATCGAAAACAGCAATAACGAACCACGTGGCAAAACGCTGGAATTAATTTGTGAAGTGCTTCAAATTGATAAAGGAGAATTACAAGATTTAAACAAAACATCAGAAAATAATAGAATTGGAGCTTTTGTGGTCAATGCAATTTTTTTGATTCTTTTAAATCTTGCCATAACGCTTGCTTTTAGTTATATGGTGACACCTATAGAAGCCAGTGCCAACAGTAAATTTGGGGCAGTTCTTTTGAGTTTTTTTATGCCCTTTACCATTTTTTATTATACGCAGAACATGACGGCAACCGAACGAATTTTTAAATTTGGAATTTGCTGGATGATATATCTTACAACTTTATTATATGCACAAGGTTTTCGTGCTGCGCTTGGAATTGGATTTAGAACATGGATTTTTCCCTGTATTTTAATCTATTTTGGCGTATTGTTTTATGGAAAGGTTTTGTTTAAATCGGAGAAATAAAAATATAAAAGACAATTTTTATGTTTTAATCTCGCGAAGACGCAGAAGCGCAAAGTTTTTTGCATTGTAACCACAAAGTATTGTCATTTCGACGGAGGAGAAATCTCCGCGAGTAGCTCCGCAACGATAATCGCCAATCTTTGTCGAGCTTCTATCGGAGATTTCTCCTCCGTCGAAATGACAAACTAGACGGATATGCTTTATGGAATAAGAAAGTTAAATGAATTGCCTCCTGCTTTAGCTGGAGGTTTTTTATGTTTGAAAGGGAAAGGATTTACCTGAAAAGAATAACCGTTCAGTAACCACAATCTTGTCATTCTGAGGAACGAAGAATCACGCAAGTTGCTCCGTATGCAAAATCGCCAATCTTTGTCGAGTTTCGAGTGTGGTTCTTCGTTCCTCAGAATGACAAACTAGACGGATATGCTTTGTGGAATAAGAAAGTTAAATGAATTGCCTCCTGCTTTAACTGGAGGTTTTTTTATGTTTGAAAGGAAAAGGCTTTAGCGAAAATTTGAAGTATAAAAGCTTATTGATGTTTTACAAGATGTAAATAGGTGTTTCCTTCATTGTCTTCTTTTGTAATGATGTCAAAAATATATTCGCCATCAGACTCGTAACTTCTTTCTGAAGCGCACCAGCTCCATTTTAAATCATGTATTCGGTTGCCATTTACAGTACCACTTAAATCTTCATAAGGAAAACCGCTGTCAAATCTGAATTTTTTAAATTTGATAAAATCAGTTGTATCACCTTTTTTGAGATTTCCAATTAAAGTTTCCCCAATAATAAGCGAGTCGATATCTTTCCCTGTGTTATTGTAGAATTTTACTTGTACACCTTTAAAATTCACGAAACTGATTAAGACAATACCAATAATTATAATGATAATAAATGGTTCTATTAATCTTTTATTGAATTTTGACATTTGACTTAGCTTTTGACTTTTTACTTCGAAGAAAAATCAAGCAATTCTTTAGGTTCAATATCTAAAGCATTGGCAATTTTTATAAGGGTTTTTATTGTAGTATTTATTTTAGCTCTTTCTATTCTTCCTATTTGAGTTTTAGGAATATCACAATCATCAGCCAAAGCTTGTTGAGATAAACCTTTTTTTTCACGCAATTGGCGAATGTGAATCCCAAGATTTGCAATAAAGATTTCTTCTGAAATATCCATATTTCAAAATTCTTAAGATTTATTTTTGGCGTGGTTACATTTATGTCTCCAAAAGTATTATATTTGGAGTGTTTAAAAAATAAGATAATGGCTACAGATTGTTTTTCTAAAGAAGTAGAAACTAGACTAAAAGATTTTTTTAGTGATGTTATTGATGTAAAAGATATGGCGAAGATGCTCCGACAGGTCAATTATGCTCTTTCGTTAAGTTCGATGCGAGGTTGCGAAACTCTGGATTCTGAGTTGTGCCATATCGATGATAATTTTTACTGGCTCAACAGACTGGCAGAAGTGCTCGATCCTTATTTAGGTGTAGATTAAAAGAAAAAGTGCTTTAAGTACCATCATTTCGACGAAAGGAGAAATTAAAGGCATATCAACAAAATTGAGGATTCCCTACAACTTTTTTTTTCATTGTGTAACTATCGTTGGTATGCTGGAGATGCTCCTTTCGTCAAGGTGATTGATAAAGATGAATTGTCGCAAAGTTTGTCATTCCGATTTCTATGATAAAACCAAATCTTTTTGATAAGAGGTTTGTTTTTTTATTACCGCAAAAACCCGATGGATTATTTTATTTCTCACAGCATTTAAAACGCTCATTTTGTTTTTTCCTTCATCAACT